>JANOPS010000032.1:0-3758 GCA_031421995.1 Gemmatimonadaceae bacterium
GTAGTTTCCCCACTATGAGACTCCACCCGAAGCTCCCTAAATTGTCTGCGCCAAGCACCCGTGCGCGGTTCGCGCATTCGCGGTTCGCTCGTGCGCTGTGCGCCCACGCGCTGGCGATGGTGTGCGCCGGCACCCTCGCCGCTGGTTGTCGATTGACGGCGCCGGTCGCGGCAGCTGGTGTTGCCGGCGAACGGTTGCCGATCATTATTGCGCACCGGGGGGCGAGCGGTCACCGCCCCGAGCATACGCTCGAGGCGTATGCACTGGCCATTGCGATGGGCGCCGACTACATCGAGCCAGACCTCGTTGCTACGAAAGATGGTGTCTTGATTGCGCGCCACGAAAACGAGATCGGCGGTACGACGAACGTAGCTCAGGTGTACCCGGCGCGTCGCACGCGAAAGATGATTGATGGCGACACGGTGACTGGGTGGTTTACCGAAGACTTCACACTGGCCGAACTGCGCACGCTGCGGGCCAATGAACGACTGTCATTTCGCTCGCATGCGTTTGATGGACGTTACGTCGTTCCCACGTTCGACGAGGTGTTGGCACTTGCCGATAGCGCAGGTCGCCGACGCGGACGGGTGGTGGGCGTGTACCCGGAGATCAAGCATCCCACGCATTTCGCGTCGATCGGGTTGCCACTGGAGCCGCGCCTCTTGAAAGCATTGCGAGCGCGTGGATTGGATCGTCGGGATGCCGCCGTGTTTATCCAGAGTTTTGAAGCGCCGCCGCTGCGTGCGCTGCGCACACAAACGCGTGTACGATTGGTGATGCTGTTGTCAACGCGGGCGCAGGCGACACCCGATTCGTTGGCCGCCATTGCCCGATTCGCCGATGCGGTGGGCGTGAATAGTCGCATGATTGTTGGTGCGGATAGCGCGGCGGTGCCGACGTCGGTCATACGTGATGCGCATGCGGTCGGGCTGCTGGTGCATGTGTGGACGTTGCGATCGGAGCCGGCGTTTCTGGGCGCGCGCTATCGTGGTGATCCCACCAACGAGGTTCGCGAGTTTGCGAAGCTGGGTGTGGACGGGATGTTCGGGGATTTCCCCGATGTGCTGGTGCGGGGGTTGGGGCGGTAAGGATTTTTCGCTCGGCGCCGATGGTCTCGGTCACCTCCGCCCAGGCGAACGGCGCCATCTCAATGATGGCGACGCGTCCCGCGAGGCTCTCACTGAGCGAGCGTACCAGCGCTGGCGAGCTTGACCCGGTCACGACGAATCGTCCATTCTCGCTGCGGTGATCGTCGATCGCGACGCGCAGTGCCGAGAAGAGCTCAGGAAGTAGCTGCGCTTCATCGATGGCGACTTGGCGCGGGTTGAGCCTGAGAAAAGTGTCTGGGTCATTGGCAACAACGGCGTAGTCGGCACGCCGTTCGAGGTCAAAATGTCGCCAAGTGTCAAGCAACTGTTTGAGCAGTGTCGTCTTTCCGCACTGTCTCACCCCGAGCAGTGCGACGCATGGGAAGTCTTTGAGGTATTGGCTGAGTAGGGGGCCAGAGAGTCTGTCAATAGCGTGCAATACCAAAGCCAGTGTTTCATTTTGCAAGGTGCGAATTGTGCTCGCACCTTGTATCATACCATAGAGCGGTTCGGTCACGTACTACTAGTTCCCATCGGTGCAGTTACGCATCGTGCCGCGCAGGTTTACGGGTCGCGTCGAGCCTGATGGCGCAATGCCTCGAGCTCGCGCCGCAACGGGAGCCAGTAGCTCTTGTCGAGCGCCATCTCCACCGATTGTTCGTCAGCCAGCGCTTGCGCGATATCTCCGTTGGCCAACGCGGCCACCACAGCGGGCCGTCGAGACCGAGCGGCGGCATCGGAAAACCGTTGCACACACTCGATCAGAAACTCGGGTGAGCGCAGTTCGGCGAGCCAAAAATCGATGGCCGCGGCGGTGCCCACGTCGTCTCGTGCGCCATCGTACGACCCGTCGACCAAGCGCCGAATCATGGGCCAATCCTTGTCGCGTTGCGTCTTTTTGGCGGACACTAAGTCTTCGAGCGCCATGACCTCGAGGGTGATTGCTTCCTGCGTACCGTCGGCATCGAGCATCACGGTCGTGCGACGGTCCCAGAGTGCGGCGAAGGGTTGTACGCCGCGCATGCGACTCATGATGTCCACGCGCAGTGGGGCGGCCGTGGGGTCCGGCACGCTAAAATGCACGGCGTGTCCGCGCTCAAGGAACTGATGCTCGAAGCGTGGAACAGCGATCACTGTGGCGGCCAGTGCACGCATCGCGAGCGCGAGCTTGGGAAGGGAGGTCTCGGTGGCGAGTACGGCGAGGTCGAGGTCGCGACTATACTCGGCCGCGCCGTACAACACGCATGCCTGGCCGCCCATCAACAGGACGGGGACGTCGTACTGCTGGATCGTAGAAAGGACTTGCCGGATCTGGGTCGGGATCACTGGTGCCGCCGAGTGCGTGGTACCATGTGGCGAGGCGCGTCATCGCCGTCCAGCGTTCTTGTGGCGTGAGTCGCATCCATTCGGCCGTTTCCTCTCCATAGAGGTCCTCGAGGGAGATCCGCGGTGCACTGTTCTGGGGAATCATACGTGGGATAAGTTAGCCGGGAGGCGCCACGCGTTACAGCCGCGCCATACGTACGATCCCCCGACGACCTACTCGCCCATCCCCGCTCTCCACCGCTCGAGCGCCTCAACCCTTTGTTCCAGCGTAGCCTGCACAGGCGTCGTGGAACCCGATGGCGGTGTCCGCGCCGCACCGCCGCCACTCACCCGCGCCGCGCTCAACGACACGCCACTGCGCGGTGCAATACTCGGTAGCGTGGGCCCCGCCCCAACCGGCCGCGCCACGCCGCGCGCGAACAGCGCCAATAGACCGCGCCCGATCGGTCCCCTCCAAAACAGCCCAAATAACAACTCGCCGACCGGGCGCCGCAACGGACTGCGCAGCACCATGACAATCGCGATCCCACGCATCACGGTCGCCGAGTAGAGAATCACGATGCCGGGCCGCGAGACCTGGAACAGTCCCGGTGCGTATTCCGTGCGCATGGTGGCACGTACCCACTCAACTAACACAAACGACATCATGAACGCGCCGACCATGCCAAAGAGCTGCTTGCGGCGACGCGACACCGTAGCGGGATCCGCGCGCAACTGCGCACGCTCGGCGGCGCGTTCGGCAGCAAGCGCTGCAAACCCGCTCTGGATCTCCGTCAGTCCGAACCCGCGCACGACAAGACGTCGTGCCTGCTGTCCGGTTTGTGCGACACGACCCCAGAGCGCGGCGGCGACCAACACCATCGGAAGGATGGCATCGAGATCGAAGCGGATGGTCTGCGTGAGGAAGAAATAGAACAGCGGAAGAACGAACGCGCTGCCAAGCACAATGAAGCCCACCTGTCCAAGCTCATCGGCGAACAGCCGAATCGGCAAGGGAATCTCGGCACCACGGAGTGCGGTGTTCTCGACGGCTTCTACCAACGCTTCCGCCGTCGCGAACCGCTCGGCAGGATCCTTCTTCACGCACCGATCAATCACGCTGGCCAGCGATGCGGGCAGATCAGTGCGCCGCTCCGCAATTGGCGGCACGGCTTGTGTGAGTTGTTTGACGAGCACCTTCTGCGTGGTTTCGCCGCTGATCGCCAACTCGCCGGTCAGCGCAAACCACGCCACGAGACCCACCGCGTAGAGATCGCTGCGCCCGTCTACCGCGTCACCACTGGCTTGCTCAGGGCTCATAAACTCTGGCGTGCCCACGACCTCACCCACGCGGGTAAGGCCCTG
>JANOPS010000033.1:0-4590 GCA_031421995.1 Gemmatimonadaceae bacterium
GCGCGAGCCATATGAAGTGCAGATCGCGAGCATTGCCGGTGCGCGGGTGATTCCGTTGGGCACGCTGGGCGCGGAGATCGGCTCATTGAGTGCCGCGCGCGAGATTGTGGTGTTTTGTCGGAGCGGCGTGCGCAGTGCGAATGCGGTGCGGCAGTTGCAGGCAGCGGGATTTTCGCGCGTGTCGCACGTTGCGGGTGGAATACTGCGGTGGAGCGCGGAGGTCGATCCGCGCGTGGCGACGTACTAAGACGAACTGGGCAACCTGACGAGCGGGAAACGGAAGCGGTTAACGCTGGGGTCTGTTGCGAGCGGACTGCCCGATGCTTTGCATTGCGAGGATGGTCGGTCCGCTCGGCACCGCACGCATCGTTCGGCCCGGGCCACCCGGATGGCGCGTTGAAAGCCCCCGTTGCGCAAAGGAATGGTGACAGGCAGCGCGGTCGGTGGGCGTACGCTCGGCGCTCCTCGGTTCCGGAGCGCGTATGCCCGACGCGGCCTCGGCGGCGCGCAGCATCTACACACCCCGACCTCCGGGCCCGTCACGTGCCCACGCCCGTCCGCCGAGGCCCATGAGTGCGCCCCCCCCGACGCCCCGCGACGACGCGGGGACCTGTGGCGTGGGCGGCAGTCCCGACGGTACGTCAGATCGGTCCCCGTTGGCATCGTCCCGCCAACTGGAACGGCCGGTCGCACGGCCCACGAGGCGCGCGATCGCGTCAGCCGGCAAGCCGCCGCCCGTCTGGCGGCGCTCGCGGGGGCGGCGAGCGCGCCGTATACTCAACCGACTCCGATCGAAATTCCCATCCCGCACGCCCACGGTCGCGGCCAACCGCTTCGCGCTGACCGCGCGCGGGCCCATCAACTGCTGCACCACCCGCGCTTTCCACGCGGCACTGTAGGTTTGCATACGAACCAACTTCATCCCCCCGTCCGGTGATCGACACGGGAGATGCGTTCGCACCGCTCATGCGACAACTATCCTGACACAGGGGGTAGACGTTGTAGAAGTGTCCGGGCGCGCCCGGATGGACGCACTACGCCCACGAGACCATGCCGCCACACAGCATCAGCCTGCCCTTCGCGCTTATCGCCGCTTTGATGCTCGTTACAGCCTGTGATCCGGCCCCGGGAGCGGCGATGTACAGCTGCAAATCGAGGACGACGGCACTCTTCACCACGACGAGCACCTGTGTCTTCACCATCTCGCCGCTGGATAGTGCGGGGCACACGCACCTACACGACGAGAAGGGCTTCGGGAGCAACTCCGCCTACACTGATGCAATCGCGGTGAAGGGAACGCTCAGCGTCGCACGCGGTGAAGCACGTCTTGAGATCGTCGACGAGGCGAGCAACACCCACATCGTGACCGCCACGGCCGATTCCCCCGCACCATTCGAGTTTCGCATCAAGACGAAGTGGCTTTCCAACATTCGTGCGCTCCCATTCAAGCTCATGCCGGGCGGCGCCACGCAAACGGCGGACAGCCTGAGACTTGAGTACGAGTTCACACGCTAGCCCACCACAACGTAGCGCGTCGGAGACTATCGGGGGTGGAGGACGACGCGAAACCGCCGTGTTGCGTGCTCGTGTCGCTACCGCGGATTAAACACTTGGTTGCCGATGACGAGATAATTGTCAGCGGTTGCACCGATCGTCGTGATGTACGACGGCGCCCCGTTTGGACGTATTTCCAGCAGGTAGCCATCGAGTTGCCAGCGTCCTCGCGCGCCAGGCGTCGCGCGGCGGGCGGCTTCGTCGTCGAGCGTGCCGTCGAGATACGTCCCATCGGCGCGGAACACGTATTGTGTCCCGGGCGCCTGCCACGAACGAAGCAGTTGCGCGCGGGTGGCGGGGCGCAGCGCCCGGTAGAGGCGCCCGCCGGACTTGAAGAACGGGCCGTCGCCATCCGTCCCCGAGGTGAATGGCTCGCGGGTGAGGAACCCATCGGGATCCTGCTCGATGACGCCACCGCTGACGGTGAACGTGCCAACGCCGGTGTTTCCGCGCTGCGCACGCTGGCCCTCGACATCGATCAGTTCGCCCGCGCCGAATCGGGGTGACGACGCCGTGACGCCATCCGGCAGAAAGACGACGGACGTCACGGACATGCCAAAGCGGCTGCCGTCGGCCTGGTAGTACCACCAAAGCCCTTGCGGTCGTCCGTTGACGATGCGCGCCGTCGGGATCGGCACGCCGCGCCCGCTCGGCAGCCAACCCGGCGACCCGGCATATAGATCCGGCGTGTCGCCCGTCGGCAACCGCGTCGTGCCGCCAGCCGGCGATGCGCTGGCCGGTGGGGAGGTCCGAGGCGGGGCGGCGCTTGGGGCAGCGGTCGCCGCGACCACCATCATCCCGTTCGCCACTGCCGGCGCGACGATGGCCTGATTCGCACTCGAGGTGCCGATCTCCAAACTGGAGAGCACCGTGCGAATATCCCGCTGCCGGTTATTGAACTCACGCTCCGAGCTGAAGACCATCAGCGCGATGCCCCGCTGCCTGCCACGGAACACCACGGCAAAAAAACGCGTCTGACTGCCGCCGGTCGGCAGTTGTATATCGAAGCGCTGCATGAGAAGTGTCCCGGCACTTCCCAGGTCAGTCGGGACGATCTCGCTCGAGTCGGTGACCGTCAGTCCAGCGTGCCAGCGGCCGACTATCGCCCCCAGCTGAACACGGTTGTCCTCACGCGTGGTGGCTTCGACACCGGCGAGTATGACGCCCATTGCTGGTGTCGCTGCACGCCCCGGCGCAGGGGTCAGGACGCGCACGTCGCGCGTATCCGTCTCGGTCCATCCCGATGGGAGGCGGTAGCGCAGTCCCAGGAATTCTTGCGCCTGCGCAGCTGTGGTGGCGACGCCTGCAGGAACCAGCGATCCGATCAGCAGAGCAATACGAAAGCGCGACATAGAGCAGTTGAAGGAAGTGCGAGCTTGGAAATTCGACGGGGCACTTCGAGTTTATTCCATGAGCCCCTTTGACGCGAGCCCCAGCGCGGCGTGGATCCTAGCGCCCGCGGCTGGGCGTGAATGTGTAGGTCCAGCCGAGCCGCACGATGCCCAAGTCCGCATACAATTCGTGCAGGGTCTTCGAGACTTGAGAATACTGCCGCGATCACTGTGCCTGGTGAGTTACCCCGGCAGAATCCCCTCGCAGGCGCACGCGATGCGAATGCGCCGTATGGCGAGCGTCGCCGATTCGCGGCGCGCGAGCATCCACGCGACGGCGTAGCGACTGAACAGATCCAGCACGACGTAGAGGTTGTAGCGCGCGTGCTTGGTGGGGCTGGAGATCCGTCATGTCCCGCGTCCACACGTGATTCGGTCGCGTCGCGGCGGGCCGCGGCACGGCGTACGGAGGATGCACGCGCTGCGCGCGCACTTCGTGGAAGGTGGCGAGCAACCGGTACATGGTACGGACGCTGCAGAGATAGGTGGCTACATCGAGGAGCGTCGCGTACACCTGCGCCGGCGCGCGGTCGACAAACCGGGGGTCGCGCAAAGGGGCCAACACCTGTGCCTGCGCAGTCGGCGACAACGCGCGGGGCGATGGCGCGCGTGGACGCCGCCAGCGATAAGCACTGGACCGCGGGACGCCGAGTGCCACACTGAGCGCGGACACCCCGAACGTCGTGCCGTGTGCATGCAGGGTCGCCGTCCTCATTCAAGCCACGGAAACGCTCAAGCTCATCCTCGGCATCGGTGACACGCTCGCTGGTCGATTGTTGATGATCGACGCGCGCTCTCTGGAGTTCCGCGCGGTGCGCATAGCCCGCGTCCCGGCGTGTCCAGCGTGTGGCACGCGCACGATCACGCGGCTCATCGACTACGATGCGTTCTGTGGAACGCCCGCTCTCGCGGCGTCTGACGAACGCGACGTCGCAGAGATCACGACCACGGTGCTGGCCGAGCGGTTGTCGCGCAGCGACGATTTCGATTTGATTGACGTGCGCGAGCCGTATGAGGTGCAGATCGTGAGCATTGCGGGTGCACGGGTGATTCCATTGGGCGCGCTGGCCGCGGAGATCGGCTCACTCAGTGCGGCGCGCGAGATTGTGGTGTTTTGTCGGAACGGCGTACGCAGTGCAAATGCGGAGCGGCAGTTGAGGCAGCGGGATTTTCGCGCGTGTCGCACGTTGCGGGTGGGATCTTGCGGTGGAGCGCGGAGGTAGATCCGCGCGTGGCGACGTACTAGGACGGAATGGGCAACCTGACGAGCGCGTATCGGAACCGGTGAACGCGGGCGTCTCTTGCGAGCGGACTGCCCGATGTTTTGCACTGCGTCAACCGCCCTCGAGCCGACAGTTGCTTCGCTCATGCGCCGTCGGCAATACCCGAATTCGACGCTTCGCACGAATGTTATTACCGTTATTACATGAACAAGACCACGCTCAAAGTTGCGCGCATCGGAAACTCCCGCGGCGTTCGCATTCCCGCCATCACGCTCGAGCGTTATCGCATCGGGGATCACGTGATCATGGAAGAGCGGGAGGACGGGATTCTGCTCCGTCCACTGCGGGCACCGGGGCAGAAGTTGTCGTGGGATGACACAGCGCGCGACATGGCGCGAACGGCCGAGGACTGGAGCGCATGG
>JANOPS010000034.1:0-1848 GCA_031421995.1 Gemmatimonadaceae bacterium
TGTGGACGAGCGCTTCCAACGTCTTGACGTCCGCCGTCGTAAGCCGAAACTGCAAAGGAGGTCTGGGCATCCGTCAATCTACGGTACCGATCACCGTTCCAACAGATCATTTACCTACTCTTTAACCGGTCGCAGTACTAGATCACGCGAAACAACGACCCGCAGCGTCACGCGACCGGCGCGGGTTGACGCGCGCACCTGCTATTTTCCTGAATGTCCAAAAACTTCAAGAACTTCATCGGCGGGCAGTGGATCGCGCCGTCGACCGATCGCTATTTCGAAAACCGCAACCCGGCCGACCAGCACGATTTGATCGGCCTGTTCCCCGAGTCTGGCGTTGACGACGTGAATCGTGCCGTCGACAGCGCCGTCCGTGGATTTGCGCAGTGGAAGCGAACGCCCGCGCCAGCGCGCGGTGATGTGCTGCGACGCGTGGGCGACCTCATGGCGGCGCGCAAAGAAGAGATCGCGCATCTCATGTCGCGCGAGATGGGCAAGCCGCTCGCGGAAACGCGTGGCGACGCGCAGGAAGGCATCGATACGGCGTACTACGCGGCCACCGAGGGCCGTCGCCTGTTCGGGCATACCGTGCCCAGCGAACTCGCCAACAAGTGGGCGATGACCATGCGGCGCCCGATTGGTGTGTGCGGACTCATCACGCCGTTCAATTTCCCGATGGCGATTCCCACGTGGAAAGCGTTTCCTGCGCTGCTTTGCGGGAATTCCGTGGTGCTTAAGCCGGCTGAAGATGTGCCGCACACGGCCACCGTGCTGGTCGAGATTCTGCTCGAGGCAGGCTTGCCGCCCGAGGTGATTCAGCTGGTGCACGGCTTCGGCGAAGTGGTGGGCAAGGCGTTGGTCGAGCATCCGCAGGTGCCGGTGATCTCCTTCACGGGATCCACGCAGACTGGTCGCGTGGTGGGCGAAACGTGTGGTCGCATGCACAAACGTTTGTCGCTGGAGATGGGCGGGAAGAACGCGCAGATCGTCCTCAACGATGCCGATCTTGATCTGGCGTTGGACGGCGTGCTGTGGGGCGCCTTTGGCACCACGGGACAGCGGTGCACGGCCACCAGTCGCCTGATTCTCCAGGCGCAGATTCATGATCAGTTCGTGGCGCGTCTCGCCGAACGGGCCACCGCGCTGCGGCTCGGTGACGGTCGCGTGGCGGGGACCGACGTTGGTCCGTTGGTGAATGACGCGGCACGCCAAAAGGTCGAGCACTACATCACCGTCGGACGCGAACAGGGTGCCACGCTGGTGTGCGGCGGCGCGCGGGCAACGGGCGGCGCGCTCGACAACGGATTCTTTTTCCAGCCGACGATTTTCTCCGGCGTCACCGCAGGATCGCGCTTGGAGCAAGAAGAGATCTTTGGACCGGTGCTGTCCGTGATCAAGGTGGCCGACGTGGAAGAAGCGTTTACCGTGAACAACGACGTGCGGTATGGATTGTCGTCGTCGGTGTACACGTCGAATGTCAACGTGGCGTTTCGCGCCATGCAGGACCTCGACAATGGCATCACCTACGTCAACGCGCCAACGATCGGCGCCGAGGCGCACCTGCCGTTCGGCGGGGTGAAGGAGACTGGGAACGGGCATCGCGAGGGTGGCTGGGAAGTGTACGAGTTCTATTCAGAAACCAAGGTGGGCTACGTGGATTACTCGGGGGCGCTGCAACGGGCCCAGATCGACAACTACTGACCATGCCCAACCTCCGCCGCTTCCTTACACACTCAACACACTCAACACACTCAGCGCAGACGGCGCAGTGCTGAGCGCGTGACCGATCGCCAGCCGGCCTCGCGCGAGGCGGAGCTGCGCGCCAATGCGCTCCGAGCAGCAAATGGG
>JANOPS010000035.1:0-2649 GCA_031421995.1 Gemmatimonadaceae bacterium
GCGCGAGCCATATGAAGTGCAGATCGCGAGCATTGCCGGTGCGCGGGTGATTCCGTTGGGCACGCTGGGCGCGGAGATCGGCTCATTGAGTGCCGCGCGCGAGATTGTGGTGTTTTGTCGGAGCGGCGTGCGCAGTGCGAAGGCGGTGCGGCAGTTGCAGGCAGCTGGGTTTTCGCGCGTGTCGCACGTTGCGGGCGGAATACTGCGGTGGAGCGCGGAGGTCGATCCGCGCGTGGCGACGTACTAGGACGACCTCGGCAACCTGACGAGCGGGAAACGGAACCGGTTAACGCTGGCGTCCTCTCACCCGTGCCGCACCGCCAACTGGTGCTCACCATCCCCCAGCGGGTGCGCGCCTTTTGCCTGGACCGCCGCCGCCTGCTCGGCGAGATCGCCCGCGTCGCCGCCCGCGCCGTCACGGCGGCCATTCGCACGCTGACCGGCGAGCGGGAGCTCGCGGTTGGTTTCGTGGCGTGTCTGCAAACACATGGCTCCCGCGCGAACTGGCATTCGCACCTGCATCTGCTCATGACCGACGGCGGGTTCCGGACGGACGGGAGCTTCGTGTCGTGGTCCGCGCACGACACGGCGCGGTTGACGGACGCGTTCCGCCTCGCCGTGCTCCGGCTGTTCGTACGCCTCGAGCTCTTCGAAAAGGTCCAAGCCGTCGGCATGCTCACCTGGCCGCACTCCGGATTCCACGTGCACACGGCCGTCTGGGTCCCCGAGGACGATTGCGCGTTCGCGACGCGCCTCGTACCCGGCCCGACAAGTCGGAAGGCCAGTCGGCGGGCACCGAGACCGCCGACCCGCTCGAGTTCCTGCCCGGGTGCTCGTGCACATCCCCGACCAAGGCCACGTCACGACGCGGTACTACGACCGGTATGCCAGCCGTCCGCGCGGGATGCGACATCAGGCCGGGATGAGACGTCAGGTTGAGCCCGTCGCGCTTGAGCCACCGCCCGTGATCATCCCCGCGCCACGCCTCGCGCCGACCGAGGCCGCCCGCCGCTTTGCGACGAAGCTGCCGCAGATAGTTGAGGTCGACCCGCTCGCGTGTCCGACGTGTCGCGGGCCCATGCGGATCATCGCGTTCATCACCCATGCGTCGGTGATCGACCAGATCCTCACCCACCTCCAGACCCGCGCATCCCGTGACGCCCACGCCGGTGAAATTCCTATCTCGAGACGCCTTTCGTCCCACCCTGCCGTCGCGCACATTGTGCTTCCTGCCGCAGTCATTGCCACGTCAACCGGTACGTCATGCGCGTCAACAGCAGTCAGGGATGGGCGATCAAGGTCGAATCGCCCGCTGCCTCCTCAAAGGTGTTTGACCAGCTCGCGGTGAGCATGAACCCGGGGCCGGTGATCCACTTCTCGGTCGGTATGGTCGGCATCACCGACGTTCCCGACGATGACACGTACGTCATTGGCTTCATCCAGTTCATCACGAAGTACCTGTTCCAGGCGGCTTATCAGGACGGCCTGCTGGAGATCAAGCCGAAACTGCCGATCAACGATTCGGACGAGAACGCGTTGCGCCCGCTCTCGCCCACGCAGGTCGCCGTCAAGGATCCGTTCTTTTACGACGCCCCGACACGCGTCATGAAGAAAGCCGACGGACCCAAGCAGCTCGGCCACGTGAATTTCACGAACTACACCATCACCGCCGGCGACGCCCCCAACTTCGAGTTCCCGCTCTTCCACGACGACAATCCAAAGAACCCGTTGCAACGGATCCTCCGGCTGCACGAGTTCGAAACCTGGGCTGTCATCTGGAACCTGAAAGCCGGTACGATCGAGAAACCACTGGTGCGGTTCGTGTGGGAACACCACGTCGATGCTGTCGTCGATCCGGGGAAGAAGCCCGGGCAACGCGTCGAGCTGCGCAAGTGTTACAGCCGCGAACTCGAAGTACGACGACAAGTCGACGCGGCCATCAGGGCGAAGGACAACTCCCCGGCCACCATTCCGGACGTTGCACTCAGGGCGCCAACGGCCAACAGCGAAACTCCGCGCCAGCGCTTTTACCGAGACATTCAAGTCTTGCCACCCGCCGCATTGCGGCGCTCGCAATGACACAACTGCTTCGGCGCGCTGTGGGATGCGTGCGCGAACGGCGACTCCCCTGGCGCATTGAACAATTGTTGGTGGCGGCTCAGCAACGGCTCGAATCCTGGCCGCCTACCGGACGCGCCCTTCGACATCGGCGCCACGCACGCCTCGCCACAGTCTGAGGACGCCCATACTGGGTACGTCGTGGGCAGCGATACCGCCCTGCCCACGCCGTTGAGCAGCGCCTCCGTCTGTGCTGCTCGGGTTCGCGATCTCTCTTGCTTGCCGACATGCGGGTCGGATGAAGCGGCTTCCCCGAGGGCAGGCATAGATTCGGTTTTTGACGCTTCGCACGAATGTTATTACCGTTATTACATGAACAAGACCACGCTCAAAGTTGCGCGCATCGGAAACTCCCGCGGCGTTCGCATTCCCGCCATCACGCTCGAGCGCTATCGCATCGGGGATCACGTGATCATGGAAGAGCGGGAGGACGGGATTCTGCTCCGTCCACTGCGGGCACCGGGGCAGAAGTTGTCGTGGGATGACACAGCGCGCGACATGGCGCGAACGGCCGAGGACTGGAGCGCATGG
>JANOPS010000036.1:0-1907 GCA_031421995.1 Gemmatimonadaceae bacterium
GACGAAGGATGAATATGGTCGCTCCGCACAACGGGCGGCGCGAGAACCTGCGCTAGAACGAGGACGAACCGCTGGCGCAATCTGTCACGGTGCCGGAAGAGGCGCGAATGGGACCGCGCCGTCTACACGAACCAAGCCCTACCGGTCCCCCTGCGCCCCAACACCAAAATACCGACTTTCCGGCCGCCAGAAGTACCACCCGCTCACACTGGCCCCCGGCATCATCGCGTACGTCTCAGTCAACTGCATCCCAGCACGCTCCACCGCCTCCGTCATCGCGAAGAGTGGTCCTTTGGCGGTGTGGTCCGGGCACGCCGGATAGCCGGGTGCCGGGCGAATCCCCTGATACCGCTCCTTGATCAGGTCAAAGTTGCTCAAGGCCTCGTCTGGAACATACCCCCAAAACTCCCGACGCACCCGTTCATGCAAGGTCTCCGCGAATGCCTCGGCCAGCCGGTCGGCAATGGCCTTCGCCATGATCGAGCTGTAGTCGTCGTGATCCGCCTCGAACTCGGCGACCAGCGACTCCAAACCGTGCCCGGTAGTCACCGCAAAGGCGCCCACGAAGTCTAGCACTCCGCTGTCTTTGGGGGCGACAAAATCGGCGAGGCAGTAGTTGGGGCGACCAGTGCCACGCTTATCCATCAGTTGCCGCGGCATGGTGATGGAGGCTACCACGTGGGCCCGCGTCTCGTCCGAGTAGAACTCCACCGTGTCGTCGACCGCGTTGGCGGGCCAGAACCCGAAGGCAGCCCGCGCCTCAAGGTGGCGCTCACGAACAATGCGCTGCAGCATCTGCTGCGCGTCGGCGAAGACACTGCGCGCGGACTCGCCGACCACGGGATCTTGCAGAATGTCCGGGTAGTGGCCGGCCAGCTCCCAGGTCTGGAAGAACGGTGTCCAATCGATCCGTTCCACCAACTCGTTCAAGGGGTAGTCGGCGAGCGTTCGGGGACCCGTAAACGTTGGCTGTGGTACGGGGACCGTGAAATCCACTGGCACGCGGTTGGTCCGCGCTTGCTCCACAGAAATCAAGCGATCGTTCGCGCCACGCGCCGCGCGCGCCACACGAATTGCCTCGTACTCTGCGCGCACATCCACGGCAAACTGCGTCTTGCGATCATCGCTCAGCAGCGAGCTGGTCACGCCAACCGCGCGCGACGCATCGAGCACATGGACAACCGGCCCGCTGTACGAGGGTTCGATCTTGAGCGCCGTATGCGCCTTGCTCGTGGTCGCACCACCGATCAACAGCGGAATCGTGAATCCCTGTCGCTGCATTTCGCTCGCCACGAACGTCATTTCTTCAAGCGACGGCGTAATCAGGCCTGACAAGCCAATCACGTCGGCGTTCACCTCGCGTGCCTTCTCGAGGATCTTCGCACAAGAGACCATCACGCCCATGTCCACCACTTCGTAGCCGTTGCACTGCAAGACCACGCCGACGATGTTCTTGCCGATGTCGTGCACATCGCCCTTTACGGTGGCCATCAGGACGCGACCGGCGCTCTTGCTCGTGGCGGTCTTGAGCGCTTCGATAAACGGGATAAGGTGCGCGACCGCCTTCTTCATGACGCGTGCACTCTTGACCACCTGCGGCAAGAACATCTTGCCTTCACCGAATAGGTCACCCACCACATTCATGCCGCGCATGAGCGGTCCTTCGATCACATCGATAGGGTGCGACGATTGTTGGCGCGCTTCTTCCGCGTCTTCCACGACCCATTTGTCGATGCCGCGTACCAGCGCGTGCGATAGCCGATCTTCAACCGGCAAATCGCGCCACTCCAAGTCTTCGGCCGCTTTCGCCGCCCGCCCGGTGGCCTGATCGGCCACTTCCAGCAAACGCTCGGTCGAGTCGGGGCGGCGCGCCAGCACGACATCCTCCACCCGTTCGCGCAAATCGG
>JANOPS010000037.1:0-32760 GCA_031421995.1 Gemmatimonadaceae bacterium
CGGCAAAGGAAAAGCGCGTTGATGGCTTCGAGGGCACGATCAGGTCGAGCTCGTCCAGCGCCCGCCTGATCACGCGCTGGTACAGCTCTTTGGGTGACTTCCTGAGAACTCGAAGAATCATGACGTACGCGCAGCCCCGACTATCGAGGAGAAGGATAGAGCGGAGCGCTCGGGGTGAGCGAGATCACTCCAGTCTCACAATGGCAACGCGCAAGCTCGAGGGCGGCAGCAGCGTGCCCGCCTCGCCCCGCAACTCCAACACCTGGGATCCAGTCTGCGCACCGTCAAAGGTAAAGTAGCTGAAGCTGAAGCCACGCAACCGAGGCACGGCGGCCGTAAAGCTCCCAAATCTCATGGCGCGTGTCTTCAGTGGGCGCGCCTCGAATGCGCCCGGAAACGTACCGGCCAATCCGGCAAACACACTGGCCTGATTCCAGCTTGGGAATGACAACTGGGTGCGCGCCGGCGTGAAGCCCGGCACGTCGTCCACGGCCTGCGCCAATGCCCAATCCGCCAGCATTTCGCTCGCGGGGCGCCCTGACTGACGCGTCAGATTACTGAGACCCGTCAGCTGTCCCCCGCGCACCAGTGCCTTCAGAAAGGTGCTTTCGTTCTCGGCATAGTGATCGATCGCCCATCGCACCAGTGACCAACCGCTCGCGTAAAACGTAAAATCACCACCAGTCGAGGCTCCCAATGGCGTCAGCGTATCCACGCCGCGCAGGTATTGATTCAGTACAGAGAAGTGCTTCCACATCATGATTGGACGATCATCGCACTGGGACAATTCGCAGCCAACGGTCTGCGCGAAGCCGGCGTTTGCCTTCCACAGCGTGGAAGAACTAAACGTGCGCGCATAGAGCTCTTCGGCGATGCGGCCAGTGCTCTCCTCCAACCAGCTTTCTTCGAATGGAGTCCCATCCACAAACCGAATGCCGAACGATGCCAGATGTTTGCTTTCGTGGACGATGGTCCCACGCATCGAGCGGCGCCATTCTGATGGGATCTCCGCAGCATTGGCGACCCGCGCATAGATGACTTCGTCTTCGTTGCTCGCCGCAAACGTGCTCTTGGGATAGAAATTGCATGCCGAGACATACCCCGCGATACCGGGCAACGAGTCATTCACGTACCGGGTAAATAGGATGGTGACGCGCCCATCGCCATTCATCATGGCATTCATCGCCAAGGGGTCGCCGACGTTGGCCAGCATGAGCGGATACTGCACGCGATCGTATTCGTCACCGATACGCTGATACTCGGCATCCATCGAACCAGCTCTCGGTGCTTTCACGTCTTCCAACACCACCGCCTTGGCCCCACTGTACACGATGCGCGCCCGAACATCACGTCCGTTGGAGCAACTTGCGAAGAGCGCCTTCATGGTGATGGTATCGCCGACGGCGACTGCCGAACGCTGCGACGCGGTTGCCCGCTTCGATTGCCGCTGCCACATGTGCACCGGCGAACCGAACCTCGCGCTTACGGCGCGCTGCACGTCGAGGTAGTGATCGTGCGCCGCGTCGGCGTTCGAAGGTTGCGGCACGGATGGCAGAGGCCGAGCCCCTCGACGTGGCCCCGCTGTCAGCAAAGCCGCATTCGGGCTCGCGGCGACGGGTGACTCAGTCGCCGACGCGGCGGAACGCGGCGCCGCCAGAAGTCCAGCAAGCCCGCCTGTGCCAGTGCCCTGCATTTCGAAGGCTGCCGTGGAGGACGCCGTCAAGCTCGTGTTAAGCACAGCCACGACATACTTCGTTTGAACGTTTTCACGTGGCGCAACCAGCTCGGTGCAACGCGCCAGCGACGCATCAAGCAACTGCGCCGATTCGCCCTTCTGCAGCTGCACACGCGTTGACGTGAGCAGCGGTACTGCCATCTCTCCTGAAGCGCCGGCGACCGTCACTCGTACCGGCCGCGCCGTCGTCGCGGCGCACGGGTACGTCGATGTCAGGCGCGCTTCAATCCGTGTGCTGGTGGCCGACACGATGCTCGCCACCTGTCCGCCTACGCTCAGCTCGACGGCCGCTGGCAGCAGCGAAAACCCGAGGCCCTCAACGACTACTGTGCCACCGGGTCGTAGCGTGTCGGGAGACACCCGCGTGACCAATGGCGGCGATGGGTCGACCAGTACGTTCACCCGCGACGTCGCCGTATCCGCGGTCGCTCGTATCACCGCGCTTCCGCGCTCACGCGCAACAAAAGTCGATCCCGCCACCATAAGCGCTCTTGAGCCTCTTTCTAGCGACATCGTGACCGGCGCGGGAACCGGGTTACCGAATTGCTCCTCCACGATGCTGGTCAGCCGGACCGTATCCCCGATCAGCGTGACTCGGATAAGGTCTGCCGATAGCCGCACCAAGGCGGCGCGATCAGCCACCGCGTTCACCTCAAATGTCGCGGGCTGGAGGCCTGTGACAAAGGCGGCGAGCGTCTGCCGGCCGACGCGAGTCCCTACGGTCCAGCGAACCGTAGCCACACCTCTACTGTCGGTGTTGCTCTCCACCGAGCTGACGCTGCCGTCGTCGCTCGCCTCCCAACGCACCCTTGCATCGACAAGAGGTTGACGATCGGTGCCTGTAACGATCAGCCGGACGGCGGTCGTGACTTCCTTTCCAACCGTCGCCGTGCCTAGAACGTGGCTATCCGGTGTGGCACTCTCCGGACTCGCTGGCGCTACGGGATCTGTATTGTTGCATGCCTGCAACACCACAACGCCACAGACCATGAGCGCAACAGAGACCCACGCCCTGCAAACTTGGCGAGCATGACGGTAGCTGCGAGAGGGAAGCACGATTTTTGGCATGCGCACCGGCGTTGCGTTGACACGACGAAACCTGCACGAAACTGTCCAGGTTGCAAGGGTCGTGCCGAGCTCTGCCGTAACGAGATCGTCGACTCCCCGATCGCATAAACGTTGTCAATGCTTCCGAATCGTACCAGCACCGCCCGACAGCGGCGCCCGCCTCGTTCACCAGTGAGTCATAGCGTTCGTTCCTGCGCCCTGCGCACCGAAATGGCGACGCCCCACATCGTCGCTCATCAGTCGCGACCCCTCCGCCACGGTTCTCGGCACAATGCCGAGATCCCGCGTCAAGCGCTCCGTGACGAAGGACGTATCCCGCGGCCGACGTGCCAGGGCGCTGAAGTCCCGCACGCGTGCTTCCCGCAGCGATTCCGTGGGAATGGAGAAGGCGACGGCGGCACGCCGAATCCACTCGTGTCGACTCAGGCTGGAATCGCCGCCGGCAACATTCACCTCTCCACAGTACCCACGCGTAATCACGCGCCAGAGGACCTCGGCCACGTCGCCGGCATACACAGGGTTCTCCTGTTGGTCCACCACCAGCGGCGTGACCTCGGAACGCATCAGACGGGGTAAGAAATGGGTCACCGGGTTTGCTCGGCCGCTGGAGTAATTCCACCCATACGCGACGATTGGTCGTACAAGGGTCCAACGATGCAGCTCTGCCCGCATGGCTTCGTCCACGGCACGCTTGAACCGACCATACTGGTTTACTGGATCAAGCTCGGCGTTCTCGTCGTATGGCGCGTGCTCGCCACCGTACACGGCGTTGGAAGAGAAGTGGATCAGTCGTGCCTGTCGACGGTTGGCCTCCTCCATCAGAAACTGCGGGAAAGCCAGATTCGTGTCCATCGCGTCAAGCGGAGCGCGTTCCACTTCATCAACGCTCCCTTCAGCGCCCGCGTGCACGATCACATCGGGGCGTGCGCGGTCGAGGAGCGCACGATATCCCTCGCGATCCGTGAACGGCAGCGTGACGTGCGCAACGACGCCATCGGCGAGGACGTCCATCGTCGTGCGTCGAGACGTACAGACGATCTCAAACTTGCTTGGCGACGGGTTGGACTCGGTGAAGTAGCGTCCGAACAGGCCGGTGGCGCCGGTAAGGAGGATCTTGGTCATGCGTATTGGATCTGTCCGGGCCCGCCTATTGGATCGCGCGCGGCTGGTGTTCGGGATGTCGGCGCGACCGAGGTGCCTGCCTGTTCTTCCGAGACGAGCAACACGTCAGCAAGTATCGCGGCGCTCGGCACCTACCGCCACTCGAGCGTCGCCACCACCGGCTGGTGCTCGCTGGGATACCCGCGCAACAGCTCCACTCCCGCCACACGAAACGACCGCGACACCAGCACGTGGTCAATCCGCACCCCGAACCGCCCCGCGAACATCGTATTGCCGATGCCCCACCCGACCGCGCTGAAGGCATTGGTCAGGTCGCCCCAGTCCCGCTGCAGGATGGCGCTCCCGTACGGCAAGTTAAAGTCGCCCGCCACCACAAACACTGAATCGCGTCGGTCGACCAGCACCGACGTTCGTCGAGAGTCGGCCGCCCGAGCCTGGATACTCCGGGCCAGCCCCGACAGGTCGCCG
The DNA here is from genome assembly GCA_031421995.1 of Gemmatimonadaceae bacterium. GTDB lineage: Bacteria > Gemmatimonadota > Gemmatimonadetes > Gemmatimonadales > Gemmatimonadaceae > Gemmatimonas. Next base: position 4,394 of record JANOPS010000037.1, read on the forward strand.
TTCCGAGCCGCCCACAGCGCGCTGCGCGGGCTCTCCAAGTGTACCGAGTAAATGGGCACGACCCCCTGCGCCGTTCGCACGCGGTAGCGAGTGCCGTGCCCCGGCCTGCCCTTCAGTACCGCGCCGACGCGCTGTTCGGTGGGCATCAGCTCTGCTGACTCAACAGGAAACCGCGACACGAGGCAGAATTCCGACGTTGTATGGACGTGCACATTGGCGAGCGTCTTGAGCGTATCACCGACAATGGTCTTGCAGTCCTGCAGCACCACCACGTCGGCGTCCCATCGCGCGAGATCGGCCCGAATGCGATTGGCCAACGATGCCGAGCGGTCGGTGTTATACGTCACGAGGCGCAGTGCCCGAGTGCCCTTGCCGCGCGACGCCAGCGTCGGCAGCTCGAAGAACACCACGGCGTAGAGTGTGAACAGCACCCCGAAAATGGCGGTCACTACCACGCGCCAGCGGCGGCCGACAAGGGCCAGCAGGAAGAGAGGGGCCCACGGTACCAAAGCAATCCACCGAGGTCCGAACAGGGCCAGCATACCCATCGTCGACACGTCGCCCTCGGCCTTCACGAAAGCGGCGAACAGGGCCATGACAATGGCGTAGCTGACCACGCCAACGCCCGCAGCGGACTGCCATTCACCCATCGGGCGCGGGCCGCTCGAGCCGCTATTTCGCATGAAACGTCCCGCCTGAGAGGCAGTCTATGCATTGCATGCGGCCAATATATTTCGTGGCGACGGCCCAAGCGGGGTTGTTTCGACTCCGATACCTTTCAGCTGCGCCCCTCGCTGTCCCTCAACACCGTATCCGATGACCAGTAGCGTCGACCAGTCTGCGGCACCACTCACGGTGCTCTCCGAAGAAGAAGAGCTCTTCCGCGCCGCCGTCCTTGATCTTGCGGAAACCGAAGTCCGACCGCGCCTCCATGCGATGGAAGACGCGGGACAGATCGACCCCGCAGTCACCGCGAAGTTCGTCGAGCTGGGGCTGATGGGTATCGAGGTGCCCGACGAGTACGGTGGCGCTGGCGGGTCGCTCATGATGGTCACGTTGGCGGTCGAAGCGATCAGCACGGTCGATGCCGCGGCGGCCATCCAGGTCGACGTGCAAAACACGCTCGTGAACTATCCCATCAATCGCTACGGAACGGCCGAACAGAAGACCCGCTTTTTGACCCGGCTTACCAGCGGCACGATTGGGGCATACGCCTTGTCCGAACCGGGGTCAGGGAGCGATGCCTTCGGCCTTACCACGCGCGCTGACAAAGTCGAGGGCGGGTGGTCGCTGAACGGATCCAAGGCATGGATCACCAACGGTGGCGAAGCCGGCATTTTTGTGGTGTTCGCCAACGCGAAGCCGGAGGCTGGTTACAAAGGCATCACGGCGTTCCTCGTTGAACGCGGCACGCCAGGCTTCACCGTTGGCAAGAAGGAACATAAGCTCGGTATCTGCGCGTCCAGCACGACGTCCCTGCACTTCGAAAACACCTTCGTGCCAGACGCCAACGTGCTCGGCGACGTGGGCACGGGATACAAGATCGCCATCGAAACGCTGAACGAAGGCCGCATCGGCATTGGGGCGCAGATGATTGGCATCGCGCAGGGTGCGCTGAACGCGACCACGAAGCATCTGAAGGAACGCAAGCAGTTTGGAAAAGCACTGGCCGAGTTTCAGGGCATTCAATTTCAGGTCGCGCAGGCGGCGACTGAACTTGAAGCGGCGCGCTTGCTGGTGTACAACGCCGCACGCCTGAAAGACGCGGGCCACGACATTGCCCGACAGGGCGCGATGGCCAAGCTGTACTCGTCGCAGATGTGCGAACGGCTCACGTCGTTGTGCCTGGAGCTCTTTGGCGGCTATGGCTACACGCGCGAGTATCCGGTGGAGAAGTACTACCGCGACGCGAAGATCGGCACGATTTACGAGGGCACGAGCAACATGCAGTTGCAAACGATTGCCAAGGCCGTGCTGAAGTAGGTTGGCGCGCCAACGCTTTGCCGTTGCGCTGTCATTCGCGTTGATCGTTGCGGCCACACTCACTTCGGGTGGCCGCGACGAAGGTGTGCGGTGGTCGATTGCCTGTCTTACGTGTAGTGAAACGTGGCTGGCTGATGCGATCAGCAACGTGGCGCTCTTTGTGCCGCTGGCCATGAGCCTGGCGTGGCGCGGTGTGGCGCCGAATCGAGAGCGCGTGCGTGGTGCGTGGACGCTTGACGCGTTGTCCACGGGGCGCGTGATGCTGCTGTGCTCGGTGCTGTCGTTCGTCATTGAATCGGCGCAATATGTGGGCGCGCCAAGCGGCAGAACTGCTTCCCTTGCCGATTGGATGTGCAACAGCGCCGGTGCGGTAGTCGGTGTGTGTATGGCGCGATGGTGGGCTCGTATGGTCTGGCCGAATACGTCGCGCGCCCGAGCGCTGACTGCTGCTTGGACGCTGCTCGCCGTACTGGGATTGACAGCGAGCAGCGTGGCGCTGTCGCCGCGCGTCCCGTCGGTTGGGGCGACGAGCGCCGTGCGCGTGAGTGCCCTGCCCTACACGCCGGGCTACGGCTGGTTTGCGGCACTCCCGGACAGCGCATTCGTGAACGGCGTGCCGGTCCCGCACGGCGGCAACGGGCCGGTCATCGTGGAGATGGATCGCACCGACACCGTGCGTGCTACGGTCCGCGTGCATGGTCGGGATAGCCGCACCAGCACCGTACCTATTGTATTCGTGTATCGCGCACGCGACCGCGAGGTCATGGCTGGCGACAGGATTGCCCGGCTGCCCAAACCGCGCGGCTTTGCGCACCTGTTGTTGGCGCAGCGCGGAGACGACGCGGTACTGCAATCCGCGCTCCGCGCGCATCGCTACGGCTTGGCAACACCCGTGTTAGTGGCCCGCGATGCGTTTGCTCACACTAATGAGTCGGCCGCCGCAGACAGTGCGTATCGATGGCTCGCGGCCAGCGTGAGCGATCGCCAGTACACGCTATCGGTGCGCTCGAACAGCGACAGTACCACGCAGATGTTGACCCTGTCGCCAGCCATCGGATGGGCGCTGATTCAAACCGTGGTTGGGCTGGATTCACGAGTCGCTCCGCTGCTGTGCGTAGTGTGGCTGCTGGCGTGGTTCGCCCCGCTCGGCTATTGGCTGACGTTCGCAAGCATGGATGAGCGTGTCGATGGCGGGGACCAGGCGACGGACTCGGCAAGCGGTCCACGCAACGGCATGTCTGTCGCACTACGGAGCGCCACGGTGGGAAGCGTCACGCTGCTCACCACGCTGTGGTTGGTCGCCACGTGGTGTGGTAGTCCACGTCTCACCCTCACCGACACCGCTCTGAGCGCATTAGGCGTGCTACTTGGCGCGCTCACTGCACTCCGGGTTTATACCAGACGCAAACCGCTCGGCGCAAACTCGGCGAAGTCCTCGTGATTGTTCGTGGCCAAAGTCTGCTGGCAATGTCTTCGTTCAGCCCGTCGCCCGCTCCGTGCAGCTCGGCCAACAGCGCGATGGGATCTGGCTTCGCAGCGAGCGCGCGAGTTTTTCGCTGCTGCGGGGTATCTTTCACCCATGTTCCCAACCGTCATTAGCCTGTTTGACCTGGTCATCGGCCTCCTGCGCCCGGCGGTCTTCGCCGCTGGCGCCCTCACCGCCGTTGCCGCTCTGGCCTCGTACGGTGTCCGCACCCGGAAGCTGCAGCCCTTCTCACCGGTCGCCCGCTTCGTCCGCGACAAGATCGATCCGTGGCTGATCGCCCCCATGGAGCGCCGCATTCTTCGCGCTGGTGGCACGCCGTACGCCGCACCCTGGTGGGCGCTGGCGGCGGTGGTGATTGGTGGCCTGATGCTGATCTCCGGGCTGGGGTTTCTGCGCGATCAGCTGGCGCTGCTCAACTACGCGGCCGAATCGGGGTCGATCTTGTTCGTCGCCATCCGATGGACGTTTGGCATTCTGCAGATCGCGCTCTTTGCCCGTGTGGTGTCGAGCTGGGTGGGCGGGTCGCAGTATTCCAAATGGTGGCGCTGGTCGTACGTCATTACGGAGCCGATCTTGGCGCCACTGCGTCGGGTGATCCCGACCATTGGGATGTTTGATATCACAATCATTGTAGCGTACTTCGGGCTGCAGTTGCTGGAGCGGCTGATTCTGGGGGCCCTGTGATTTCTGTCCAAACTATGCGTATATATTTCGGATGAAGTCATTGAAAAGTCCGAAATATATATACATTTTTCGGACATGATCAGCGATTCGTCACGCCTCAAACCCTTGATACTGGGAAGGATCGGTGCCGGTGCCTCTCGCAAAGTCTGGACGCCCAAGGATTTTGTCGATCTGGCCTCTCGGGATGCAGTGGACAAGGCATTACAGCGACTCACCAAACTAGGCACGTTGCGGCGGATAGATCGCGGGCTCTACGACCTGCCTCACCTGAATACCCTTACCCAAAAGCTCAACCCGCCAGACGTGCGCTCGGTGATCGACGCAGTGGGCCGACGCGACCAAGCCAGGATACTTGTGGATGGTATGACTGCCGCAAACGATTTGGGACTGACGGACGGGGTCCCAGCGAAGATCGTGGTGCACACAGAAGCTCGGCGCCGTTTAATCAAAGTCGGCAATGTCACGATTGTTTTTCGTCCGACCGCCGCGAGCAAGCTATTCTGGGCCGGACGGCCGGCAATGCGGGTCGTCCAAGCGCTGCATTGGCTTCGCGATCTCTTAGCTCGAGAAGGAGAGAGAGATCAAATCAACCGCAGACTCGCCGTGCTTCTGGCAGATCCGCAAACGGGTCCACCGCTCATTGCGGATCTCAGAGCGAGCATTGCGGCACTTCCTACGTGGATGTGGGCGTTTCTCAAGCCGCTTGTCGAAAAGGCGGCACTGGCGGTGAACACGTGAATGCGGCGTTCGACGAAGTGCTCGCGGCGGGGAGGGCCGAGATGCGAGGCGTTTTCGATACCACTGCCCTTCGCCTGGGAACAGTATCCCAGAACATCGAGAAGGATTTTTGGGTATGCTGGACACTTGATGCCCTGTTCAACGGCCTGAATAAGGGAGAGCCCCGCCTCCTCTTCAAGGGCGGAACGTCTCTGTCGAAGGGGTTCGGTCTGATCAACCGTTTTTCAGAAGACATTGACATCACGGTGTTTCGCGGCGACCTCGGAGAATCGGCGACCATCGAAGAGCTGGTCGCGCTCAGCGGCAAGAAGCGCAGAGCGCGATTGGATGCGATTGAGGACGCCTGCCGCGACTACATCAACGGCCACCTACGCACTGAATTGACGCGAATCCTACGAGAGCGGCTCCGTGCAGCCTCTCTCGATGTCGACGAAGCACGGGTGGAATCAGACGATACCGATCCTCACGGACAAACCCTGCTCATCTGGTATCCAGCGTCAACGCCGCGATCGGAATACGTGCGCGCAGCTATAAAGATCGAGTCAGGCGCGAAGTCCGCGCTCTACCCGAACAGCGAATTGACCGTCAAACCCCTCGTCGCCGATGATCTTCCTGCTTTCGACCTGACCGTACCGACCGTTCGCACTGTAGACCCTAAACGCACGTTTTGGGACAAGATCATCATCCTGCACGGGCTGCGGCGCTGGTTCGACCAACGTGGCGGCTTGCGCGGAGACGGCCAGCGCGTCGCGCGGCACTACTACGACCTGCACCAACTCGCCGCGTCACCGGTTGGCGCCCCCGCCGTCGACGACCGGGCGCTCGGCGCAGACTGCGTCGCACACGCGCGAATGTTCTTCAATCGGCCAGACTATGATCTCGCGAGCGCGATGTCCCCTACCTTCGCACTCACCCCGCATCACGAGATGATCGATCAGCTACGCGTAGACTACAAGGCCATGCGAGGCATGATCTTTGGCGCTCCACCAGACTTCGAAGCCGTGCTGAATAGCATTTTGTCTCTCGAGACCCGACTGAACGACATCGGTGCGAGCTAACATCAGCGCACAAAACGCCACATACGGCTCACTATGTGGCGTTTTCGCTCTTAAATAGTCGTTTACGGCACTTAAGTTATGTTTTCGCGAAAATGCTACGAATCTCGTATATTATGCCGTACACGGCACTCTAAAAGTTCAAAACGCTCTGAAGATGCCACTTACGGCTTTATAAACCTCTCTATGACACCGATAGGCGCCACTTGGACTACCGACGAAGTGCTGCGAGAGCTCGGCGACCGACTCCGCCAGTATCGGCTCCAACAAAATCGTACGGTCGCCGCGATCGCACGTGATGCGGGCGTGGGCGTGCGCACGATTGTCCGCCTCGAGGCGGGAGAACATCCCACGTTGGAAACGGTGATTCAGGTGCTCCGCGCGCTGGGGCGGCTGGAAGCGCTGGAGGCGATGATCCCTCGACCTGCAGTCTCCCCCCTCCAACTCGTCAAACTGGCCGGCAAAGAACGCGTACGGGCCAGCGGGAGCCGGCGTAAGCGGGCGCTCGACGCGACCGATGGCTAAGCGACCACGTGATGTTCGGTCAGGGGCCTTGGGCGGCGACAACGCGGGATACACAACCGCGCGCGTTGAGCTCTGGGGGCGTGAGGTAGGCGCCGTGGCGGAGGATCGGACCGGACAGGTGATCTTTGAATACGCCGAGTCATTCCGCACATCCGGTCTCGAGCTGTCGCCGGTGCACTTGCCGCTGTCGCGCCAAGGTCCCATTGGTTTTCCAGAGCTACAACGCGTGGCGTCGTTTGCAGGGCTTCCCGGCGTGTTGGCCGACTGCCTCCCCGACGCCTTCGGCAACGCCGTCATTCGGCGATACTTTGAGCAACGCGGCACACCCGACGCGGCGCTCAGTCCCGTGCAGCGCCTGCTCTACATCGGCGCGCGCGCGGTCGGCGCGCTGGAGTTTCGCCCAGCGCTTGAAGGCGTCTCGCACCCTGCGACCGGCACCGCGCTCGAAATCGCTACACTCGTCGAAGAGGCGCGCCGCGTGATCGAAGGAGACCCGCGGGTTGCCGTGCCAGAAATGATGCAACTCGGTGCATCGGCCGGTGGCGCTCGGGCCAAGGCGCTGATTCTGTGGAATCGAACAACGAACCGCGTGCGATCGGCATTCGCGGACAGACAGCGTGGCGACGAAGATTGGCTGATCAAGTTCGACGGTGTCTCCGCAGGCGCAGGCGGACACGGCCTGTCGAAGGAGTTCGTGCCGGGACCATACGGCCGCACCGAATATGTGTACGCGAAGATGGCGCGTGCCGCCGGCATTGAGATGGCCGACACGCACTTGTTGTTCGAACGCGAGTTCGCACACTTCATGACGAAACGATTTGACCGCGAAGGCGGCCAGCGTGTGCACATGCACAGCTTGGGTGGCCTCCTGCATATCGACTACAACGTGCGTCAGGCACTTTCGTACGAGCAGTACTTTCGCACGATTCGGCAGCTCGGGCTTCATCAGACGTCCGTCGAACAAGCGTTCCGTCGGATGGTTTTCAACATCCTCGCGCGCAACCAAGACGACCACGTGAAAAACTTCGCCTTCCTCATGGGACGCGACGGAGCATGGCGACTGTCACCGGCTTTCGACGTGACATGGGCCAACGGCAACGCATGGACGACAACCCACCAGATGACCGTCAACGGCAAGGGAGATGCCTTCTCGCGCCACGACGTGCTCGCCGCGGGCCACGCCTTCGACCTGCCGAGGGGCGGGGCAGAGGTTGTTGAGCAGGTAGAGAGTGCGCTGTCTGCGTGGACACCGGAGGCGCGCGCGGTTGGCCTGACTGATGACTGGATTCAGAGCGTGGGTTCGCAATTTCGGCGACTAACGTAGGGCCGCTTGGATATCCCGAGCGCAACGAGTCCGGCGGCCGTGATGGGGCGCCCTGGCTCGATGTTGGTGAACAAGGTCTTTATGAGGCATGCTCACATGCCGATCGGCACCGCCAGCGTCTTTTTGCAGTACAACACACCACCTTCCTCGGGACTGCGCGCGGGATTCATCTCACCAGCCGGTCGGCTTGACGAAGGTGCCGCGCGCATCGGTCAGTTGCCCCGGAAACTGACTCGCTTGGAGCACCCCAGCGCGAATCGTCTTCACAAAAGTCGCGACCTTGGTAAGTGCAACCGCGGGATGCTTCTGCGGATTAAAGATCCCCACCGTTTTGCCAAGTCGATTCCTGACCAGATCTACGGGTTCCGTCAGGTCGGAGTCGTTCGTGATGAGTACGGCGACATCGAAAGCGTTCTCGTAGGCATCGCGGACGAGATGCGTAGCGAGATTGACGTCCGAGCCCTTCTCCTCGGTCTTTATCACACGCACGAACTTCGACGCAGACGGAAGCGGCTTCTCGAGAGGCATCCAAACACTGTGACTCAGGTAGTGCCCGAAGTGTACCTGGACCTGAGGGAGCGTACCAAGTGCTCGGAGATACGTCTGCTGTCGAATCGGTTGGTCGGGGTCGCCGATGCGAGCCCCAACGCGGGCCGTGTAGTAGCCGTCAATGTAGACACAAGCCTTCAGCATCCGAAGACTCTGGGAAAAGCAGAGGCCGCCTCTCGGCGGCCTCGCACCCTGCGCCTCGGCGACAGGGGGGATGTAACTCCTGAAGAGTACGCAATCGTCGCTACCGAGGCAACACCGACCTTGACTTCACTCACCGAATGGCGCCAAAAACGGTGTGGTCGTTTCGCGACGCCCCTTTCCCGGCAGGCGAAACCATTTCGATCATGCTCCAGCCTCCTATTAGGTACGCTTGATTCCAATCCTTCGCTGCAGGCGACGACCATCTTAAGCGGGGAACGGCTCTATCTTTCCGGTGTCGAATACATGGCACCCGCGTCACACTGGGTGCCCTCTCGTGATCTGGAGCACACATGCGTAGGCCGCCGTTCGTTGTCGCCTCAAGTGCGCTGGCTGCGCTCGCCGCCCCCGTCGCCCCAGCGGCGCAGGCGCAAACCCAAGCGAAAGACATCGTCGAAACCGCAGCCGCAGCCGGTACCTTCGCGACGTTCGCCCGTGCGCTGGCCGAGGCGGGCCTGACCGAAACGCTCAAGGGCCCGGGCCCTTTCACCGTGCTGGCGCCAAGCGACGAGGCATTCGCCAAAATCCCCAAGGCCACCCTGGACGCGCTGTTCAAGGACAAACGCGCGCTGCGCAACGTGCTGCTGTATCACGTGATCGCGGGGCGCCTCACGGCGGCCGACTTCGCCAACCTCAACGGCAAAGGACGCAAGACCGTGGAGGGCAGCGACGCAAAGGTGGCCATGAGCGGCACGGAACTCACGATCGGCACGGCCATCGTCTTGAAGTCGGACATGGTGGCCAGCAACGGCATTGTCCATATGATCGATCGCGTGCTCATACCGCCCGGACGTTAGGGTCCGAACCACGCAACGAAAACAGACGCGGAATTGTTTTCGGAACATTGCATCCAAGGTGGTGGTTCATACGAATAGATCGGCAGGTGCTGGTCTGTCTCTCCCTATCATCTCTCGGAGTCTTCGATGCGTAAGCTGTCGCTGTTGTTCGCTGGTGCTGCCATGATCGCCCTTTCTGCGCCCCGCTCGGCGCAGGCGCAGGATAAGGACATCGTCGAGACGGCCGTCGCCGCTGGCTCGTTCAAGACGCTCGCCACGGCGCTGACCGCCGCCGGCCTGATCGAGACGCTCAAGGGCCCGGGCCCGTTCACGGTGTTTGCCCCGACCGACGAAGCGTTTGCGAAGATCCCCAAGGCCACGCTTGACGCGTTGCTCAAGGACAAGGCTGCACTGAAGAACGTGCTCCTGTATCATGTGCTTTCGGGCAAGGTACCTGCCGCCGAAGCGCTGAAGACGGTTGGCAAGGGTGTGAAGACGGTTGAAGGCCAAGACATCAAGATCACGCTCATGGGTGGCAAGCCGATGGTAAACGGCGCGCACATCGTGACGACGGACATCATGGCGAAGAATGGCGTGATCCACGTCATCGACGCGGTGATCATGCCGCCGGCCAAGTAAGGATTGCGACATCTCGCCTAAGCCTGTCACGGGCTTGGGTGTGAAGTTGCTGGGTGAGGGGGCAAGCTTCGGCTTGCCCCCTCACTTTTTTTGAGCGAGACTGAGGCTTCCCTCTCCGGCCCATATGTCTCGATACCTGCCCCGCCCAACGTCCCCCCTGCTCGCCGCGTTGTTGGCCGCAATGCCCGCGGTCGCGCAAGCGCAGCGTGCCGCCGCACCGCCGGCCGACCTGATCGTGACCAACGCGCGGGTATATACCGCCGACGAAACGCGACCGCTCGCCGACGCCTTCGCCGTTCGCGACGGTCGCATCGTGTTTGTCGGCTCGCGCCAGGAAGCCAACGCCCTCAAAGGCGCCTCCACACGCGTCGTGGATGTGGGCGGCAAGACGGTGATCCCAGGCATGGTGGACGCCCACGCGCACTTTGGCGGGCTCGCGCAGACGCTTCGCTCGGTCGACTTGGTCGGCACACGCAGCTACGACGAGGTGATTGCCCGAGTGGTCGAGCGCGCGAAGACCACGCCCAAGGGCAGCTGGATCCAAGGGCGCGGATGGGATCAGAATGCGTGGGGTGACACGCGTTTCCCGAGCCACGACAAACTCTCCGCGGCGCTTCCTGACCATCCTGTGGTGCTGGAGCGCGTGGATGGTCACGCGACGCTGGTGAATGCGGCAGCGATGCGCATCGCTGAGTTGACGGCGACGACGAAAGACCCATCTGGCGGCAAGGTGCTGCGCGATGCGAAGGGTGTACCCTCCGGCATTCTGGTGGACAACGCAACGGACATCGTGGGTCGAAAGGTGCCTGCGCCGACCGCCGGAGAAACACGTGCTGCGTTGAAGGAAGCGATCAGCGTGATGCACAGGTGGGGACTGACCGGGATGCACGACGCCGGCGCTTCACGGTCGATGATCGACCTGTACGAAACCATGGCGCAAGCCAAGGAACTGAGCCTTCGCTTGTACGTCATGATTGGCGATGACTCGACAGCGCTGGCGCACTACATGAAAGTTGGCCCGCGCTCCGCCCTGTACGACAATCAGTTGTGGGTGCGCGCCATCAAGCTGTACGCCGACGGGGCCATGGGCTCGCGCGGTGCCGCACTCTTGGAACCGTATTCTGATGACCCCAACAACACGGGGCTCTTGCTGAGCGCACCGGCGCATATTCGCGATGTCGCCGAGCGTGGGTTGCGGGCCGGATTTCAAGTGAACACGCACGCGATCGGTGATCGTGGCAATCGCGTGGTGCTCGATGCCTACGAGCAGGCCCTGAAAGCCGTGCCCACCGCCGATCATCGCTTTCGCGTGGAGCACGCGCAGACGCTCAACGCCGATGACATTCCGCGGTTCGCACAGCTCGGCGTGATTCCGTCGATGCAGGCCAGTCATCAAACGAGCGATATGTACTGGATCGGCAAGCGCCTTGGTCCGACGCGCCTTTTGGGTGCGTATGCCTGGCGTTCGCTCATCAACTCAGGCGTCGTGATTCCGAACGGCAGCGACTTCCCCGTTGAGCAAGTCAACCCGTTGATTTCCTTTCACGCGTCGATCGCTCGGCAGGACGCCAACGGCTGGCCCGCCGGCGGGTGGTTGCCTGAACAACGCATGACGCGAGAAGAAGCGTTGCGCAGCATGACGTTGTGGCCCGCGTATTCGGCGTTCCAGGAGAAGGAGATGGGTTCGATTACGCCGGGGAAGTTGGCGGACTTTGTGGTGCTGGATCAGGACATCATGCGCATTCCCGTTGAGCTGGTGCTCAAGACGAACGTGCTCGCCACCTACGTTGGCGGAAAGGCTGTCTACGAGAAGAAGTCCACTCCCTGACCAGACCAGCATATCATGCGCATCGTCAGCTTGCTTCCAGCCGCCACGGAGATTGTCGCCTTTCTTGGTGCAACAGAGCACCTCGTTGGCATCACTCACGAGTGCGACTACCCCGCCGTCGTTGGCTCGCGCGCGCGCGTGACGCGCAGTGCCATCCCGCACACGACTGATCCCCTGTTGATCGACACGGCTGTGCGCGAGCAAACGAGTATGGGGCAGCCGTTGTTCTCGCTTGACGAGGCGCGCATTCGCGCGCTCCACCCGGATCTCCTGCTCACGCAGGCGCTCTGCGACGTGTGTGCGGTGAGTGAGCACGACGTTCGAGCGCTGGCCGCGCGGCTGTCTCCTGTGCCGACGGTTGTCACGCTTGGCGGCACCACGCTCGACGGGATTTACGCGGACATTCAAGCCGTTGCCGACGCAGTCGACGCGCGCAGTGACGCCGAGGAGCTGTTAGCCGGGCTACGCGATCGGGTGAAGCACGTGCACGATACGCTCAAGGCCGCGCGCGCACCGAGACCGCGTGCGGCGTTAATTGAATGGACGTCACCGGTGTTCGTGGCGGGACACTGGGGTCCCGAGCAGATTAAGCGTGCTGGCGGAATCGACGTACTTGGCACCGCAGGCGCGCACTCGCAAACGGCCTCCTTCGACACACTCGCGCGCTGTGAGCCGGAGTTCGTGTTTATCGCGCCGTGTGGCTACTCGCTTGCCGCGGCCACTGCAGAGGCCAACGGTTTGCTGCGCGACGCGTCATGGGGCTGGCTGGGCGCGGCCCAAGTGTGGGCGCTCGACGCCAACGGCTTGGTGAGCCGACCGGGGCCTCGCGTGGTGGACGGCATTGAAGCGATGGCGCGCATTATGAATCCACTGCTATTCAGCACGATTGACCCACACCATGCGCGGCGGGTGGCGTAGTGTCTCTCTGCGGGTCCCACAACGAAGCCCAGACATGTACGATGTCCACTCGCGTAAAGATGCGGAAAACTGAGGCTTGGCGTAGTTTTAGTAGTTGTATCGGGCACCCGCTCTTCGCCCACACCTCGCCACCGTTTTAGACCTAGCGCAAATGGAGTTGGCAGACCAAGACCTCGTGTCAATATTGGCGGCTCGCATCGGAGCCGCGTGGCCGTCGATCGCGCGCGCGCGAACGCGAGCTGCGGAGGTTCGCGAGCGCCTTGCGGTGTCGATCTCTGACCACACCTCCGAGGACACGTCGTTGGTGGTGTTTGGGTCACTCGCGAGAAAGGAGTGTACATCCGGAAGCGACTTGGACTGGGTCTTGCTGGTCGACGGCGCGGCCAACGCTGAGCATCTCGAAGCCGCTCTGGCAATCGAGTCGCACATTCAGAAGGTCGCTCCGAAGGGTCCGGGGCCGGAGAAGACATTTGGGGGGCTCGTCTTCAGCCACGACCTCATGCACTATATCGGCGGTGGCGACGATACGAACCAGAACATGACGCAGCGGATGCTTTTGCTCCTTGAGTCGACCCCTGTTGGACGCACAGAAGCGTACTCGCGCGTGATGAACAATGTTCTCAAGCGATACGTGGTGGAGGATTTTGGTTGGATGCACTCGAGAAATCCATCTAATGTGCCTCGATTTCTTCATAACGACGTCGTGCGATACTGGCGGACGATCGCGGTAGACTTTGCGTACAAGCGACGCACACGTGCTGGCCAGGGGTGGGCGCTCAGAACAGCGAAGTTACGTATGTCTCGGAAACTGACGTACGCGGCCGGACTTCTCCGCTGTTACAACTGCGCACTTGAACCGAGCCTTCAAGGACTCGATCGTCGCGACCAATCCTCGGCGGCGCTTCCGCTCGTGGACTTTTTAGCCTCTCAGATACCGATAACGCCGCTCGACCTGTTCGCGCGCACTTTCCTGACGTCAGATCGGCTGACGCAGACGGCAGAACCGTTTTTCGGTGCGTACAACGAGTTCCTTGGCATCCTCGACGATGAAGAGAAGCGTTCGCGGCTTGATTCTCTACAGTACGACGAGATCGCCGTAGATCCAACGTACCAGCGAGTCCGCGAACTGGGACACAGTTTTCAAGAATCATTGAACGCCGTCTTTTTCTCTGAGCAAAACCACGCAGAGTTCTTTCGTCTTACCAAGACCTACGGAGTCTTCTAGTGCGCTCCATCGGATTCTCAACCGGTGCGCTTGCGAGGGGCGATTTTCGTGGCGCTCTTGCGATGATGGAGGGTGTGCAGATGGATGCTGTCGAGCTGTCGTCGCTGCGAGTCGAGGAGCTCGACGCGCTTGTGGACTTTGGGCTGTCCTCCGACCTTTCGCAGTTCCGCTATGTATCGGTCCACGCACCAGGGAAGTTCGCAGCCGATGAGGAGCACGTCGTGGCCGACAAACTGCGGCGGCTTTCGGCACGAGGCTGGCCAATTGTACTGCATCCTGACGCAATCCATGAGCACGCAGTTTGGCGCAGCTTCGGCGCGCAGTTGTTGATCGAGAACATGGACAAGAGAAAATCTGTCGGCAGAACGGCGACTGAGCTAACGAGCGTTTTTGAATTGCTTCCAGAGGCCGGTCTTTGCTTCGATATCGCGCATGCTCGGCAGGTCGACAGCTCGCTCACCGAAGCGTATCGCATCCTGCGCCGACACGGCGACCGCGTGCGTCAGATTCATATCAGCGATGTCAGCTCGGCGAGTCGTCATGATCGCCTATCGCCCAGTGCCGTTGCCGCATACCAACAGATCGCTTCGATGATTCCATTCGACGCTCCAGCGATCCTTGAAACACCGCTCCTCGCAGATCTTGAGACGGAACTCGAGCGCGCAAAGGTCGCGCTTGGCGACACGTCGAGCAAGCTGTTGGTTGGCCAGTGACCGTGAAGCGTGACTAACAAGCAACGATTCTCGATTCTCTTCGAGTTTTACCTGCACGTTTAGGCGGGAATCGGGACGACACGCTCGTGCGCGAGTTCAGCGGCAAACGCCAAGGCGACAGCGATATGCACCGGCTGAAGACTGGGATAGTTCGCGAGGATTTCCTCTGCGCTGTCGCCATCTGCCAAGTGGTCGAGGATGACGTATTGCTTAGCCCACCCACATCTTCACAGCCACCACCACCATCAGCACGGCGAAGGCTTTCCGGAGCAGTGTGGCATCCATCTGAGACCCAAAGTGCGAGCCGATCGCCGCACCGACAGCGAGGCCAGCGGCCATAATGATCGCGGCCTTGATGTCGAGCTGGCCCTCCTTGTAGTACTTCGCCGCGCCGATCGCGGCGCCAATGGGGAGCACCAGCACGGCGAGCGATGTGCCGGTGGCCTGCTGCGGCGGGAATTTGGCGAGGTAGATCAGCGCTGGGACGATCACGATGCCGCCGCCGATGCCGAAGATGCCCGACAGGACGCCGGCGCCGAGGCCGATGGCGAGGAGAAGAATGATGGTCATACCATGGAAGCTCTCGCCCGTGGCGGCGAGGCGCTAGTTTTTGCAGATGCTTCCTGACTCCTCTTTCGCATTTCTCAAGACCCTTCTCGATACGCCGGGTCCCTCCAGCTTCGAGGCTGCGCCGGCCCGTGTGTGGCGCGCCGAGGCGGCGACGTTCGCCACGGTCACCGCTGACGTGGTGGGCAACAGTTTTGCCTCGATCGAAGGTAGCGGCGGACCCACGATTCTGCTGGCCGGCCACATCGACGAAATCGGCATCATCATCACGTGGGTTGATGAGCATGGCTTTGTCTATTTCGAGCCGATCGGCGGGTGGGACCCGCAGGTGCTGGTGGCGCAGCGCATTCGTTTTCTTGGCCGCAACGGCGACGTGTTTGGCGTGATCGGCAAGAAGCCCATCCACCTGATGAAGCCCGAGGAGCGTGAGAAGGCGTCGAAGATCACGGACTTGTGGGTCGATATTGGCGCAGCCACCAAAGCCGAGGCGATGGAGCATCTTGCGATCGGCGATGCGGGCGTGATTGACAGTCAGCTTCGCGAGTTACCAAACCGGCGCATTGTGTCACGCTCGATAGACGATCGTATCGGTGCCTTTGTGGTCTTGGAGGCGCTGCGCCGATACGCGGCCAAGCCTGGTGCCGCACGCGTCGTTGCTGCCGCGACGGCGCAGGAAGAAATCGGATACTCCGGCGGTGGTGCGCGCGTGGCGGCACAATCGCTTGACGCGCGCATGGCGATCGCGGTGGATGTGACGTTTGCCACGGATCACCCGGGTGTCGAGAAGAAAGAGCATGGCGAACACAATATCGGCGGCGGACCGGTGCTGACGCGTGGGTCGGTCGTGAGTCCGGTCGCGTTCGGGTTATTGCGTGATACGGCGGATCGGCTGGCGATGCCGTACACGGTGCACGCGGCGGGTCGCGCGACGAGTACCGATGCAGATGGCATTCATCTCACGCGCAATGGTGTGGCAACGGCGCTCCTGTCCATCCCGAATCGCTACATGCATTCGCCGAACGAGATGGTGTCGCTCGATGATCTGGATCGCGCCGCGGAGTTGATAGCGGAGACGTGTCGCATGGTGACAAGTGCGACGGACTTCACCGCCCGCTGAAGAGCCGGGAGGAAGGGGTGAGGCACATGCAGGCGTGAGCACTCAGGTGTCAGGCCTCAGGGCAGAGCTCCTGCCCAGGGTTGAGGGTTGTGGGCACAAGGGCTCAGGACTGAGGGGGACTGAGGGGTGAGATGCCAGGGCCTCATGGCTCAGGGCTGAGTCGCACAGGCCTCAGGTCTCAAGCGCTCAGGCGGGCGCTCAAGCCTGAGGCCTGACACCTGAGTGCTCACGCCTGCATGTGCCTCACCCCTTCCTCACCTCACACCTCAGCACACTCAGGTCTGAGCCTTGAGCCCCTGTGCCGCGGTAGCCACCTCTCCATCCGCATCGCGCGCGAGCACCTCAATCACCTGCTGCATCTGCGATCCGCGTGCGCCGACTAAGGCCTCGAGGGCGGCGATGCGCAGATAGGGCTCACGGGGCTCGCTGAGCGGGGCGCCGGTGATGTCGCTTGTGGCGGGCAGTGCGATGCGCAACAGGCGTTGAATGGCGTCGGCGCTTCCCAGTCGGCCAAGCGCGGCCAGCATTTCCAACGCTACATCCTCGTCCGTTTCTGCCTCGAGTGCGGCGGACAATCGCGCAGCGGGAGGCCGAACGCCACCGCCGGCCGCCGCACCGGTCAGACCAAAGGCGGCAGCCGCCAGGCGGCGGAGTTCGGTGTTGCTGTCCTGAATCACGGCATGTAACGCGTGCAGCGACTTCGCGGTCCGCAACCGCATTAATGCCCGCGCGACGGCGATACGAATGCGTTCGTCCTCATGCTGCAGCAGGGGGATCAAGGTTTCGTCGGCATGCTCGACGCCCATCTCCCCAAGCAACGACGCGGCGTTGCGGACGACGTACCACCGGCTGTCCTTGAGTGCGTCGTACAACTGTGTCGCCCCTACATCCATGGCGACGATGCTGTCGAAGTACGTGCGCCTGTACAACGCTTCTTCGGTCGCCAACAACTCCTGCACGAGTAATTTGACGCCGGAATCGCCAGCGCGCGAAAACAGCTGCAACAGCGGTGCGCGATCCGCGCTCAACGGCAACTGCTTCGACAGCATGGTGAGCATCGGTACGCGCAGCAAGTGCCGCAATGCGCTTTCGAGCGCCAGACGCCCTCCCTGATCTGCCACTACACCGATTTGTGTCATGACGGTGCGGGCGACGACTTCCACTGCGACGCCGTCGCCGCGACGCTGTGCATCGTCCAGCAGTTCACGGATGCCGGCCACGGCGCTCGTTGCCGCATCGTCGGTGCGCGCTGCCATCAGGCGTCCCAGCAATTGGCTCGCGCGAGTGGAGACCGCACCGCTTTCTTCCACCACCGGCATGCCCGCCGGTGTCGTTCGCGGTGACGGCGACACCTCTGTCTGCGCCGGCGTGACCAACACACTCCACGTGCGCAGCAATTCACGTGGTCCTTCGTGCAACGGTCCAATGGCCCCAAGCACGCGCGGCGTGTCGCTGTCGCCAACCCGACGCACTGGAGTGCCCGTCGCGCGTCCGGGCTCCGGCACCGCCGGCTGGGCAAGCAGGCGTGCAAGCGTCAGCAATTCTCCTGGCGCCGCTCCCTCGCGCACGGTGACGGCACCGATGCCGAGCGTCAACACACATTGCAGGAGCACTGCGAGGTCGGCGTCTGTGTCCGCTTCCGCCTGCTCCATGACCACGCCTTCGAGGACCAACCGCTGATCAATGACCCGACACAGCAGGGCGCCCTCGCGCGAGCGCGCCGACAGGAGGCGCAGTGCTTCGCGAATCAGGCCGAGTTGTGGGTTGGCCGGATCAACGCCACCCAAGCCGCCCACGAGGCCCGTGTTGTCGGCGCCAAGTTGCGCCAGCCGTTCAACCAATTGCGACAAGGCCCGCGCCACGCCGCGCGATGCGCGCCCTTCCGACGCGATACGCATCACCCCGGACCCCGGCGTGTGCGCCGACGGGGTGCCGCGCGCGAAAAGTGTCGGTGGGGTCATGCCCACCAAGCTACTCCCGAATGCGCGTGCGCACAGCTTCATTTGCCGCATGACACTCTTGATCCCGCCGCCGCGCCGCGAGGGCTTCACCAGCACGACGCCGGTCCCCTTGTACTGGCGTGAAGATGGCCCAGAGGAAGGTCGTCCCATCATGCTGCTGCACGGTGGGCCTGGCGCCCAGCACGAGTACCTCTATCCGCAGATGCTGGCCCTAGCGGCGGCGCATCGTCTCTTCACCTACGATCAGCGCGGTGGAGGCCGGTCTCGCACCGATGACCCGTCGCCGATCACCTGGCGCACACAAGTTGAAGATTTGGCGCGTGTCATCCGCGAGCGCGCCACCACAGGCGGACTCGACGACCTCACCGTTGTCGGCTACTCCTGGGGGGCGCTGCTCGCGATGCTGTATGCGATCGCTGCGGCGTCTGACGGCACCATGCCTCCGATCCGGCAGCTCGTGTTGATTTCGCCCGCCCCGATTACCCGTCACTGGCGCACCGAATTCGAGGCCGAGCTGAGCGCTCGCCAACAGGGGCCTGCCGTGGCGGCCCTGCGGGCGGAACTTGACGCGTCGGGGCTCCGGCAGACCGATCCGGCGGCCTATCGACAGCGGAGCTTTGAGCTTAGTGTAGCGGGGTACTTCGCCGATCCGCGGCGGGCCGAGTCCCTCACGCCCTTTCGCGTCACGGCCCGCACCCAGCACTCCGTCTGGGACAGCCTCGGCGACTTCGACCTCCGCGATGCGTTGCGTGCCGTCCACCTGCCGGTACTCGTCATTCATGGACGTCGGGATCCGATCCCGGTGGCGTCGGCAGAGGCGGTTGCCCAGTCGCTCGGCGCGCCGCTGGTTCTGCTTGATGACTGCGGGCACGTGCCC
Organism: Gemmatimonadaceae bacterium; assembly: GCA_031421995.1. Lineage (GTDB taxonomy): Bacteria > Gemmatimonadota > Gemmatimonadetes > Gemmatimonadales > Gemmatimonadaceae > Gemmatimonas. The sequence goes on from JANOPS010000037.1 coordinate 23,560, forward strand.
TACATCGAACAGCCGCAGGCACTGTTTTCCGCCATCGCTCGTTTCTTGACATAGTGCCCTCTTCGACCTGAGTTGCCCGCCCTATGCTTCCGTTCGGGACCGTCACACAGACAGTGCTCACGTCGCTCGACGTCGAAGATCGCGATGTGCGCGTGTCGTTGCACATCGTGCACGACGGCGTGGAGTTCGTGGGGCGCCTGTGGTTTGCGGAAGCGACGTGGACCAACTCCGGCATTCCAGACCGCGGGCTGTTTTCCGGCCGTACGGAAGGCGAGGTGTTGGCGTTAGCGCGTCGCCTGCGTCCGGACGAGCTCCTGCAGCGCTATCGTCGCGCCAACGCCGAGAAGCGCCGCTTTCATGGGCTCCGGCGGTTGACCTCCGAGATCCTGTCCAAGATCCGCTATCTGAATCAGGTCTCCGTAAGCATGCGGAGCGGACTACTGGATCGTGAGGCGGCCGCGCAGGAGATGCAACTCACCGAACAGCAGTTGGTGGAGTTGGTGAAACAGGCGCGGCAGGTGTCGGGCATCGAAGGGTAGCGCGTTTTCTCCCCCTCGTGCGGTCGACGGGGCATCGACGGGGCATCGACGGGGCATTGGCGAGTATATTGGTGGTATGGATTGTCGAAGCGCAGCGCACGCCCTGACACAGATCGCATCGCTCCTCGAATTGCATGGTGAGGATCGGTTCACCGTTCGCGCAATGCAGCTTGCGGCCCGGACGGCGGCGATGGCGGGCGATCGCGCGTTGCGCGAGGCGCTGGACGACCGCGTCAGCAAGGGTTCGGTAGAGTGGGGGGCGCTTGCCCCGGCGGCGCTGGCGGTCCTGCATGATCTGGCGGAGACCAACGGATCGGCGCTTCTTGAACAGCTGCAAGAACAAACTCCCGAAGGATTGTTGGAGATGCTCAGGGTCCCGGGGCTTGGACCGTCGCGGATTCGGCAGATTCACGAGGGGTTGCACGTCGACACCCTGCAGGATCTCGAGGTGTCCGCACGCGACGGCCGCCTGGCCGCCTTGCCGCGATTCGGCGAGAAGACGGCGTTGCGGATCCTGAACGGCATCGCCGACCTCCGGGCGACCGGCGCGTATGTCCTCTGGCAGCACGGCCAGGCAGAAGCACTGCGCATACTTCACGAAGTGCGCGCGCATGCGGACGTGCTGCAGGTGGAGATAGCGGGATCAATTCGGCGCCGCATGGAGCTGGTGCGCGACATCGACCTCGTGGCCGCAGTTCGCGGGTCGCCGTCGGTGGTGGCCGCGTCACTCGCCCAGATGCGCGGTGTTCGTGAGGTCCTTGGCGGTGGCGGACGCGCGCTGACGTTGCGGTTCGACGACGGCGTGTCGGTTGACTTGGTGTGTGTGCGGCCTGAGCAGATGGCGCTGGCACTCTGGCGCGCGACGGGGAGCGCCGTGCACGTGCGCCAGGTAACCGAACGCGCGGCGGCGCTTGGACTCGTGTTGGCCGGCGACGAGCTCCGCGGAGCGGATGGAGCCTTGCTTCCGGTGCTGCAGGAGCGCGACCTGTACACGCACCTCGGCTTGGCCTATTGCGAGCCCGAACTCCGCGAAGGCACTGGTGAGGTGGAGGCGGCATTGCAGAGCGCGCTGCCGACGCTGGTGACGGAATCGGCGTTGGCCGGCGCCTTGCACTGTCATTCACAGTACAGCGATGGCGGGTCGGGGATCGCCGAGATGGCGGATGCTGCGCGTGCGCGCGGCTTGACCTACTTGGGGGTGAGTGATCACTCACAGTCGAACACCCTCGCCGGCGGCCTCTCGCGCGACGACATCATCGCGCAGCATCAGGAGATCGACGCACTGAACGCGCAGTTCGTGCGCGAGGGCATCACGTTCCGTGTGCTCAAGGGCATTGAGGCGGATATTCTGCCGTGCGGACGCCTGGACTACGACGAGCCGTTTCTTGCGCGATTCGACTTCGTGATCGGCTCGATCCACACCCGGTACGGGATGAACGAGCGTCAGATGACCGATCGCGTGCTCAAGGCGTTGGACAATCCGTATTTGACCATCCTTGGGCATCCAACGGGACGTTTGCTTCTGGCACGCGAGGCCTATGCGATTGATATCCGCGCCGTCATCGAAAAGGCCGCAATCGTCGGAGTCGCCGTGGAGTTGAATGCAGATCCACATCGACTCGATATCGATTGGCGTGCGTGCCGGATCGCGGCAGAGTGCGGCACGATGGTCTCGATCGGACCGGACGCGCACTCACCACAGGGCTTTGACAACCTTGCAATGGGCGTGGCCATCGCGCGGAAAGGCTGGTTGAGCACATCGCAGGTGCTCAACACGCGATCGACCGCCGACATCCTGGCCTTTGCATTGGCTCGACGAGACGTCGGGAGAAGGCGGCACGGTCAGCAGTGAAAAGAGCGTCTCGCAAGGCCGCTGGACAGAAGCCGTCACAGAAAGCACCGGCGGTTGCGAAGTCTCCGCGCACCAAGGCGGCGAAGCAGGTGATTGCGAGCGCCATGTTGGATCGATTGCTCGTGGAATATCCCGATGCACACTGCGAGCTGGACTATCGCAACGCGTTCGAGCTGCTCGGCGCGACCATTCTCAGCGCGCAGTGCACCGACGTGCGCGTCAACATGGTGACCCCTGTGCTGTTTGCGCGATATCCCGATGCCGTTGCACTCAGCATGGCCGAACAGGCTGATGTCGAAGCGATTGTCCGCACCACCGGTTTTTTTCGGGCGAAGGCCAAGAGCCTGATCGGGATGGGCAAGGCACTTGTCGCGCATCACGGCGGCGAAGTCCCGCGACGTCTCGCCGACCTGGTGCTGCTGCCGGGGGTTGGCCGAAAGACGGCCAATGTGGTCCTCGGGAACGCCTTCGCGATGAACGAAGGCATTGTGGTCGATACGCACGTGCAGCGTCTGGCACGTCGCCTGGGATTGACCCGCGAACCCGACCCGATTGCGATCGAACGAGCGCTGATGCCACTGGTCCCGCAGGAGCGGTGGGCCATTCTCAGCCACCTGTTGATCTGGCACGGCCGTCGGGTCTGCTTCGCGCGCTCGCCGGCCTGCGCCGAGTGTGCCTTGCGCGATGTCTGTCCAAGTGCCGGCGGACCCGACGTGGGCGACTGAGCGGGGTTTCCTCCTGGCGCTCGTCGGTGCGAGGGGGGTGCTCGTCAGTTTTGCTGCGCTTTGCTAGATTTACAGATTCACCCTTAACCCGACCTGTCGTGCCGAAACTGGCTACTTTCGAAACCAACAAGGGCACCATTGTCGCCGAGCTGTTTGCCGGCGAAGCGCCCAAGAGTGCAGAGAACTTTGAGAAGCTCGCGAACCAAGGCTTCTATGATGGCGTGAAGTTTCACCGCGTGATTCCTGACTTCGTTGTGCAGGGCGGCGATCCCCTGTCCCGCGACCTTCCCGCTGGCGATCGCCGCGTCGGTACCGGCGGACCGGGCTGGCAGATCCCATGTGAGACGGCTGGCAATCCGCATACGCACAAGATCGGCGCGCTGTCGATGGCGCACGCGGGCAAGAATACTGGCGGAAGCCAGTTCTTCATGGTGCTGAGCGAAAGCGGCACCCGCCACCTGAACGGCGTGCACACCGTGTTTGGCCAGATCACCAGCGGACTCGATGTCATGGCGTCGATTGTCCAGAACGACTCGATGACGACGGTCCGCGTTGCGGACGTCGACTGACCCTTTCCGGAGCAGATGATGTCAGAGAACCACTCGCACGGCGGATCGGATATGGGCGCGGCGTTCATGGGCCTGATTGGCGGCGCGCTGTTGATCGGCGGCATTCTGTACGGGATTGTCGTCGTGACCAACCGGAGTTTTGCCGCGGAGAAGGCGGAGCATAAGGCTGGCGCCGCATCGACCACCGTTGGGCCGCTGGTGGGCTGAGCGCGGAGTGGTGCGGCCGCGAGGTTGCGGCGAGGCTTGTGAGAGGTAGGGACAACGGAAGGCGTGCGAGCTCACGCCTTTTGTTGTTTCTAGAGGTGAGACTATATTAACTGACCGGTCAGTCATTATAGGTCCCTAGAGGTCCATCTTCAGTCGAGTCGGTGTGCCTGCTCTCGAGTCCTTTGCTGATCCTGCTCTCGAAAAGCGCCGTCGCGACCCCGAAGCGCGTCCGCAGCAAATCCTCGCCGCGGCCTTCGTGGAGTTCGGCGAGCATGGTCTTGCCGGGGCGCGCCTTGATGATATCGCCCGCCGGGCCGACGTCGCCAAAGGCACGATCTACCTCTATTTCCCGAGCAAGGAAGCCCTGTTTCGCGAGATGGTGCGGGCCACGACCATCGCCGCGATCGAAAACGCCGAGCTGACCCTCGCGCAGGCGGACAACGAAAGCGCGACCGAACAGCTTCGCCGGATTGCCGTAGGGTGGTGGACGTTTCTTCGGACCGATCGCTTCCAGGTGATTCAGCGACTCGTCACCGCTGAACTGCCGAGGTTTCCCGACTTGATGCAGTTCTGGGCCGACGAAGTGGTCGCACGCAAGCTGCGGCTCGTATCGACCATCATGGCGAAGGGCATCGCCCGCGGGGAGTTTCGCGCGATTGACCCCGAGGTCAGCGCACGCATGCTGTCGGCGATGGCCCTCATGCACAGCCTCTGGTGCAGTCGGCGCTCGTTGTTTCCTGGCCTTGCCGACCGCAGTGACGATGACGTGCGCGACGAGATCATCGATTTTTTTCTCCACGCCCTTCGCCCGTCCCTGTCGGGTTCTGGCCCGTCCTTTTCGATCTCTTCTTTATGACTCCCACCGTCGCGCGTGTTTCCCCCGAGCGTCCCTGCGCCGTCCACCGTGCACGGCATGCAGCGGCCGGCCGTGCGCGTATCGCCAGGCTCGTGGTGGTATCCGCTGTGGTATCGCTCGCCGTCCTTGCCGTTGCGACGGTGGCGGGGGCACAGCCGGCCCTGACGTCGCTCTCCATCGGCGATGCGGCGCGACTCGCAGCACGCCAGAGTGGTGCGGTTGAGGTGGCGCGAACGCGAGTGTCCGCCGCTGAGGCACGGGTGACACAGCGCCGTGGCGCGTTGTATCCGGACGTGGCTGCAGGCATTCAACAGGCCTCGCGAACGACCAATTCCGCAACATTCGGGTTTTCGTTCCGTGATCCGCAAGGCCGCCCGCTGCTCAACCCGAACGGTGAGATCATCGGCCCGATTCCCACGGTCGACCTGCGCTATCGCGTGCAGCAGTCCTTGGTGGACTTTGGCAACATCGCCAAGTGGCGCGCCGCACAGAGTGCGACGCTCGCCGCCGAGGCCGAGCTGAGCGCGCAGGCCGAAGGCGCAGCGGCTGTGGCCGCCTTTGCGTATATCCGCGCCGCACGCACTGACGCGCAGGTCGCGGCACGCGTCGCCGATTCATCGTTGGCCGCGGATTTGGTGCGTATTGCTCGAGACCAGTTGCAAGCGGGCGTCGGCATCGCGCTCGACGTGACGCGTGCCCAGTCGCAGTTGGCGGCCACGCGCGCGCAGCTGATCATGGCACGGAACGATCGTGACCGATCGCTCCTGGAGCTCAAGCGCACGATCGGCATGTCGCTTGACGCGCCGCTCGCACTGCGCGACTCGCTTGCCACCTTGCCCCGTGAGGCGCCCGCGACGGAGCATCAAGCCGCCATGGTATCAGGGAGTGAATCGCGCGCTGACATTCAGGCGCTCATTGCGCAAGGCACCGCGCAGCGCCGCGCCCTCTCCTCGATTCGCTGGGAACGGACGCCGCAACTGGGACTGGTGTTCGACCAGGGTGCGCTGGGCAAGAGCTGGGCGCATTTGCTTCCGACGTACACGTGGGGCGTGCAATTGTCCGTCGGATTGTTTGACGGCTTTCGTCGCGAGGGACGCGTGCAGGAGCAAATCGCGAGTGGCCGTGAGACGGACGCACGCTTACGCGAGCTTCGCGCGCAAAGCGCCCTCGAAGTCCGCGCCGCCTTGCTGGATCTTGGCGCGGTGCGCGAACAACTCGACGCGGTGGGCGAGCGACTGGCCTTGGCTGAACAGGAAGTCGCACAGGCACAAGAGCGATTTCGCGCGGGCGTGGCCGGGAATGGCGACGTGATCAGCGCGCTCTTGTCACTCAATTCCGCGCGCACACTGCGCATCGATGTGCTGGCATCGTACCAGACCGCGCGCGTCGGTTTGGCGCGCGCCGTTGGGCGCGTGCGTGAACTCCCGTAGCGGACCCGATTCAGACTTCATGCCAATGACTTCACCGCGCACCGTCCCTCCCATGTCCCGGTCTCACCCATGACGTCGTCTCGTGTTGCTCGCCTGCTGCTCCCCGTTGCGCTGCTCGCCGGCGCCGGCGCGTGGGGCTATCAGCGTTGGTCATTCGCCCGTGTGCACGAGACCACCGACAACGCGCAGGTCGACGGGCACATTATTCCCGTGGTCGCGAAAGTCGGCGGATACGTGAGCGCGGTGACGGTGGGGGAGAATGCCCATGTCATCGACTCGGCGCTGTTAGTCACGATTGACGCACGCGAGTACCAGGTGCGGTTGGCGCAGGCGGAGGCGGAGCTGGCAGCCGCTGTGGCCAGCTCCGGCGATCGTCGCGATGAAGGGCAGGCCACGGCCGTCTTGCGTACCGCATCGAGTCAACGCGATGTCGGGGATGCGCAGGTCGTCGCCGCGCGCGCAACGCTGACGAAAACCAACGCCGATCTGCTCCGCGCGAAGGAGCTCGTCGCGAAGCAGATCGTGAGTGTAGCGCAGCTTGATGCGGCGCAGGCGGCGCACGACGCCGCGCAGGCTGCACTCACCGCCACTGAGCGGCAGGTCAATGCCGCGACGTCCGGCATTGCCAATGCGCAGGCCGGTGTCCGGTTGGCGCAGGCGCGCTTGGCGGTGGCCCGTGCTTCGCGCGAGAACGCTGCGCTCCAGTTGTCCTTCGCGCGCATCACCGCGCCCGTGAGCGGCGTTGTGTCGCGCAAGCAGGTTGAGGTTGGGCAATTGGTGCAGGCCGGACAAACGCTGATGTCGATCGTGGCAGACTCTGGCATTTTCGTGACGGCGAACTTCAAGGAAACACAGCTGGCGCGTATCGCGATCGGCCAGAAGGTCTCCTTGACCGTCGATGCGTACGAGGCCTCGGTGGAGGGCGTTGTCGAGAGTATCGCGTCGGCAACCGGCGCCAAGTTTGCCCTGCTCCCACCCGATAATGCGACGGGGAACTTCACCAAAGTCGTGCAGCGCATTCCGGTCAGAATTCGTGTCGTCTCGGCACTCGACACGAATCGTCCGCTGCGACCTGGCATGTCGGTGATCGCCAACGTCATCGTTCCGTAGCCTCCGCACGCCATGGCGACTGCTCTTGAAGCGCGCGCGCTCGTCGCGCCGGCGGCCACGGTTGCGGCGGCCACGGTTGCGGCGGCGTCGGAGGACCCGTACCGCAACCGCTACCTGATCGCGATTGCGGTGACGCTGGCGGCGGTCCTGGAACTGATCGACACCTCGATCGTCAACGTCGCCATTCCCCATATGATGGGGACACTCGGTGCGACGCTCGACGAGATCGCGTGGGTCTCCACGTCCTATATCATCGCCAACGTCATCGTGATTCCGATGTCGAGCTGGCTCTCCGCGTTCTTCGGACGCCAGCGCTATCTGACGGGATCGATTCTCCTGTTCGTAGTCGCGTCGTTCTTCTGCGGTGCGGCCACGTCACTGGGTGGGTTGGTCTTCTGGCGGGTCATCCAAGGGCTTGGCGGCGGAGCGTTGCTCGCGACCGCGCAGACCACGTTGTTCGAGGCGTTTCCGGTCAGTGAGCGGGGGATCGGACAAGCGATTTTCGGCGTGGGCGTGATGGTCGGCCCGACGATCGGACCAACGCTGGGCGGATACATCGTCGATGCCTATGCGTGGCCGTGGATATTCTATATCAACGTACCGCTGGGTATTGGCGCCGCGTACATGGTGTGGCGATTTGTGCGCAACGCGTCGCATCAGGTGCGTGCGACCACGATCGACATCTGGGGAATTGTGCTGTTGGCGATCGCGGTTGGGGCCTTGCAATGGATGTTGGAGCGCGGCGAGCGATTGGACTGGTTCGAGTCGCCTTTTGTGCTCGGACTCGCCGTGACCAGCGGTGTCTCGGCCGTGTTGTTGGTGTGGCGAGAGTTGTCGGTCGAGGAGCCGATTATCGATTTACGCATTCTGCGATCACGACAGCTGGCGCCGGGCGTGCTGTTCGCCGCGTTTCTTGGCATTGCCTTGTATGGCTCGGTGTTCGTCTTACCAGTGTTCCTGCAATCGCTCCATCACTACACCGCGTGGCAAACTGGGAAAGTGATCCTCCCCGGTGCGCTGGCCTCGGCGTTCACGATGGCTATCGTGGGGCGCACGTCCTCACGCTTTGATGCGCGTCCGGCCATTGTGATGGGAGCGCTCCTCTTCATGTGGTCGATGTGGCTGTTGTCGCGCATCACGCTTGATGCAGGCCAAGACGAGCTGTTCTGGCCGTTGATCCTGCGCGGCGTTGGACTGGGCATGATCTTTGTGCCTCTCACGAACGCCACGGTCTCTGGATTGCCGATGCATCTCCTTGGCCAGGGCACCGGGTTATTCAACTTGATGCGGCAATTGGGCGGCTCGCTGGGAATCGCCATCATGGCGACGATGCTCTCGCGGCTCAGCAGAATCGAGAAATCAGTACTGACCGACCGTGTCGGTGCGACCGATGGCGCGGCGCTCGAGCGCCTGGCCACGCTCACCCGCGGCATGATGGCCCGAGGCATGGACCCGGCGCTTGCAAAGCAGCAGGCGTTGATGGTGCTGGATCAACAGATCTCCGCGCAAGCCAGCGTGCTGGCCTTCTCGCGGCTGTACCTGGTGAGCGGGTTGCTGTTGCTCTCGGCGTTGCCCCTGCTGCTGTTTTGGAGAGGACGGCGGGCGAACGGCGGGTTGGACTGATGAACTGCGGGTTGGACTGATGAACTGCGGGTAGGGGTTGGACCGATGAACTGCGGGTAGGGGTTGGACCGATGAACTGCGGGTAGGGGTTGGACGGATTGACTGCGGGTAGAGGTGGGACTGCTTCACTGCGGGTAGGGGTGGGACTGCTTCACTGCGGGTAGGGTGAGTGCGCAGTACATTCGTACAGTCCCCCGCATCGAAAGTGGGTCCAGCCCCCGCCCCCGGGTACACGGTCCCGCCCCCGCGCGCCGGGACACCGGGCGGGCCCCGCCCCGCCGGGCGCCGGG
>JANOPS010000038.1:0-3322 GCA_031421995.1 Gemmatimonadaceae bacterium
GGGGACCGTCCTGGTTTAAGGGCGGACACAACGACCAAACCGGGAACATGCTCATCTGCCAGGAGCGCGCGCAGCGCTGCGTCATCTTCCTCGCCAACGATGTGCGCGCCGAACGGATCTATCCCGAGCTGGCACGCCGCATCCTCGGCGAAACAACGATGCCGTGGGCGTGGGAGTATGATTGGCTGAAGGCCGGGCGCCCGTAGGTTGGGCATTCCGTGGTGACCGGCGCCATTATTGGAGATGGACCCCTTCCGACCGCGCCGACCACTTGGAGCCTCGATGCACCGTTCTACTCTTACCTTCCGCCGCTCTGCCGTCCTGATCGCTGTCCTGTGTCTCGCGGCGTCACCCCTCACCGCGCAGCCACCAGCCGGACGCGGCGGCGGTGGCTTCCGAGGCGGCACCACCATCAAGCCTGGCGAAAGCTGCCCGCCGGGCACCACCGAAATCCGGCCGCGCAGTTGCTTAGCGCCCGAGACGGCGCCGCCGAGCATTCTGGACTATCGCCCAAAGTCGACCTTGATAGCGCCCACGACAATGGTGCGCAAAGCCAAGTATCCCGCCATCGACTTCCACGGGCATCCGGGTGGACTGTTGGCCACCACGGCAACCTTGGCGCAACTGGCCGCCTCGCTGGATAGCCTCAACGTGCGCATGATGATCGCCGCCGACAACATGTCTGGCGATCGCCTGAAGCGCGTGATGGACACGCTCCGTGCCTCGCCCTTGATGAAAGACCGCGTGCGCGTTCTGACCGGCATCAGCTTCAGTAATGTTGGTCCCGGGTGGGCGGCAAAAGCGGTCGCCCAATTGGAGGCCGACGTCGCCGCGGGCGCCGTTGGGGTAGGCGAGATCGGCAAAGGCTTCGGGCTCAGCACCAAGAAGCCCGACGGGTCTCGTCTGAAAATGGATGACCCGGAACTCGATCCCATCTGGGAAGCCTGTGCGCGGCTCAAGCTGCCGGTGTTCATACACACCGGCGATCCGCAGGAGTTTTTCAAGCCAGCGGATCTCACCAACGAACGGTGGCTCGAAATTGCACTGTTCCCCGAGCGTCGGTATCCGCCAGAGCAGTTCCCGAGCTTTGAAACACTGGTCACCGAGCGCAACAACCTCTTTCGCAAGCATCCCAAGACGACCTTCGTCACCGCACACATGGGATGGCACGCCAACGATCTTGGTCTCCTCGGCAAGCTGATGACCGAGATGCCGAATCTGTACACGGAAGTCGGCGCCGTGCTCTACGACATTGGTCGCCAACCGCGGGCTGCGCACGACTTCTTCATCAAATTTCAGGATCGCATTCTCTTCGGGAAAGACTCATTCCAGCCCGAGGAGTATCCGTACTACTGGCGCGTGTTTGAAACGCGCGACGATTACTTCGACTACTATCGCGGGTATCATGCGTTCTGGAAGTTGTATGGCATCGATTTGCCGGATGCCGTGCTCAAAAAGGTTTACTATCAGAATGCGCTCAAACTCACGCCGGCCGCACCGCAAACGGGCTGGCCCAAGTAGGGCATTGAACGCGGGGGCCCTACCCGAGTGGTGGTCGGGGCCCTCGCTCGAAAGGACGACGACGCGTCGGGAGATCCCTGATGCACAAACGCGACCTCTGGAGCGTTCGTACATCAGCGTCATACCATTCCCGATCGCCTCTACACGGAGCACGGCCATGTCATCCGCAACGCGCCCCCTGACGGACAGCTTTTCGACGTATCGACTGCAGCCGCAGCCGTCCGGTCCGATCCTCGTCGCGAGCGATACGTCGTCGCAGTCCGACGCCGCCTTCGCGTTGGCGCACGCGCTCTCTGAGCGCACGCAGAGCCGTGTGCAGGTGGTGAGCGCGATGCGGCCATTCACCATGCCGATGTACGCGTTCGACACGATGCCCGTCGTGTTCGATCAAAACGACGGTGCCGTGCGGGCGGCACGGCAGGCCGTCGTCTCCGCGCAGCGCGATCGCACCATACCCGACGCAACATGGCCGGTGACGGTGCTCACCGGCGATCCAGCGCACGAGATCGTGGCACACGCGCACACCCTCGCTGCGCGCGTGATCATTGTTGGTCGCGGTCGGCACGCCCTCCTGCAGCGCGCACTCGGCGGCGAAACGGTACTGCGACTCCTGCAGTTAGGAGACACGCCGGTCTTGGCCACCGAGGCCAAGCTCACCGCGCCGCCGAAGCGCGTGGTGATCGCGGCCGATTTCAGCGAGTTCAGCCTGTACGCGGCGCAAGTCGCCCTGCCTCTGCTCGATCCGCATGCGCACATTTCGTTGGTGCATGTGGCGCCGCCCTTCGTGCAGACCGACCCCGTCCTGCTTGAGCGCGCAATTGCCTATCGGAATCAGGCACAGCACGGCTTCGCCTCATTGCGTGCGCAGCTTGCGCGCGAGAGCCTGACCTTCGAAGACGTGTATGTGGAAGGCAACCCCTCGGACGAGCTGCTGAAGCTGATCCGTGCGTTGGACGCCGACCTTGTGGTCCTCGCCACGCATGGGTACGGCTTCCTGCGTCGGATGATTCTGGGGAGCGTCGCCGCCGAACTGGTGCGCCACGCACCCTGCTCCGTGCTCTGCGTTCCAGGATCGGCGCGCACGTTGCTGGCCGCGCGCGCGCGTCCCGCGACCAGCACGCACACGCGCTCACTGGACATGACCGTGCTGGATGCGGAACTGAACGCCTTCACCAGTCGGAACGCCGGCCGCAGCTGCACCGTCGAAATCGATCGCCGAGATCTGGGCGCACAGATCCTGGGGCATGGGCTCCCGTTGGTGGGCGCCTCTGCGGATTTGAAGTCGCAGCAGGTCACCTTAATGTTCGGCACCTCGACCCTTCTCGGAGAGCATGCCACGCATACTATCCCGGACGTGACCTCAATCGACGTGCGGACGAATAGCGTCGGCCAAGAACAAGTCCTCCGGATCGCGCACGCCGATGGACAAACGCTGGTGCTGTTGGATTAGCTCATCCGCGTACGACATTCATACCGCACGGCGTCTTTGCCACGAGGGCAAGCCGCTCACTCCGTGAGTGGCTTGCCCTCGTGATCGGCGATCAACACCCAGACAGTGCGCGTACGCTTGGTATACAGCAGGCGCACCGTGACGTCGCGTGGGTGTTGCTTAAAGGCAAAGTGAAACCGAAAGCTCGTATCGAGCGACTCGTGAATCACCCCTTCCTTGAAGCGCCCGTAGAATTCCTGCACCTTGGTGCAGGGCGCGATCTCGGTAAAGAACTGCTTCCCAATCGCGTCTTCCTTGCGCAGTGATGCGAGCTTCGACTCGACCGCATTGTACTTCAAGATGCGCCCGCTC
>JANOPS010000039.1:0-7717 GCA_031421995.1 Gemmatimonadaceae bacterium
GCGTAGATGCTCTTGGCGCGTCCGTCCGATGAGGAACCAAGTCCACGAATCACGGCATAGATCGCGTCGCCGTCACGCTCCGCGTCTTCCAGACGCCGGAGCGCGAGCATGCCGATGCCTTCACCCAACATCGTGCCATCCGACTGGTCGGAAAACGGACGACAGTCCCCGCTCACCGACAGCGCACCCGTTTGCGCGAAGCACATATACATCAGGATGTCGTTCAGCGCGTCCACGCCGCCGGTGATAACCAAATCAGAATTGCCAATGGCGAGATCGTTCACCGCCATGGAAATCGCGGCCAGCGAACCGGCGCACGCGGCATCGACGACCGCGTTGGTTCCGCCGAGATCGAGACGGTTGGTGATGCGACCCGCCACCACGTTGCCCAACAAGCCCGGGAACGTGCTCTCTTGCCACGGCACATAGCAGCCGTCGATCACCTTGCTGACGCGCGCCACTTCTTCGTCGTCGAGTCCGGCCTGGCGCATCGCGTACTCCCACACCGGGCGCTGCAACCGGCCGGACATGTGCGCGACCAACTCGGTGGCCGACGCAACACCAAGCACGACACTCATCCGTGAACGGTCCATCGATTCGTACTTGCCGCGGGTCGCCTCTTCCAACACACGTTTCGCGACGACCAGCGCCAGCAACTGCGCGGTGTCCGTCGACGGTACGGCGTTTGGCGGCATGCCAAACTCGATCGGCGAGAAATCGACAGCCGGCATGAAGCCACCCTTGGTGGCGTAGACTTTGTCGGGCGTCCCGGGCTTCTCGGCGAAGTAGTCATCGCGGAGCCAATGCGAACGCGGCACCTCGGTCAGGCGATCACGCGACTCGATGATATCGCGCCAATAACCTTCGACCGTTGTTGAGCCGGGGAACAGCGCACCGAGGCCGACCACCGCGATCGGGTGCATCGGGCTGTGCGAGGAAACGGCGTCGGACTCTGCAGTATGGTTCATACGGGCTTGGCGATACTCGAGAAGCGGGGGCGGAGTCAAAGACTGAGGCGACGTGGACGAACATTGAGCGCCGTGGCCGGCACCGGTACACCGAACGCTCGCAGCTGCTGGCAGCGCGAAACGATCACAGCCCCTTCCAGGAGATTGAGCGCGATTTGGACCACGGTGCGTTCGCGAGGGTCGGCGAGGAACGACCCGTCGACCCAGGCATTGAATGCTCCCATGGCGGGACCACACCAGATCTGATAGTCCGCGCGTCGCGCCGGGTCTCCTTCAATCGCCCAGCGACTGGACTTCCCGAGATACCATCGAAAGACGAGGGCCATGCGGTGCTTGGGATCGTTCGCCGCGCGCGCCATTTGACCGGGATCCCGCTGAGTCCAGAACGCCTCGGTTTCCCTCCAAATAGTATCAACCTTCGCGCCCATCACTTTTGTTTCCACCTTGGCGCGCACGTCGGCCGGCAAGGACTCCAGACTATCGTAGGTGCGGTACACGTCGTACAGCGTGTTCGCCCGCGAGGCGAACATGGTCCCGCGCTTGAGCACCTGCAACTTGACGCCGAGCTCGAACATGTCGGCGGCGGCCGCCATGGCGACGTCGGCAATGCCCGCTTGGGCCAACATGGCCTTAGCAGTATCCGAGAGGCCGGCTTCGACCGCGCTCTGGTTAACCGAGCCCGTAACTACATACGCAGCGCCGAGCGCGAATGCTGCGGCGACTGCACTGGGCGTGCCCAGCCCACCGGCGGCACCAACGCGGATGTCGCGCCCATATCCGAATTTGGCGCTGATTTCATCGCGCAGAGCCAGAATACGAGGGACCAGGGCCACCAGCGTCTGATTATCAGTGTGTCCGCCGCTATCTCCTTCGACGGTGATATCCTCGGCCACCGGAAGGTACTGCGCCAGTTGGGCCTCGGCGGCGGTGATCTTGCCCGCGGACACCAGCGCCTGTAGCATGTCGGCCGGCGGGGGCGCCATAAACTGGGCCGCCACCTCGGCGCGAGAAATCTTCGCGAACACGTGATGCCGCCGAACGATCTGTCCTGAGGTGTCGACCGTGAGGCCGGCCGCCGCGCAGCGCACCACCGATGGCGTGAGCGCCATGAACGCCGAGGCCGAGATGCGCAGGACGCCACGCCGGATCAGTAGGTCCGCGACGCGGTTCTCGAGCTCCGGCTCGTCTGGGGAATGGATCAGGTTCACCCCCCACGGCCAGCGGTCGCCCAATGCGTTGCTGATGGTGGCAATGCCAGCCTCGACCCGCTCGTAACCCAACCCACCCGCCCCGAAGAAACCCATCATCCCGGCCTGCGCCATCGCGATCACCATGTCGGTGGTCGCGATGCCGTTCGCCATTTCGCCGGCAACATACGGGAATCGTACGCCGTGGACTTCGTTGAATTGGCGGTCTCCGAGCCACTCCGGGTAGGTCGCCGGCAGGGTGGCGAGCACGGCGAAATCGGTGGGTCCCAGCTCTCGGCTCGGGAGGAGCTCGCCGCCGTGCGCGAGGCCGAGGGAGGGAACGGGCAGCCGAGGATCGTAGACGAGATGCACGGGCTCGCGAAACTGCCGGACGGCCATCGCCAAACCTTGAGGATCAAATACCGGCGCAACCAAGCCCGGTCGGAATGCGCCAACAGCTACGAAGCTCATGCAAAACACTGGAAGGAGGGCCCCACGCGAAGCGCCGAGGCGCGACTCAGGAATCAACGCGTCGGGGGGCGGAAATTCAATCGGCGCGAAGTATCCGATGCGTATCGCAGCGCACTATTCGCCGCATCTCGAGATTCCATCCCGTTGACGAACCGAGCTGGACCCACTACCAAGAGGCTACGCTCGACTCCCCAACGCTGGGAGGAGTCGGCGTTCTGCTGGGTACGTCAGCACGACGTGTGGTTGTGCGGCGCGTTGGTACAAGAGGCCGATCGCTCTGAGCTAGTGTCCATCCTGAAACGCCGTGAATCGCTGTGAGGGGTGCGCGACAGCGTGAAGCAGGGCTGAGATATCAGGGCTGAGGAACGGAAGGGGTGAGAGCACCAACAGGCGTGGGCTCTCAGGCCTCAGCGTTGAGGGGCGAGCGCCTGCTTGAGGGGTGAGGAGCGAGCGGTGAGCCCTGCTCAGGGCTGAGGCCTCAGGCTGGCGCTCTCCCCTGACCGGCTGAGAGCTCACAGCCCACGCCTGTGGTGCGCCTCACCCCTTCGTTTCCTCAGGCCTGAGCGCTGAGGCCTGCTCCCATGCTGTCGCTCACCCCTCGCAGTACCGTTCGGCCTTTCAGGACCGACACGAACCTAGGGTTTGCGTTTCCTGGCCTGCGCCTCCGCAAGCTTCTTGAGTTCGTCGATCATCTTTCGTGCAGCGGCTCGACCGCGGCGATCATCAATCGCGTTGATCGCCGCATCGACGACCTCCTCCACGCCCTGCACTTGAATTTCTGAGTCGTGCCACTCGGGCAACTCCGCCAACTCGGGCAGCTCCATCACGGCGTACCGTGAATCCCCTTCGCACGACGCGGTGGGGGCCGTTCCGATGCGAAACCATTCGCGCCGCGAAGGGCCACAGTACTCGCCAGCGCGTTTCCCCGTGCCGGCGTCAATCATCTTCGACTCAAGACCGGCGGGTGGCACCCAGTCGGCGTCCTTGTCGGGACTATGCCACCCGTCGCGCATGAAGCGCGCCCAGACCGGCGCGGCGAACCGTCCGCCGGACGCGCTTTCGCCAAGCGGCACGGGATCGTCTGCGCCAAACCACACGGCGGTAACGAGCGATGGCGAATAGCCCACGAACCACACATCGGTCCCGCCATTCGTCGTTCCGGTCTTGCCCGCGACCGGTCCGCGAATTCCCGCGTTGCGCACGGCGCGTCCGGTGCCCTCGTCTACGACGCTTCGGAGAAGCGAGGTCATGAGAAACGCGTCGCGCGGATCAAGCACTTGTTTCAATACAACGGGCGGTCGCGACCACAGGACACGCCCGAAGATGTCTTCGACACGCTCGATCGCATACGGCTGCACCATTTTGCCGCCATTGCTGAACGGTGCGTAGGCCGCGGTGAGTTCGAGCGGCGACACGTTTCCGGCACCCAACGCCAGCGCCGGCACGTCGGGCAGCTCGCTCTTGATGCCAAGGGCGTGCGCCACGGCGATGACGCGAGGGATGCCGACGTCCTGACTGATGCGAACGGTGGCGGCGTTGGCAGAGCGGGCGAGCGCTGCGCGCACCGTGATGCGTCCGGAGTAGGAATCATCAAAATTAGTGGGCGTCCATTCTGTATCGCCTTCACCGATGGTGATGGGAACGTCGTTGACGGTCGACGCGAGCGTCAGCCCTTGGCCGAGGGCTGCGGCATACACGAACGGTTTGAAGGCGGAGCCTGGTTGACGATAGGCGCGGACCGCGCGATTAAATCCCTTCCGTTCAAGGCGTCGGCCACCTACCAGCGCGCGGATGGCCCCCGACATGGGATCGAGTGCGACCAGCGCGCCCTGGGCCTTGATGGGACGCTCATCCTCCCACCATCCGCGGGACGCATCGACCGACGCGGCGCCCGTGGCGACCGCCTTTTCGCCCGCAAACTGCGCCTGACGATCGAAGGTGCTGCGCACCCGCAGCTGTGCGTCTTTCAGTCCGGCAGGAATGGCACCGATGCGACGGAGAGAATCCAGCATCACGCGCGCCATTTCTACGGCCCACGAATCCGTGCGGCCGGGCGGCGTCCACTCTCTCGGCAGTCCGCTGATTTTGGTGGCGCGCGCTGCCGCGATCGCTTTCGGCGTCGCGACACCCTCGCGCTCGAGTACGTCGAGCACGACCGATCGACGCTGCAGCGCCTTTTCCCGGCTGCGACGCGGCGAGTAGTTGCTGGGCGCTTTGGGGAGTCCCGCGAGCAGCGCTGCCTCGGCAAGCGTCACGTCTTTCACGCTCTTGCCGAACAGATCTCGGCTCGCGCCTTCTACGCCGTAGACGCCGTTCCCAAGATAGATGGCGTTCAAATAGCGTTCGAGAATGGCCGGCTTATCGAGTGCCGCTTCCAGCAACCCTGCATAGCGCCACTCCAGCAATTTGCGTGGCAAGCTGCGTTCGTTCGCGCGATGACTGAGAAACACGTTGCGCGCCAATTGCATGGTGATCGTACTCGCGCCTTCGCGCACACCAAGGGCACGCACATTTTCCACCAGCGCGCGCGCCACGCCCTGCCAGTCGACGCCGTGGTGGGTGTAGAATCGCCGATCTTCCACGGCGACGAACGAGGCCTGCACGATCTTCGGGATCCGCCCAATCGACACGTTGAGGCGGTTGACGGGCGCCAGTGGCGCGATCAACCGCCCGTCGCGGTCCAGCAGGGCGCCCCCTTCGGTGGGTCGCCACGCTTTCAGCTGCGCGGACGTGGGACACGCTCGAAAGCCGCAGGTGTACCACCACGAACCCGACGTCGCGCTGCCAAGGAGTGCGCAGGCGGCAAGGAAAAGCCATACCCGCTTTGGCACGCGCCGCAGCCGGCGAAAGCGGACGCGTTCGTTGGAGGTCGTAGCGGGGGTCGTAACGACTTCGTCGCCTTCGCGTGGATTAGGCAATTGGGGTCGTGCGTCCACGTTGTTAGGTTCCGCGTCCATCGCTCTCCTTCTTCTGTTTCGATTGACCCGTGCCGCCTATGCGACAGCGCCCGTCTGTAAAGTCTTCCGTCCACCACCCTGAGGCGCTGCTCTGCCGCGCGTTGCGCGCCGCTGCGGTTGCGCTGGGCGCGCTTCTGGCGCTCGCTCCCGTGTCTGGAGTCGTACGTGCAAACAGTGCCGGAAGTGCCATGGCACAATCTGCCGCGAAACCGGCCGCCCCGCCGATTTCCGCGCGTGTCCCCAACGAACTCGGCCGTATCCCGATTGTGGAGTGGCACCAAGTGGTCGATGCGGATGGGACGTACAAGGTGTCGCGGGAGCGGTTCAAGTCGGAATTGGCAGAGCTTCATGCCCGCGGATACGTCCCGATCTCCCTGGCACAGCTGTTGGACAAGCAGATCGACCTCCCCGCGGGAAAGTCCCCGGTGCTGTTCACGTTCGATGATGCGTCGCCAAGCCAGTTTCGGTATCACGAGCGAAACGGGGCCTTAGTCATTGACCCGACCAGCGCGGTCGGCATTCTGCTCGATTTCATCAAGGCGCATCCCGACTGGAAACCTCGCGGACTTTTCTGCGCCTTGCCAGCGGCCGAGGCGGGCCATGCCTTTTTCGGCGACAAGGGCATTGATGGTCAGAAATCGGCGTGGCGGTTACCGAAGGTGAAGTTCTTGGCGGAGCAGGGCTTTGAGCTCTGCAACCACACGCTGTGGCATGCGAAGCTCAATAAGTATTCGGACGCGGTGGTACAGGAGCAGCTGGCGCGCGGCGCGATGGCCATCGATTCAGCGGTGCCAGGGTATCGTGTGCGGGGAATGGCGCTGCCGTACGGCATTTGGCCAAAGAATCGTTCGCTGGCGTTCGGTGGGTCGTGGACGGATCCGAAGTCCAAGCGTGTGGTTCGCTACGCGCACGAGGCGGTGTTTGAGGTCGCCGGCGGCCCCGCGCGCAGTCCATTTGATCCACAGTTCAATGCCAGATCGTTGCCGCGCGTGCCGTTGCAGGGTGGGACGAAGCTAACGCCGACGCTCGACGCGCTGGACAGGCCGGGACCGATGGCGCGATACGTGTCGGATGGCAATGTCAAAACTGTCGCGCGGCCGTAGGTGAGGGGTGGAGGGGCCTCAGCCCTGAGCAGGGCTCACCGCTTCATGCCACACCTCAAGCGGGCGCTCTCGCCTGAACGCTGACGCCTGAGAGCCGACGCCTGAGAGCCGACGCCGGTGGTTGTCTCAGACCTTGCTCACCCCTCACGGAGGGGTGAGGGACATGCAGGCGTGGGCTGTGAGCTTTGGGGCTTCAGGGTTGAGCGCCAGCTTGAGGGACGAGGGGTGAGGCTTGGGCGACTCAGGTGTGAGGTTTGAGGGGTGAGGCGCACGAAGGTGTGAGGGTTGAGGTGCGCGTGCGAAGGCTTTTCAGCCTTCCGTGCACGAATCACCGTTCGGTGAACGCGCTCGCGCGATCGCGGGCTGAGAAGCCGAGCAAGGCGCGCCTCACGCCTCAAACCTCGCCTCAAACCCCAGGCCTAAGTCGCCCAAGCCTCACCCCTCATCCCCTCAAGCTGGCGCTCAAGCCTGAAGCCCCAAAGCTCACAGCCCACGCCTGTAGTGTGCCCTCACCCCTCCCTACTCCGCCGCCCCGAGCCCACCCCTCACTCCGGGTGGAGGGGTCCTGAGGGGGTCGTGAGGGGGTGGGGTGGGGCGTTCATCAGAACGCGTAGTTTCGCAGCGTCGTGAGCGCCGTCTCCAGCGCGGCGCGCTGTTGTTCGTTCGGCGACAGGGCCCACAGATCTTCGTAGGCGGTGATCGCCATGGCGAGTGCCTCCTTGTCATGTTCGGCGGCGGCGAGCGACGCGGCGTTGTCGGCCAGCGCGGCCTTGGCGACTTGGTCGGCGGGAAAGCGCTGCGTCACTTGCAGCCAGCGGATGGTTCGATCGCGCTGATTCTCTTCGGTGAGCGCCCACATGTGCCACGCGCCGCGATTGTCGGGATCGACAGACATGGCGCGCGCAGCAAGTGGCGCAACGACCTCGGGCCCGCGTCCTGACAGCCAATAGGCGTTGGCCAGAATGACGAGTGCCCGTGCGTTGTTGGGCTGTGCTTCAACGACGCGCTCGTACAAGGGACCGGCGACTTCG
>JANOPS010000040.1:0-6500 GCA_031421995.1 Gemmatimonadaceae bacterium
GCCCGTGATCGCCATGAAGACGATGGTGCGCTTGGGCCGCGGGCCGCGCTGCAGCGCCTTCGCCATTTCGATCACGGCGATCACGCCTGAGGCATCGTCATCGGCACCGTTGAAGATGGTACTGGCGTCTCCTGGGCGACCAATCCCCAAATGATCATAGTGCGCGGTGACCAGTACGACTTCGTCACGCAACGTGGGGTCGGCACCGGGAAGAATTCCCACGACGTTCGACGCTCGTGAGCGACTGGCGGGCGCGACGGAGTCCCACGCTGCCCACGAGGAGGAAAGGACGTAGCGCGGTTGCGCGGGCGCGGCGGGCGCTGCACCACCGGGCATTGGCTGCGCGGCGCCGCGATCCTGCAGGGGCATCTGTTGCAGATACCCGCCGGAGTCGCCGGCAGGAATGAGTCGTGCCGCCTTGAACTGCGTGGCAATCCACTTGGCCGCGCGCGCGCCACCTGGTGTGCCAGTGCGCCGCCCTTCCATCGAGTCGGCGGCAAGCGTCTCGATGCCGCGCTTCACGCTGGCCTCAGTGAAACGGTCGGTGAACACGCCCTTCATCGGCGCTGGCGCGACCCGCGGCACCACATCGGCGACCAACGTCAGCCACTGCCGACTGGGGCTCACGGCCAAGCGCGTGATGCCGCGCAGACGCGCGAACGCAAAGTCGGCGACTTCCGTCCATTCGCGTGTGCCACGGCGCCACGAGAAGAGCTTGGTGCCCTGCCCCATCAGCACGGTGGTACTGTCAATCCATGCCACGTCTTCGGCGCGTGAGAGCGTCTTCATCAGCGTGTCGATGCGTCCGCTGAAAGGCTCGAGTTCCATCAGAAACCAGTCTGCTGCGCTCTTCTGGACATAGCTCACGCGTCGCGTACCGGGAATCCGATGCAGCGATCGGCCGATATTGCTGGCGATGACGCGACTGCCGGGTCTACCCATCGTACCCACGTGGAGCGTGGCCGGTGCGCCGAGGACGAACATGGCCCACGTTGAGTCATCGACCTGCGCGAAATAGCCCACGGGCTTGATGTCGGGGAACAACACCGACGGTGCCGTTGAATCGAGCGGCATGCGCCACAGCCGTTGCGTGGAGTCTGCTTCAACGCGAATCACGGCGAGGGCTTTGTTGCGACCGGCGACCGACGACGCAATGGGGAACGCTGAGTATTCGCTTTCTGGCAACGTGCGCTTTGCGGGGACGGCCAGTCCCGTATTAAAATCGTAGCGATAGATATCCGTCTGTCCGTCGCCGCGATTCGAGGTGTAATACAGTTCGCGCGATGATTCGTCGAACGACGGTTGGTTGTCGTAGCCGTCGCGTCGTGTGAGGTTGGCCGGCACGCCCACTTTGACGGTCGGACCGACGAGAGAAAGCGGCACAAGGAACACGTCGGCACCGGGCGATGGTGCGGCGGCCGGTGCGCCAGGAGGTGTCGATGCCGCTCCGCGTTGGGACACGGCAACGGTCGGGAGTGCGACGATCGCGAAGGCGGCACAGGGAGCAAGCCGCAGGATGGCCGATCGAGCGGCGGTGTGAACATGCAGCCGCAGCGCGGGGTATGAAGGGGTCATGCATCAAAGCTACGCTGCGACTGGTTGCGCGGCACGCCCTCCCGCCGCTAGCCTCCGACTATGAACGCCATGGATATCCTGTCTCGTCGGTTCTTGAGTGCAACGTCGGGTGCGTCGTCGGGTGCGTCGTCGGGTCCTTCGTGGCGTTCCGGGCGCTTCGTGACGCGGTGCATGACGCAGATGGCATCGCTTGGGTTTGCCGCGCTCCTTGGCGCGTGCGACAACAACGGCGCGGCACCCGAGCCGCCCAAACCTCCCGTGCCGACTGCGGTGTCGCTCGCGACGCGCCCGGCCTCACTGTTTCTGCAAAGCGGGCAATCACAGGTCATCGCCCTTGAAGCGCGCGATAGCACCGGCGTATTGATCACGACGCCCACGGTCGCGTGGCGCAGCGATGCGCCAACGGTTGCCGCGGTTGATGCCACGGGGACGGTGAGCGCGATCGCACCGGGCACCGCACGCGTTACGGTGAGCGTGGGCGCGTTGTCGGCCGTGGTGCAGGTGGGCGTGACGTCGGTGTCGCCGGGCATCAGCCAATGGCGCACGTCGCGCGCGGGCTTGTCGGACCAAACCTTGCTTGGCATTTGGGACGATACCCAAGGGACCACGTATGGCGTTGGACAGACCGGCACCATCCTGCGTTCACGCAATGATGGTCCGTGGGAGGTCGTACCGACGGGCACGACCGAAACCTTGGTCGGCATCTGGGGCGCATCGCCGACGGACATCTGGATCGTGGGCACCAACGGGCTCATTCTTCGCGGCAATGGCTCCACGTTTCAAACCGTGTCGAGTGGAACCACCGCCACGCTGCTTGAGGTGTGGGGACTTTCAGCGTCCGACATCTATGTGTCGGGAGACCAAGGCACGATCCTCCGTTGGAACGGCACCAGCTTTACGCGGCAGACTACATCGGTGACCGATGATTTGTGGGGCATATGGGGTGTGAGCGGCGGGCCTGTGTTTGTGGTGGGCAACAACGGTGTGACGCTTCGTTTCGACGGGACCACGTGGCGCAGACAGGACACGCCCAATGCCAACCCCCTGTTTGATGTGTGGGGCACGAGCGCGAACAACGTGTTCGCGGTTGGTACGGGTGGAACGATTATGCGGTTTGACGGCGTCGCATGGAGAACCATGTCGAGTCCGGGATTGGCCAATCTCTTCGCGATGACGGGTCGTGCCTTCAACGACGTGTACGCGGTAGGGAACACCGGTGCGATGTACTACTTCGACGGCGTGGTGTGGCGCGCGCTTGATATCGGCACCGGGCAGAACCTTCGCGCGATCACGCGCCGTGGTGACGGATCACTGCGTCTGGGGGCGTGGTGGGGGACCATTGTCACGGTGCGCGGCGAAGGGCAATTGGCAACCGGCACGACAGAGATTTCGGATCCCTCGCTGCTCTCGGTGTATAGCGCGCCCACCGGGCAAACGTTTGCCGTGGGTTTCGGCGGGGCCATTTTTCGTCGCGGGTCTGCGGGTTGGGCACTGGACAACGCGATTGGCACGAATGACCTGTACGGAATCAGTGGGGTGAGTGCAACCGAGATCATTGCCGTTGGCGACACCGGTGCCATTCTGCGCTACAACGGCACGCGGTGGGAGAAGCAGCTCTCACCAACGAGCGCGTTGTTGCGGGCGATCTGGAGCGGCGGGCCCGGGCAGAGCGTGATCGTCGGCGAACGTGGAACGATTCTACGCGCCAGCGGTGGGCCGTGGTCGCCGCAGGCCAGCGGGACGTCGCAGTTTCTACGAGCCGTGTGGGGAAGTGATCCGGCGAACGTGTACGTGGTTGGCGATTCCGGTGTGGTGTTGCGCTTTGATGGTGGCCGGTGGAGTCAGCTGAACGTTCCCGTGCCAACCACGCGACGACTGCGCGCGGTCTGGGGGACAGGCGCCAACGACGTGTTTATCGCGGGGGACGCCGGCACCATCATGCGCTACGACGGTGTGCAGTGGAACACGCAGGCGGTCCCGACGACGCGCGACCTGCGCGCATTGTGGGGCCGAGGTCCGACAGAGATTTACGCGGCGGGTGACAGTGGGACAGTGCTCCGCTACGACGGCCGGAGTTGGCGCACGCTGGCCGCCCCGGCGACGCGCATTCTGTACGCACTGTTCGGCGTAGGTGGTACGGCGCAGTTGGCGGCAGTCGGTGAGGCAGGACGCATTTACGAAGGGCAGCCGTAGCTCGGCGCCCGCCGAGCTACGGCTGTTTGGAGCGACGCGCGCTAGGCAGACCGCACGAGCGCTTGTACGGCACGCACGTGTGCCACATGATGGTCTCCGTGCCACGCGTACATCGCCAACACCTGCTCGATCGTCATGCGACCGTTCTCCGAGTGTATCAGCCCGCGCTGAAACTGCGCCGGCGTGAGCGACCGGAAGAGCGCCACCGCCCGGTCATGAAGGGCGGAAAACAAGGCAACCGAGACGGCTGGTGAGACCGTCGCGACGTCCGCGTGTTGGATCCAGGCATCCTGATCATAGCCCTTGATTGCCGGTTCTTCTTCGGCCAGTGCGAACTTGACGCGAAGGAGCATGTTCATGTGGCTGTCGGCCAAATGATGGACAACTTGCCGAATCGTCCACCCACCGGGCCTGTAGGGACGCTCGAAGTCCGCGTCGCGAAAGTCTGCCAGGGCGGCCACGAGCGCGGCTGGCTGGGCGGCGAGACGAGCCA
Source organism: Gemmatimonadaceae bacterium (assembly GCA_031421995.1). GTDB lineage: Bacteria > Gemmatimonadota > Gemmatimonadetes > Gemmatimonadales > Gemmatimonadaceae > Gemmatimonas. Next base: position 4,262 of record JANOPS010000040.1, read on the forward strand.
CGAAATCGGCGCGTTCGTCGGCGGAGTATTCGGCCTTCGGGACATGCTTGCCGATGGGGTAGGCGAGCGACTCACTCATGGGTCTTGCTCCGCGCGGAGATCAGGGGGGATCGGCACTCAGGGAACAGGCGCCCTCGGTCGAAGGATAGACACGGTGTCGGCTCACGGGAATGACGGCGCTGGAATTTCCGGGCACTCACTTCCGCGCGGCCTGTCCAGTGCATAGCATAGCCATCCGCCCGTTACCCTCGTCCGGGTCCGCGGCCCTGCCCCATCGCGTGATCCTGATGCGCCCCCCCCGTACGTCCCCCATCCTGGAAGCAGCCTGAATGAGCACCAAAGCCCGTTTGTCGGTGATGATGTTTTTGCAGTACTTCGTCTGGGGTTCGTGGTTTGTCACGATGGGGACGTACATCACCCAGACGTTGCACTTCACAGACACCCAGGTCGGTGCCGCGTACGGCGCGATGGCCATCGCGGCGATCGTCTCGCCGTTCTTCATGGGGATCATCGCGGACCGATTCTTCGCCAGCGAGAAGCTGCTGGCGATCCTGCACTTGGTGGGTGCCGGCCTGATGTTTCTGGTGTCGCGACAGACGGAGTGGAGTGGGTTCTATCCGCTCTTGCTGGCCTACGCCTTTTGCTACATGCCGACGCTTTCGCTGACCAACTCGATTTCCTTTCACCACATCGAAGACTCGGCGCGTGATTTTCCGATGATTCGGGTGCTGGGCACGATCGGCTGGATCGTTGCCGGCTTGATTGTTGGCAAGGTGCTGCAGGCGGATAAGCTGGCACTGCCAATGGTGGTCGCCGCCTCGGCGAGTGTGTTGCTTGGCCTGTTCTCGCTGGCGTTGCCGCACACGCCGCCCAAGGCTGCGGGGCGCGCGTTTAGCGTTCGCGACGCCCTCGGGCTCGACGCCCTGCAACTGTTGAAGCACAGCGACTTTCGAATGTTCGTGCTGGGATCGTTTTTCCTCTGCATTCCGTTGCAGTTCTACTACTCGTTTGCCAACCAGTACTTGAACGAGGTCGGCGCACCGGAGCCGGCATTTATTCAAAGCTTTGGACAGATGTCGGAGATCGGATTCATGCTGCTGTTGCCGATCGCCCTGCGGACGCTGGGCATCAAGCGGATCATGCTGGTGGGCATGCTCGCGTGGGCGGTGCGGTACTTTGCCTTCAGCCAAGGGGCCGGTGGGCCCGTCATGTGGATGATCTACGCTGGCATTCTGTTGCACGGCATCTGCTATGATTTCTTCTTTGTGGCGGGGCAGATCTACACCGACGAACGGGCGGGGCCGCAGCTGCGCGCGGCGGCGCAGGGGTTTTTGAACCTGATCACCAACGGCTTGGGCTATTTTGTGGGTGCCTCGATGTCGGGGAGCGTGGTGAAGCGGTTTGCGACGGGCAGCGGTTCAACGGTCACGCATGACTGGTTGCAAGTTTGGCAATTCGCCGCACTCTTCGCGCTCGGCGTCTTCGTCGTGTTTCTCTTTCTCTTTCGCCCGGCGCCAACGCGCACTGTCGCGGCATAGGGTACCGATCGATCCATGGGACACGTTCCTGCACCGCTGGACTACGCGAACATGCCACTGGTTGAGGCCTGCTGTGACTCCATACACTCGGCGCGCGCCTCGCAGGCGTATGGCGCGGGGCGCATCGAGTTATGTGGGCCCGGCGATGGCGGCACCACGCCATCGCTGGGCCTGATCGCACGGTGTCGCGACGAGGTGCAGGTTCCGTTGCACGTGATGATCCGCTCGCAGACGGAGAGTTTCATCTATGTCGAAGATGATGTCGATGTGATGTGCAACGACATCGTCGCGGCCAAGGCTCTGGGTGTGGACGGCATTGTCGTGGGCCCCTTGCACAGCGACGGCACGGTGCAACGTCAGCAGCTGGCGGAATTCATCTCGTTGGCCCGACCGATGCGAGTTGGTTTTCACCGCGCCTTCGACCACACCCCGGACAATCACTCCGCGCTGGAGCTCCTGATCGCCCTTGGCGTCGACCTTGTGCTCACAGCGGGTCACGCCCCTTCCGCCATGGCAGGTGCAGGTACGTTGCGAGACATGCGGCAGCGCGCGGGTGACAAGATTACGATTCTCGCCGGTGGTGGCATTCGAAGCCACAATGTTGGCGAGCTGATCAAGCAGACCGCAGTGACGGAGGTGCATGCGCGTGCGACCGATCCGATGATCGTACGCGACGTGATCTTGGCGTTGATGCCGTCGGA
>JANOPS010000041.1:0-9672 GCA_031421995.1 Gemmatimonadaceae bacterium
CGGTCTCGATGTTTCGGCGACACACACGTTCGGGTCCACCGTGGAAGCGCGATGGACTGCTCGCTTGGTGCACGAGCAGCAGCGCATCACGACCAGCGATCAGCGGGGCGTCAACCTTGTCGTCTCCGGCGTCACCAACACCCAGGCGGCCACGGACAGTATCCGTATCGCGTCCAGCGACCAATCCATCAGCGCGATTGGTGCGCTGACTGGTGTCAACTTCGTGCTTCGCGACCGGTACATCGTCGACGCGCTCTTCCGACGCGACGGTAGTTCCCTGTTCGGGGCCGACAATCGCTGGGGGAACTATGGGCGCGGATCGGTCGCTTGGCGTCTGACGCAAGAACCATGGTGGCCGGTCCCCGCGCTCAGTGAGCTCAAGGTGCGGGCGTCGCTGGGTAGCGCCGGAGGCCGACCACGATTCGATGCACAGTACGAGACGTATGCCGTTGCGTCGGGTGGCATCCTGTCAGCCAACACGCGTGGCAATACACGCCTCGGCCCGGAAGTGACCGTCGAGCAGGAATACGGGGTCGACGCCGAGCTCTTCGCGCGCGTCGGCATCACGCTCAACTATTCGCGCGCGGTCACCAGGGATCAGATTCTGCTGGTGCCACCGCCGCTGGCGACGGGCTTCGCCAGCCAGTGGCAGAATGCCGGGACGCTCGAGAACCGCACGTGGGAAGCCTCGCTCAATGTGCCGATCATCACGCGACGTGATCTCACGTGGTCGGCGCGACTCAACTACGACCAGAATCGCCCGGTCATCACGGCACTCGGCGTCGCGCCGTACGCGATCTGCCCCGGCGATTCGCCCGGTGGCTGTGCACAAGGATCGCTCGCGATGTTTCAGATGCAAGCCGGTGAGCGCATCGGCACCATCTACGGGAGCAAGTTCATCACGTTGTGTCGCGAGCTGCCGGCGGAATACGCGGCGCAATGCGGCGTTGGTCGCGAATGGCAACGCAACGATGAAGGGTTGATCGTGTGGATCGGTGAAGGCAACACACCGTCTGACGGCATTACACGGAATCTGTGGCAAGCGGAGCGCTACGGATGCATCGATGCCGTCTCGAGGGCGCGCATCCCGGTCGACGGTGCTGTGAATTGCCGCACTGCGGGCGGCACGGTCAACGCGCCCAACGGCGTGAGCAATGCGTGGGGCAACGGGATCTTGCTGCGCGATTCTACCGGCACGGCGGTGAATGCGGCGCTTGGTCGTACGCTCCCTGACTATCGCCTTTCGCTCTCGCAGTCCCTCACGTTTCATCGCGTCTCGATCTATGCACTGCTCGATGCCACGATAGGCAACGATGTGTTCAACCTTGGACGCCACTTCTCATTCCTCGAGTTTCAGACACGTGAGCAGGACCAGGACGGACGGACGGTCGCGACGGCCAAGCCGCTCGCGCACTATTGGCGCGGTGGCTCGCCCGAGAACCCAGTTGGCAGCTATGGTTTTTACAACGTGCTCCAGCCGTCCACCATCACGGTCGAAGACGCCAGTTACGCGAAACTTCGCGAAGTCAGCGTAGGGTATAACTTTGGTGCCATTGGGGGAGTCGGCGACTGGACGGTGAGTTTCGTGGGTCGCAACCTGTACACCTTCACACGGTACAGCGGGTTCGATCCGGAAGTAGGACGCGCCGGCGGGCAACTCGGATCGGGCGGCATCAATGGCATCGATGCGTGGCAGTATCCCAATGCACGCACCTTCTCACTGACCATCGCGTCGAGGTTTTAGGCATGCGACGCCGACCGGAGGCCATTGCGCGCGCCGCGTTGTTGTGCTGCTGGTCACTCGCCGCCTGCAACCGCGTGCTGGAAACAGAGAATCTGGACAGCCCCGATGTGGCGACGACGCTTGGCTCGCCGACTGGTCTTGCCGCCGTTACCGCGACGCTGTACCAGACGATCTGGACCACGAACATTGGCAACCCTGGAGCCGGATCGCAGCCTGGAATTTATGAGCACGTGATGAACATGTCATTCGAGAGTTTCACACAGCAGTTCGCGCCGTCGTCGGTGCGCAATGTCATTCCCCGCACGGCCATTCTGAACACGCGCAGCGATTTCGGCGGTGCACCGCGACTGCGCGATTTCAGTGGGCTGTCGCGCAACAGTCGGACCGCCGCCAATGTCGTGATCAGCCTCGATCGACTCGTGGCCGAGAATCGCACCCTGGGATCCGCGGGACTGAATGCGCGCGCGCGATCCTTTGCGTTTTTCGCGAACGGGGTGTCGCTTGGCAATCTGGCCCTGGCGTACGACTCAGCCGCCATTGTGACACCGTCGGTGCCGACGGACGTGATTCCGCCCCTGAGCGGCGCTGCGGACGTCATGAAGGCGGCACTGACATCGCTCGACTCCGCCATGGTGATTGCACTTGAGCCGGCCGCGGCCGCGGAGTTCCCACTGCCAACCAATTGGATCAACGGACAGGCGCTCTCGGTCGCGAATTACGTGCGCGTCGTGCGCTCCTATCGGGCGCGTTTCCGCGCCACAGTGGCGCGAACGCCTGCCGAACGCGCGGCGGTTGACTGGGCAGCGGTGAACGCCGACGTCAGCGGCGGAATTGTGGCGGATTTTAACGTGACGCTTGACCCGGCAACCGGCTGGGCCAACAGCCAGCTCACGACTCAGTACACCAACTCCGTCACATCCCGGATTGGGCATCAGATGACGCCGATGATTCTCGGGATGGCCGACACCTCGGGCACGTATGATGCGTGGTTGGCGCAGCCACTTGAGGACCGCCGCCCCATCCTGATCAAGACACCCGACCGCCGGCTGCCCGCCGGGGAGACGCGCGCGATCCAAATCGCGAATTCGACAAACGCCGCGCCGACGCTACTCTACTTTCGCAATCGCACGGACAACTTTGATCTTCCGACACAAAACTGGGGCTCGTCACAGTACGACCACTTTCGCTGGCGGGCGATTGCCGCGACGCAGAATCGCGGTGAATTCCCGGTGATCACCAAGGCCGAGATGGACCTGCTGGCCGCCGAAGGCCATCTGCGGCTTGGGGAAATCGCGTTGGCGGCTGCGCGCATCGACATCTACCGCACGCGGGCCGGACTGCCAGCGCTCGCCGGTGTCGTGTTGAATATGTCGACGCCAGTTCCCGGTGGTCGCGCCTGTGTGCCTCGGGTTCCGACATCGTCGGGGAGCTCGACGATGTGCGGCACCATCTTCGAGGCACTCAAGTGGGAGAAGCGCATGGAGACGGCCTTCACCGGGTGGGCCTCATGGTATTTCGACAGTCGCGGCTGGGGCGACTTGCCCGAAGGAACGCCGCTTGAGTTTCCGGTTCCGTTTCAAGAGCTGGACGCGCGGCAAAAGCCGCTCTACAACCTCGGGGGCATCGGTGGCAAAAGCGCGGCGGCCAAGGGGACGTACGGTCTATGAACGCATCACGCGGTGCCCGCACCATTGTTGGCATGTTGCTCTTTGCAACCGCCAGTTGTGGCGACACGACAGCCGTCGATGCGCCCGACCCGGGTAAGGCATACATCCGCTACGTGAATGCGATGCCGGATACGTTGGGCGTCGATTTCCACGCCGTCGATATCGTGGAGAACTCACCGTACATCGCGACACGGTTTCGTGATATCAAACACGCCGGCTACATCCCGGTGAAGGCCGGTTCCCGTCACTTCCGCGTGTTCCTCTCCAACCCCGCGGCGCCAAGCGCCAGCACCGTGTCGCAGGTGCTGCTTGATACCACCATGTCGCTGGAGCGTGGGGCGTATTACACGCTCGCACACGCCGGATTCACGCGCGCCGGACAGACACCCAAGGTGCGATTCGCGATTCAGCGCGACAGTTTGCCAACGGTGCCAGCCGGACAGATCGCCGTGCGCGTGATCAATCTGGCATCGGGCGTCGGGAACGTGGATATTTACGCGTCTCCGAACGTCGGCGGACCACTGCCCGCAACCGCATTGTTCGCGAATGCGGCGTTCCTGGCACCGACGGCGTACGTGAACCTTGCCACCAGTGCGACCCTCGCGTTCCGTGTGAACGCAGGCGGCGGCGGAACGTCCGCTGCCGTTCTGGCGGCGGCGGTGGTGCCAGTGGGGGTACCAGCTACAACGAGTCTCGATGCGCTGCCGGGCAGCACCATCGAGGGCAGCGTCTTCACGGTCTACGTCTTTTCGCGCTCGGTGGTTGGTTCGATGGCACCGAATGATGCTGCGTTTCAGGTGCCGTCGATGGCGGTCGTGCCAGACGTGCCGTTGCGAACCAGGCCGTAGCGTGTGCGACGCCTACCGCGCGGGGAACGGGGCCTTGACCTTCAGCCCGGAAATGTTGGACTGAAGGCTCAGAAAATCATGATCTTTGGTCACGACCACCCATCCCAGCTCACGCGCGGTCCAGGCAATCAATAGGTCGTTCTGAACGGCAGGCGATACAGTCTTGCCTCCTAGCCGACCAAGCAACTCGCCCGTCCGCGTCCAGGCGGCGACGCTCGGAGCGACGATCCGACGTCGTCGCTGAAATGGTCCAACGATCTGCGCCTCGAGAAACGCGCGCGCCTCCTTCGTGCGCGCGCCGCGCAGCAGTTCGGAGACCACGACGCTGGTGAGGGCGGTGTACGGAAGCGCCCACTCGAGAAACTGCTTCAGCTGCGCCATCGACTCCGGCTGACGAACGGCATCGATCACGACGCTCGTGTCGAGCGTGTAGATCATCGCGTCTTTCGTCCCTTTGGAACCGGTCCGAAGGCCTTCATCGCTGCCAGTTGATCGAGCGCGCCGAACACTTCGGAGCGGAATACCACCAGATCGAGCGCGGCATTCACCGCTGCCGTTTCGGTGGTGGCTCCGAGCGCAACCTTGGCCGCGTCAAGCGCGCGCTGATCAATCAGCATGTTCTTGCGTTTGAGTTGGGGCGCGGGGCGGCGCGGCGTGTGACCGACTTTGGACACTGGATCAGCTCCGATGGGGTGAACTGAAGGGTAACCGGACGGTACAGCTTTTGCCAATTGGAACCCTGTATTCGTAACGGGGGTCCATCGCTCAGGGTTTGACGGACGCGGCGGCCATTTTTTGCGTGAGCTCCGAAAACCAATTGGTGACGAGTACCGGTGGCGGATTCTCCTCGCGCATGAACCACGGCATCACGAAGTATTTGCCGTCGTGCGAGACGTCGTAGTTGGGCCGACGGGACTGATTCTCCGGTACGTTCATGGCAAACAGTGAATCCCGTTTCACGATCTCAAACGCTGGTGATGTTATCAGCGTAGCTGACCACAACCAGCCGCGATTGCGAAACAACAGTTCGTTGCTGGACGCTCCCCAGCGCGGTTCGTGCCCGCCGTCAGTCGTCACTTGATAACGACCTCCCGGTCCGGGAATGGCGCGAACAAATACTTCGGTGGAGCCCGGGCTCGTACCGCGCGACGCATACGCCATCCACTTCCCGTCCGGAGAAATGGCATGGCCTTCCAGGGCATTCGCGCCAGGCTCGTCAGGACTCTGCAGTGGCACCCGTTGTTGTGGACGATCCAGCATCATCAGGAATCGTCCCTGCCGGGTGGAAGCCGTGAGGTACTTTCCCGTTGGCGAGAACTGTACATCGCCGGCGGAATCCAACAGCACTGTCGCCGGCGCACTCCGGTCCAGCGGCTGCCAGCGCGTTGTCCCTCCTCGTTGGAACCACGCGAGACGACGACCATCGGCGGTCCAGCTTGGGGAGCTGCTGGCCCCGTCCGTTGTCAGTTGGCTCGCGATCCCGGTGGCGAACGCATAGGTAAAGATGTGGAAACCACCGCGTGCGTCTATGGACACATACGCCAGATGCTGCTCATCGGGTGAGTACCGCGGTCCTCCGATGACGCCCACGGAGTCGCGAACCAACACCTCCCGATTCCCCGCACGGTTCAACCGCGTGAGTTGCATCGGCGGCGTTTCATTGACGTAGACCAGCGTGCCATTCGCTGACACGGCGAACTGGGATGCGCCTTGCCCTCTCACTCGGATGTTCTCCAACACGGCAACCGCAGGGCCGGTGATGACCAACCGTTTTGCGTCGAACGGCACCGCCATCAATGTACGATTCGCAAGCGTATACACGATGTGCCCCGTCGGCACATACCGGGGATTCAGTCCCGGCACATTCAAAAGCACGATGCTCTTGTCATCAAGGCGAATGGCGGCAATCTCCCAGGCGTCAAGCGAAATCCCTTTGGTCAGATTGAACAGCGCGGCCTGTGCTCCCGGAAGCAGCTGCGGCCAGGAGTAGTCCACTTCCCGTCGAACACTATCCGGTGAAGCCAGCTTCTCGACGGGTCCGCCAGACGCGCTCACGCGAAAGAGCGACTGGGAGTTGCGGCCTGCGGTGGTATTTCTTGCAAACACCACCACGTCGTGGTCGCCCCACGAAAATCGGTCCACCGAGTCGACGATTGTCACCGGTGCGCCTCCCGGCAGCCGTACTTTGGCGAGCTTCGAGTCGACCAGAAACGCAACCCATTGACCGTCGGGAGAGAACTGCGGGTTGGATGCCCCCTCCGTCCCGGCAATGGGCTTCGGCTCAAGATCGTCCGGTGTCTTGAGGTACAGACGCTCCGTCGATCCGCCGGCGACATACGCGATTTGTGAACCGTCGGCAGAGATCGCAAAGCGAATCCCCGCGCCCGACGCGAACTTCGCGTCGCCGCGGAAGGCGAGGGGATACCGCGTTGTTTGCCCGCCGGTTTCGAAGTCCGTTGGCCGCATGACCAGTGCGATCGCGACCGCGATGGCAACTGCTCCAACCGCGATCGCACCGACCACCATCCGTCGCCGAGCCCGCTGCGGCGCGTGTGTGTGGGCCTCGCGCGATGCCGTGAGAGATCCCTTCGCCTGCAACGCATCGGCAAACGCACGGGCGCTCGCAAAACGATCGGCCGGAAGTTTTTCCAGCGCGTGCAACACAGCGGCATCGACGTGCGCCGGCACGCTGCGCCGCAGGGTGGTGATGGAGCGTGCTGGTTCGGTCAGCAGCTTGGCTATCGTCGCCTGGGCGGTTCGCGCCAAGTGCGGCGGCTCTCCCGTGAGCATCTCATACACCACCGCGCCGAGCGAGAAGATGTCGGCGCGGGCGTCAACCGCGCGCTCACCGGTCGCCTGCTCAGGACTCATGTATTGTGGCGTGCCCAGCGACAGGCCAGTCTGCGTCACCCGCTGGCCCCCGGCATTGCTGACGGCCAAGGCGATGCCGAAGTCGGCGACGATGGGCTGCCCGGCCTGCATCAGGATGTTTTCAGGCTTGAGATCACGGTGAATGACGCCGCGGCCGTGGGCGTACTCGAGCGCGCTGGCAACCGCGATCGCGATGTTGAGCGCGTCCTCCAACGGCAACTGCTGCTCGCGATTCAGTCGATCGCGCAATGTCTCGCCTTCCACAAACGGCATCACGTAGTACAGCAGCCCGGCCGCTTCGCCGGAGTCGAAGAGCGGGAGCAGGTTTGGATGCTGGAGATTGGCCGTGACCTGAATCTCCGTGAGGAACCGCTCGGGGCCGAGCACAACACCCAGCTCGGGCTTGAGCACTTTGACCGCCACGTAGCGGCTATGCTTGACGTCCCGGGCCAGATACACCGTCGCCATGCCGCCCACGCCGAGTTCGCGCTCGATGTCATAGCGGCCGGCGAGCGAGGCGGTGAGTCGGGCTACAATGTCCATCGAGTCAGGGGGTAGCAGAGACGTGCCGCATCCGGGGCCAGATGACGTGCAGTATCGCAGCCCGGGATCACCCGTTCGTCACCTGAGCGTCACCGCCCACGACGCGTGCTGAAACGTACGCGCGCGCGTCACCATGACCGTCTCAGCTCCGGCTGCGCTGTAAACGCACCTCGCCAGTGCCCACGGGGAACGCCGAGTAGCGTCGGTACGCAATCCACACGAGACAGAGGGGCCGTCACCGTCGCTCATCGAGTGCCCCGCCCCCTCGCCGTATCGTGCACATTTGGAACGCCAGGCTCGTCGTTCTCGGGGCGGCTATCTTTCGGGCGTATGCTACGTCTGATCTCATCGTTCCTCGTCCTACTGCTGGGCGCCGCGGCTTCATCCGCGCGTGGTGCGCGGCCCCGCGGATCACTCCGCCCTCGCTGGCGCCAGCCGACCGACGACGACGGGGCCGCCGCTCGCGCGTTCGAAGCGCTCGAGCATCCCCGTGCTCGCGCACGCCGACTGCGGTGGCGCTGGCGCGGTTCGGTGGAATTCGTGCATGACACGCACACGGTGCAGGTGCCGGGCACGTGGACGCTGGACGAGTCGCCGTTTCATCGCGGCGAATCGGACCCGGCAGCCACCGAGGCCCCGCCGCTCCCACATCTCACGCACGACAGTGCGGCGTGGGCTGCACGCATGCGCCGGGTACTCTCCCTGCAGGAACCCGGTACGCGCCTTCGGATCGGTGACGTGAACCCGAACGGCTGGCAGACGCTCGAGGTGGCGATCCCAACCCGACCGCCCGCCATCGTGCAGGTGGACCGCGACGCGCTGAGATCGCTGTTCAACAGCGCGGTGACGGTCCGCCTCAGGATCGAGTAGCGGTCCGCCTCGCCAGATCCGGCTTCGGGGTTTGGAGGAGACGGGCGATCGGCCTCGCGCTCGACGTGCACTCACCGACATCGCGCGTCGCGCCCCTACGCGGCGCCAGGTGTCGCGACATCCACCAGCTCGTGCTTATTGCCATCGTCGGGAAGCCGATCAAACTCAGCCAGCGTCCACGCACGCGTTTGCAGGCCCATAAGCGTATCCTGAGTGTCCTCGACGTGTTGGAGTGAGCGCCCTTCGCTACGCTCGGCGCGAACGCCGAGTCAAGTTCAGGGCTATCTGGCACCGCCCGTGACGTCGCCCTCCGAGGGCTTCGAGAAGGGCACGGTGCCTTCTCAGGCTCTGTACAAACGCGACCAAACTGTTGCTTGCTAGCTCGCCCTGCCGCGGCGTATGCTTTCGCACCCCCAACCGACACACACGAATGCTCGCACTGTGCCTCGCCCTGCTCCAGGCTACTGTTCCTCAACCGCAACCGCCGCAACGCGCCGTCCCTGACCCCGGCATCTTCGCTGTCGGGCAGCGCGTCACGCCAGCCGGCGTGCAAAGCGTGTTCGACGGACGCGTCGCCGGCGTCCGCTTCGGCGCCAACGCCGGTGAACTCTGGACCATTGTGCCTGGCAACGCATGGGCGTTGGCCTGGCGCGACAGCCGAGTGCTCGCACACGCCACCTTCAACGGACGCCCCGGTGTGCACGGTATCGTGATCGATCCGATCACGCGACGTCCCCTCATCGCGTCGGTCGGAAAGCTGCCCGCCGATGTGGCGGCCAGTCGCACGCCGGGTGGGCCACCGCTGTCCCGCGCAAAATCTGTCGCGCAACTCGTCAGCTACGCCGCCGATTCCGCATCGCGCATCGTCACCGCATCGGGCCCCTTGGGGGACTTCATGGCGGGAGGGCCCTCCGTCGCATCGCAGAATGGCGCTGACGGCCGCCGCGTGGCGGTCGTGCCTCTTCCCGCCGACGACAAGCTCGTGGTGCTCGACGCCGACAACGGCGCGACGCTGCGCACGGTCCAACTTGGTGTGCTCCCTATCGCCACCGTACTCGCTCCCAATGGCGCGATCGCGTGGGTCACCGTGTTCGGTGGACCAAAGCCAACCGCGAAAGCACGTCGTGCC
>JANOPS010000042.1:0-9251 GCA_031421995.1 Gemmatimonadaceae bacterium
TTAGAACGAGTACCGCAGCGAGAGCTGAATGCGGTAGTTCGAATCCACGTTGCGCACGTCGTAATCGGCGAGCTGCGTATTGAACGTGTAGACACCAACCGTCTTGCCGTTCTGCGTGGCCACGCCCGTGCGGCTCAGCAGTGCCACACCTGGCAGGCCAGGCTGCACGACGCTCTTCTGCTGGCCCCACTTGCTGTTCACCAGGTTGGCGAAGTTGAAGATGTCGACCGCGAACGACATTGACTGACCGCGGATCGACGGCAACGACTGCCGAATGGAGACGTTATACAGGTCACGCCACGGCGCGCGGCAGCTCATGCGCGACTGGATCTGACCACGCTGCTCGCTCAGGCAGGCACGGCGGTTGATAAAGGCATCGAAGGCAGTTTGCTGCGCGGCGACACTCGTCGCTGACGCAGGCACATTGTAGCCCGTGAACAGAATCTCGTTGGCATCCGTGGAGCTTTTCGGGATGTAGACCAGATCGTTGGCCGTCGAGCCGTCGGCGTTTTCGTCCGTGCTGTAGTAGTGATCAAACGCCGAGCCGGACGAGCCGGAGTAGATCATGGACACGTCCATGCGCCACGGGAAAGTGTACGTCCCCACGGCGTTGATGCGGTGCGGCTGATCCCACTTCGCCGTCGCCAGCGTCGTGCGGTCCAGCAGGTCGCCGGAGACGGTGCGGCCCTGATTGAAATTCGAGTTCGCCGTGGAGTTGAGCGTGCTCTGGATGTCGCGTGCGCGTGAGAACGTGTACGCGATGTTGCCTTCCCAGTTGTTCGAGTACCGCTTGTTCAGGCTGGCCGTCAGGTTGTACGAGTAGTCCTTGTTGCTGTTGGACACGTCGTAGACCTGATTGCGACCGCCGCGAACCGCCGGGCTCGAGTTGGAGCCGGTGATGGTGCCGTACATCGTGCGACCACGTGCATCGACACCCTGCGGTCCTGTCAGCGCCAGATTGCTATAGAACAAGGCATACTGCGACTTGGTGTACAGCCCTTCGACGGTGGCAACCATGTTATTGCCGAAATCATGGTCGAAACCGAGTGAGTACTTGTACACCTGCGGGAACTTGAGATTCGGATCGATGGAGTTGATCGTCGCGGAGAGCGCCGCCGATGCCGGCGTGGCGTTGGTACCACCGCACCGCGTGGGCGGCTGGGACAGCGCGGCTTGGTTGAAGGCCGGCGGGTAGAAGGCGTTGGTGACGGTCGCGTTGTTGCACGTCAGACCTGGCGTACCCAACAGTCCCGTGTTGCCGTACACGTTTGATAGCCACACGCCCGCAGGGTTGCCGGTAAAGGCACCGACGCCCGCGCGGAACTGGTTGCGCTGATCACCCGTGATGTCCCAGTTGATGCCAATGCGCGGGGACCATTGAATCTGCCCACTCGGCAACTCGCTCGTGTTGCGCTTGTACGCCGTATCGACCGCGAGGTTGTACACGGGCGCGTTGCGGAACGTGGGAATGTCCGCGCGAACGCCGTACGTCAGGTTGATCGTCGGACGGATATTCCACTGATCCTGCGCGTAGATGCCGTATGTCGCCGACTTCATGCGAATAAAGCCGTCGGTCCCGGCGGGCGTTGGCACTGTCACGGCGTACGACGACGCTTCGCCTCTGCGCAACGAGTCCAAGCTGTTAAAACGCCACGTTCCGAACAGGTTGTTGGCGAACAGGTTGGCCGACTCGTAGAAGATATTCTTCGTGCCGAGCGTGAAGTTGTGCGTGCCCAGCGTGAACGAGAGGTTATCGGCGATTTCCAGCGTCTTCTGGTCCAGCTGGTTGCCGTGCGACGAGGCTTCGCCGCCGGCCTGGAACAACGCAAAGCCCGCGCCGGTCGAGCGAGGCACCTGCACACTGATTGCCGCCGTCTTGGAATACGGGTCGCGCTTATCGTTGATCGTAGTGTAGCCGATGTTCAATTCGTTCAAGATACCGTTCCCCAACGCGGTGTATGCCTGCACCACCGTCGCATTCTTTGCCGACGTGAAGGCGTAGCCGTACGAGGTAAGCGGAAACTGTGGCAGCGTGCTGGTAATCTGGTCGCGGAAGAAGTTGTTGTTATCCGCACCCGCGTAGTTGTGACGCACCACGACGCGTGTGTTGGGCAGGAAATTCAGGTCAACGCGCGCAAAGATGTTGGTCAGCGGGTTGGGACGGTTCACGCGCTCGCCGGTTCCACCAGCGATGCCGTAGGGCTGCAAGGTCGCATTCACCTGATCGATTTGCGCTTGCGACACGGGTGCATCCGCGGATCCGACGAAGGGTCCGGTCGACAGGAGCTCTTCACGCTGCCACTCGCCCGACAGGAAGAAGAACGCCTTGTTCTTGAGAATCGGTCCGCCGATCGTGCCGCCGTACTGCTGGCGGCTGAAGGCACCAAGGAAGGGCTGCTTGCGCGTGAGGTCTTGGTCGCGCTGATAGCCAAACACCGACCCATGAATCTCGTTCGTTCCGCTCTTCGTGACCGCGTTGATCAACAGGCCGGCGAAGTTGCCCTGCCGCACGTCGTACGGCGACAACAGCACCTGATACTCCTTCACGGCGTCGAGCGAAATCGACTTCGCACCGGCTTGATCACCAGGACGGCCGTTCGAACCGAGACCGAACAAATCCGACTCGTTGGCGCCGTCGATCTGGATCAGGTTGTAGCGGTTGTTCACACCACCGCCTGACAGTCCGTTACCGGTGGTTGACACCTGCGGGGCAGCGCGCGCAAAGTCGGTAAAGTCGCGGTTGATCGACGGCAAGCGCGAGATCAGCGTATCCGAGATCGTCGTGCCGACGCCGGTCTTGTTGGGCGAAATGATCGAGCCCTTCGTGGCCGTCACCTCAACACCAGCGAGCTGTGCGGCCTGCGCCTTCAGCGCGAAGTCCACCGGCACGGTTTGGCCGAGCGGAACGAGGATGTTGTCCTTCGAGACCATCGCGAAGCCGAGTCGACGCACTTGCACCGTGTACGGGCCGCCAACTTCGAGTCCTTGCACGTAGTAGCGGCCGTTCTCGCGCGTGAGGGTACTGGCGCGGAAGCCATTGCTCTTGTTCTCGACTTGAATCTGGGCGCCGTCCACCGGCTTCCCCCCGTCATCAGTCACGAGTCCGGAAATTGCTCCTGTGGTGACGCCCTGAGCGCCTGCAACATCGGCAACGCCGACGGCAGCGCCCAGCGCGAGCACAAACAGCGAACGAAACATGCGCATGGTGTGGTTGATAAACTGAAGGTGATAAACACATGGTGTGCATCGCGTACGATGCACGAGGACCGTCGCCACGAAAGCGAACGGCACTGCCGCGAAACCTAGAGGCCCCCCGAACGTCGCACAATCAACCTGCGTATCTGATCCGTAACGCCGCAGCGCGGGGTATGACCGAAGAGGACCGAAGAGGACCGAAGCTCGGCGCAGCCGCCGTCGACCCCCTGCTCCCTTCACCCTTATCCCTGCTCCCTGCTCCCTACGCCCTGCTCCCTACGCCCTACGCCCTACCCCGCTCGCGGACGACCCACGGTGAGATAATAGACGGGTATGCCAGCCGCGATCACCCCAAGGACGCCCACCGTCCCCCAGCGCGTTCCCGGGTCCAGCAACGAGTTCACCATCAAGAAGAGCGTCGCGCCGCAAAACAGCAGCGGAGGCAGCGGGTAGAGCGGCACCCGCATCGGCGGATCCCAGTCCGGACGCTGACGCAGTCGGAAAATGGCCCCCACGCTCAGGATGTAGAACACCAGCGACGCGGTCACAAAAATGTCCGCCAACTGCTCAAACGACCTCAGCAGCACAAACGCGATGCCGATGGTCGCGGCCAACGTGATCGCGACATACGGCGTCTGATACTTTGGGTGGACCTTCGCGACCTGCTTGAAGAACAGGCCTTCATCGGCCATCGCAAAGAAAATGCGAGGCCCGGTCAGGAGCGATCCGTTGACCGACCCGAACGTAGACAACAACACCGTGATCGACACCAGCGTCACGCCCACCGGCCCAATGAGCTTTTGGGCGACGTCGGCGGCCACCAGCCGCGCGCCGCGGATCTCGTCGACCGTGAGCACAGACAGGTAGGCCACGTTGGCCAGCAGATAGATCAGGATGATGGCGAGGGTGCCGATGATGATGGCGCGCGGCAGCGTGCGGCGCGGGTCGGCCACCTCACCTCCCACTTTCGTCAGGTCGCCCCAGCCGTCGTATGCCCACAGCACCGAGACCAACGCCAAGCCAAAGGCGCTCACCGAGAAACTGCCTGGCGGCGCTGCGGGCGTGAAATGCCCACCGGTTTGCGGCAGTCCCAACGCCAAAGCGAGCCCAACAATAATCAACAAGCCGCCGTACTTGGCGATCGTTGTCACGTTCTGGACCAACGCGCCCCATTTGAGCCCCACAATGTTGACCGTCGCCATGAGGCCCAGCGCGACAGCCGCCGTCCAGTGCGCATACGAGTCATTCGGCGCGACCGCCGTGTCCAGACCGAAGGCGCGCAACAAATACTCGGCGAAGGTCAACGAGATGCCGCCAAGCGCCGCCGCGCGAATAATCACTAGCTCGGTCCACCCGTACAGAAAGGCGGGCAGCCGGCCCCAGCCTTCCTTGATGAAGACGAAATAGCCGCCCGTTTTCGGAATGGCACCCGCTACCTCCGCCAGCGTCAGTGCGCCGCAGAGGGCGAAGATGCCACCAACAGCCCACACTGTCAGCATCGGCAGCGGCCCCGGCAGTTTGTCGGCGATGCCGGCCGGCGAGCGGAAAATTCCGGAACCGATCGTGGTACCGATCACGACGGCGATGGCGCTCCAGAGCCCCAAGCGTCGCGGCAGCTCGGTGGGAACGGAGGAGGACGATGTCGCGGCGCGCGACGCGGGTGGCAAAGTCATGAGCAATGCTACTCTCCGGTTCGCCAGCTCGCACGGGGATGGCGTAAGGATTGCTTCAGGACCTGAGAGCCGATTGTCGAAATCGAACACGGCGGGGGGTCCGTCGAGGACGGCGACCACCTAGTTTTCCGGTCTGTGTTCCAACGGGATGCTCGCCCGCCGCTACGATTCCGGCGATGCGTTGTGCTCCCTGCTTCAACTTCTTGCGCTTCGTCATGCTCCAAGACCTTTCCACCACAGCGGTTCAGGGACCGAGCCCCGTTTTGACGGCGCTCTTTTGGGTCTCTGCGGTCGCGTGTGTCGTGGCGCAGTACTTCATTGTCCGCGCCGTTGTCCGCGCGGTCCCATCCGAGACGGGATCGCCCGACGTCCCGTCGCCGAACAAGCTGATGGAGATTGCGTGGGCGATCCTTCCGGCGCTGCTGATGGTTGCGGTGTTTGTTGGTGCGTGGCGGCACATGCATGCCGCCTCGCGCGTTGACCTCACGCCGGTCACGTATCGCGGCGCGCCACTCGCGCCCGCGGTGCATTCAGCGACTTTGCCTTCCGTCCCCGCGACTCCGCTGTCATGATTTCGCAGACACTTCCCCCAGCACCCGTGCGCCGCGCCGCCTACGTCGCGCTCGCGGTGGCGCTGGTACACATCGTTTTTGGCGCCATCGTTCGCATCTCGGGTTCGGGCATGGGATGCGGCGATCACTGGCCCAAGTGCTACGGCTATTGGTTCCCGCCGTTCGAACGCATGGATCTGATCATCGAAGTCATGCATCGTTATCTCGCGATCGCCCTGTTCGCGTCGATCGCGTGGTTGGTGCTCTCCGCCTACCGCGCGCGGCGGGAGTTGTCCGTGGGCGGTTCGGGTGGCGTATGGAACGCCGCGCGCCTCGCCCTCGCGCTGTGGTTCGCGCCGGCGCTGTTCGGTGCCGTCACGGTGTTCACTGGCAATCCGCCTTGGGCGACGGTCGTGCACAAGCTGCTGGCCGCGTCGTTACTCGCTGTGTTGGTTGCCGCGACGATTCGGGCGGGTGGTCTTGGGGGAACGTCCATTCGCGGCGCGACGGGAACGGCGAAAGCGGTGGGTGGAGCGACCAGTGCCGCGATCGGCGCCCTGTTGGTTGTCGTCCTTGGCGGCCTGACGGCGAAGTTGCCGGGAGCGGCCGTTGCGTGCGTCGGCTTTCCGCTCTGCGGCGAGGGCTCGTTGGGTGGCGCGGGACAACACGTGCAACTCACCCATCGCATCCTTGCCTACGTGCTTGTTCTCCATCTGTCGTCGCTGCCGTTCATCTTTCGCAAGCGCGGCGAGCCAGCCCCCGTGCAGCACGCCGCGTGGATCGGCATGGGCTTGGCATTGCTGCAGATTGTCTGGGCTGGCTGGATGGTAACCGGCGGGTTCCCCGGCGTGGTGCGCTCGCTGCATCAGGCAACCGGGATTTTCATCTGGGTGTCCGCTTTCGCGATGAC
This sequence comes from Gemmatimonadaceae bacterium, assembly GCA_031421995.1. Classification (GTDB taxonomy): domain Bacteria; phylum Gemmatimonadota; class Gemmatimonadetes; order Gemmatimonadales; family Gemmatimonadaceae; genus Gemmatimonas. Next base: position 6,330 of record JANOPS010000042.1, read on the forward strand.
TTACCTGGCACGCATCGCTGCGGGCAAGACCGTCTTGGCAAGCGACCGGCCAGCCCCTGATGCGCGCGCCGTGAATGGCGTGACGACCGCAACCGCCACCTGATGTCTGGCCTGTCCTCGGACGCACGCAACGCCGCTGGCTCTGTCAGCGCCGCCGTCACGTCGACGAATGCCGCAGCGACCGCACCGATGGCGTCGTCGCCAATCGTGGCGGTACCGTCGCTCTGGCGTGATCTGATCGCGCTCACCAAACCCCGCATCATCTCGCTGCTGTTAGTCACGACGATCGCACCCATGTATGCGGCCGGGTCACCGTCGTGGCTCACGGTATTGATCGTGACCGTCGGCGGGTACTTGATGGCGGGCGGTGCGAATGCGATCAACATGTATATCGATCACGACATCGATAACGTCATGGCCCGCACGCGCCTGCGCCCGATTCCCAGCGGCCGTATGTCGCGGACGCAAGTGTTGGCCTTTGGCATTGCGTGCGCGACCGCCGCGACGTGGATGCTGGCACAGTTCGTGAACGTGTTGACGGCAGGCATGGCGTTGGCTGGATTCTATTTCTACGTCTTCATCTACACACGCTGGCTCAAGCGTACCTCGCCGCAAAACATCGTCATCGGGGGCGCCGCCGGTGCGTTCCCTCCGTTGGTAGGCTGGGCCGCCGTGACAGGCACACTCGATCTTTCGGCCGCTTGTCTGTTCCTGATCATTTTTTATTGGACGCCGCCGCACTTCTGGGCACTCGCCCTGCTCAAGCAAGTCGACTACACCAAAGCCCGCGTGCCCATGGCGCCGCTGGTGTGGGGCGAGCGCGAGACGATGCATCAGATGGTGTGGTATACCGTCATCCTTATCGTGCTCACGTTCATGCCCGTCATGTTCGGTGCCTTTGGGCTGACCTACTTGTTCAGCGCCGCGATTCTCAATGGCTTGTTGATGTTTGGCGTCCTGCGCATGCTGTTCGCCGCGCGCGCTGGCAAGCCGTGGTCCGGGCCGGCCTGGTGGGTGTACAAGTACACGTTGCTGTATCTCGCAGTGCTGTTTGTGGCGATGGCTGTGGATCGTGCCATTGGCTGATCGCCCTGCGGGAGCGTCGCCGTCGGTACCGTCTTCGGCACTACCGTCTGCGGTCGGCGCGACACCCGCAAGAATCATCTCCACTCCTCGAAAGGCTTTCGCATCACCCAAACCGCTGGCGCGGCTGCTTCCGCTGCTACGCCCGTATCGCGCAAAATTGGCGATGGCGTTTGTGTGTCTCGTGATTGCGGCGGCCGCAGGACTGGTGTTCCCGCTGGTGTTGCGGTTTCTGCTCGACGCGGCATTCGAACTCAAGGATCGGCCAGCGCTTAACCGCGTGGCCTTGGTCCTGCTCGGCGTCTTTGCGGTGCAGGCGCTGATGAATTTTGTGCAGGTCTATCTGCTGAGTTCGACCACCGAACGGGTCGTCGCCACGTTGCGTGAGCGCACGTTTGCGCACCTGATCCGTCTGTCCCCCGCCTTCTTCACCGAACAGCGCACCGGCGAACTCACCAGCCGGCTCTCCAGTGACCTCGGCCTGCTGCAGTCGTTGCTCGGCACGTGGGTTTCCGAGCTGTCGCGACAAACGCTGTTCATGATCGGCGGTATCATCATGCTCACGGTGACCAATCCCGGGCTGACACTGACGACGCTTGCCGTGGTACCGCTGGTCGTCGGTGCCGCAATCGTGTTTGGGAAGGCGCTGCGCAAAGCCAGCGCGGGCGTGCAGGACCGTGTCGCCGAGGCGATGGGCACGGCGGACGAAGCTTTTGGTGCGATTCGCACGGTGCAGAGTTTTACGCGAGAGCGTGAAGAAATTGCGCGCTTTGGTAACCGGTTGAGCGAGGTCGTCATTGCAGCCGTGCGGCGCGCACAGCTGCGCGCCAGTTTCTTTGGGATTGTCGGGTTTGTCGCCTTTGCATCCGTGGTCGCGGTGATGTGGCAAGGCGGCGTCCAAGTCATTGACAACCGGCTGACGGCGGGCGCATTGGTGTCGTTCCTGTTCTACGCGCTCACGGTCGCGGCCGCCGTCGGATCGCTGGCCTCGCTCTTCGGCAATTTTCAGGAAGCGGTGGGCGCTGCGACGCGCGTCTTCGAACTCTTGGATACGCGGGCCACCGTCGTCGATAGTGCGAAGCCGATGGCGCTGCCCCAGCCAGTTCGTGGCGCTGTTGCCTTTGAAGACGTGTCCTTCCGCTATGCCGATGATCTCCCAGAGGTGCTGAAGGGGTTGACCCTGCGGATCGCGCCGGGTGAAGTGCTGGCCTTAGTTGGGAAATCCGGCGGCGGAAAGTCAACGGTCGCGAGCCTGTTGCCGCGCTTTTGGGATGCGACGTCCGGCCGCATTACGCTCGACGGCGTCGACGTGCGCGACCTCTCGCTTGACCAATTGCGCGGTGCGATCGGGATTGTCCCGCAAGACCCCGTGCTGTTCAGCGGGACGATTCGCGAGAACATCATGTACGCGCGCCCTGACGCCAGCGAGGCGGACATGCACAGTGCCGCGCGCGCCGCGCATGCCTTGGAGTTCATCGATCGCTTACCCAACGGGTGGGACACGCGCGTGGGCGAGCGTGGCGTGAAGTTGTCGGGCGGACAACGCCAGCGTATCGCGATCGCTCGCGTCTTCCTGAAAAACCCGGCCGTCGTGGTCCTCGATGAAGCCACGTCGAGCCTGGATACCGAAAGCGAGCAGCTGGTCGAAGCGGCACTGGAGGAGTTGTTGGAAGGACGCACGACGCTCCTCATCGCGCACCGACTCAGCACCGTTCGTCGCGCCGATCGCGTGGTGGTATTGGAAGCCGGCGAAATTGTCGAAACTGGCAAGCACGATGATCTGCTGAGCCGTGAGGGCGGGCGCTTCGCGCGTTTGCACGCGGCGACGCAGGCATACTC
>JANOPS010000043.1:0-22671 GCA_031421995.1 Gemmatimonadaceae bacterium
GAGATCGAGGCCGCTCATGGCGATCGCGGTCATGTTGGGCATGGCAAGCCGGTCGCTGAACAACGTGTAGTTCGCCCAGATGGCATCGGCGTTCGTCTTGAAACGGACCAGCATTCCGGCGCTGTGACGACTTAAGCCCCAAACAGCGGGCGTCACCGTGGCTTCCGCTTGAGAGGGAAAGCGATCGTACCATCGCGTGCGTTCGAGATCCGGCCACGCGCGCCCCTCAACACCCCACTGGCTCACGTCGTGCCACTGCAGCGGTGGCTCGGCGGGTTGCGTTGGTGCAGTCGCGGCGACGGGAGTGGTCTGCGCCTGCAGTACCGTCCCCAGCGCGCCAAGCGCGAACGAGCCAAGCGCGACGGCACTGAGCGCGGCGTACTGGATCGAACGGGCGGTTCGAGCGGTCATAGCGGCTCCGTGTTGCGTAGAGGAAAGCGCCCGCAGCACGATTCGCTGAGCCGACGCTTGCAGATGGTGCGTCGAAACAGCCCGTCGCGCAACCGAAGGGTGACGGCCCGCGCCGGCGCTCGGTGTGTGCTCGACGCGCTGGAGGCGCTCGCGCGCGGGGCTGGCGTGGCAGACGAAGCGGTGCGGCAGCGCACGCTTCGCGATCTCGCTGGCACGTGGCAGGAGGACACGACCTTCGATGACGCACTTCGCGAACAGGATGCGGTTGATCACGACCTCTGGCGATGAACGTCGCGATTGACACCAATCGCCATGTCGACTTTGCGCGCGGTGATCGCGAGATGGCCGAGCTCTTGGAACATGCGCAGCAGATTCACATATCCTGATGGTCCTCACCGAACTGCGGGCGGGTTTCGCGGTGGGTTCGCGCGGCGCGCATAACGAGGGGGGACTGCGGCGGTTCCTGTTACGGGACGGCGTCTCCGTGCTGGTTCCGGATGAACACACGACGCACCACTACGCGTCGGTCTTTCGGCAGGCGCGCCGGCAGGGTTTGGGAGTCTTGCTACAGTTCCAGCAGCGGGATGCCCAGTTTCTGCGCGACGTCGGCCATGCGCACATCATACGTGGCGAGACGCATTGGCTGTCCCTGCGACTGCAGGAAATGCAGCGTGGCCAGATGCAGCGCATCCAGCGTGCGAGCGGGAGCGGGAAACGGTTCAAGCGCCCGTCCGAGTACCGCCACGGACATATCGGCCAGCGCCACCCGATCGAGGAGGGCGCGAGCCGCTGCGCCATGCGATCGACCGAGTCCCCGCGCGTGCAACCGGGTGAACATTTCGTACTCGAGCAGCCGGCTGCTGACCAGCAGTTCCTCCCACAACGCGGCGGGAGGCGCGACATCTTCGCCCAGCAAATGCGCGAGCGCGACGGAGGTATCGAGGTAGATCACCGCTCCCCGCGGTCCCCGTCGAGTTCGCGAAGAATGGCGGCGGTGGGCGCCACGGGGACCCGCGGCGGTGGCCCTTCACGCACCATGACCGGTGGCGTCAGCAGTCCACGACGCACCAAGTCGGCCAGCAGCGCATCGGCCGCGTAGGGCGCACGCTCCATGGGAGGGCGCAGCTCTGCGACCACGCGATCGCGATCGGTGACGAGGACCACCTCGCCGGCCTCCGCCATCCGCACGTACTCGCTGAGTCTGTTCTTGAGGACCTTGAGACCGACGCTGCGCATCACGAAAGGTAGCTACTGGAAGCTACCTTTCAACCCAATCGCGAGACCCGAGGCCCATGCAGCGGGATGGTGCCGTGACCTCGGATAAATCATCCCATGCCGTCGCGCTTGTATGGATGAGTATTACGGACCAATATTGAGTATGACCTCGCGCACCGTTTACGCCCGCATCGCGATCACGCTCCCGGAAGCCGATCTCGCCGCCGCTGATCGACTCGCCAAGCAGCAGGACCGCTCGCGTAGTTGGATCGTCGCCGAGGCGGTCCGACAATACGCCGCGTCGATCGAACGGCGCGAACTGACGGCGGACATGGGCAGCTCCCGGCTCACGCAGCTCCAGCGTGATCTGGCGCTGACGCCATCGCAGCGCGTCCAAGAAGCGGAGCACACGTCGGCGCTATCCGAACAGATCACGGCGCCGCGACGCTTCGCCACGTTCGACGAGTTCCTGGCGTGGCATCGTGCCGGTGGCGCCGCGACATGACCGCTCCGCGCAGCCGAGTCGCGCAGGTCTGTCAGCTGCTCAATGTCGAGGAAGCACGCTATCTGGTCGTCGGGGCCACCGCTATGCAACTCTGGGGTACCACGCGCGCCACGCGCGATATCGACATCCTCATCGAGCCAACCATTGAGAATGCGACACGCGTCTTGCGCGCGTTGAGTCACCTGCCGTTCGGTGTGGCGGCAGAGCACACGCCTCAAGACATCGTGTCACGCGGCGTCACCATGATTGGCGATACGCCGAATGTCGACATCCTGACGCGGGCGTGGAATCTGCAGTGGTCCGACGCGGAACGTGATCTCGCGATGTTCTCGATCGACGGCATCGCGGTGCCAACGGTGTCGATTCCGAACTTGATTGCGTCCAAGCGCACGGGTCGCTTGCAGGACTCCGCTGACATTGAGGTGCTCGAAGCGCTGCAGCGGCTGCGCCCGAACGGCTAAGCGGCGCCGCCCCGCTACTTCTTCCCCGCCCGCGTTCCCGAAGACTGCCAGTTCGTGATCACCATCAGCTGACTCGCGGCACTCGGCCGCACCATCACGAACCCGCCATCCGGCAGCACGTCGTACTCGAGCGTGCCGGACTTGAGGAACACATCCGTGAAGAGCGGCGTGCGCGAGGTCACGGCAAACGTCGGGGCGAGCTGCACCGCAGCGGCGACCATCTTGGTAGCGTCGCGGTAGAAGATCTCGCGCCCCGAGGGACTCCACGTGGGCTGATCTCCGCCGGCCACGGAGACCTGCACCTTGGCGCCGGGGCCAGGGAATGGGCGCACAAACACCTCGGTGCGCCCGGACTCGTTCGACGTGTACGTCATCCATTTGCCATCGGGCGAGACGGCCGGAAGCCGTTCGGTGAACTCGGTGGCGAGAATGGGGCGTGGTGTGCGATCGCCGGTCAGCGGCAGCAGCACAATATCCTGGAGGCCACCCCGTGGGCTCTCGTTCATGACGATCCCGCTGCCATCGGGCGTGGCGGCGAAAGCGTACTGATTACCGGGTCGCGCCAGCAGACGCTCCGCGGATCCGCTGCCGTCGGCCATCTGCCAGTAGAGATCAAGAAGGCCCAGGCTGTCAAGCCTCGAGTACGCGACGCGTACGCCATCGGCGGTCCACAGGGGGTCCTGCCCGCCGCCAAAGGTGAGACGCTGCAGCGTGCTGGCGCGGCGATCAAACATCCACAGCTCGGTGTCGCGTTGAGTTGCCCCCAACACGTCGACCACGATGCGTTGCCCATCCGGTGATGGTTTCGGACGTCGAAACTGGCGATCCGCCGGCATCAGCGGTTGTGCTTGTCCCGAACGACTCACGGCTACCAGCTGGCGATCAGTGCGTCCTCGCAGATAGACCAAGGTGCGGTTCGCGGAAAGAGCCCAGACTGGGACATTCGTCGTATTCCTGAGCACGTCGGTCACGAGCGATGGGCCCGGTGTGCCGACCGATGTGTCACCTTGGGCCACCCTGGCAAAGGACAAGCCGTTCTCACCGTTGGACACCACCACCGTATCGCGCGACCATGGCGCCGACGGACCGCCCGGCAATGACCGACGCGTCGTCTTGCCGTCCAATGTCGTGGTGGCGAAGCCACCCGCAGCGCTGTTCCCTAAGATGCGGTACGCGACGGTCTCCCCATCGAGGAGGAAGGCCGGGTTGTTGTGTCTACTTTCGCCCCGCGCCGTGTCGACGGTGGTGAGCCGTTGCAGCAGCCCCCCGTTCGCATTGACGCGATAGAGCCCAGCGCCGACATCAGCCAGACTGACGACGATGGTCCCGTTGGCGCTCCACGTGCCGAGGCCAAACGCGCTGCCGACGCTGAGGCTCGCAATCTTCTGCGAGGCGCCGCCGGCGCTCGGGATCTTCCGCAGTTCCTTGACGTTGTCGCCGACGTACGCGAGCCACTCGCCGTCGGGCGAAAAGAAGGGGCGCGCAGCGCCGCTCGTGCCCGACCTGAAGCTCCTTGCACGGCCCGACCCCGCGCGCAAGATATTCCGCTACCGGCTTCCGCACGTGCTGCCTGGGGGAACGCATGCACTCGTGACCTTGGACGGATCAACCACCGGCCTCGTCTTCGACCAATTTCGGCTGGGCGTGGTGTCGCTCACCGACGGGACGATCGAGGAGCTGGGCATCGTGGGCAGCAACCCGCAGTTCGTCGCACCGGATCGAATCGTGTATGGCGCACCGGGAAACCTCGTCATGACCGCGCCCTTCTCCCTCCGCTCGCGCACGGTCACCGGGCCGAGCGAGCGCGTAGCCGACGGTGTCTGGCAAGGGGGCGGTGGGGCCGTTGGATTCGCCGCATCACGCAACGGCGTGCTGGCGATCCACCGCGGAGCGAACGCCGTGACGAACCGTACGCGCGATATCGTCAGGGTGACCGAGAAAGGGGTGGAGCGGCCGACAGCGCTTCCACGCCGAAGCTGGGTAGAGATTCGCGTCTCTCCCGACGGCAAGCGCGTAGCCGGTGACATCATCGGTAGCATGAACGCCACGGGTACGCAGCGGGATGTCTGGATCTCGGAGCTGCAGAGCGGCATCACCGAGCGACTGACGACCGATTCGGTGAGCGGCCAACCGGCGTGGTCCCGTGACGGGCAGGCCGTCGCATTCCTGGGCGCCCCGGGTACCGGGGCGCGCGTGCAGTCATGGCCTCGGCGTGGCGGGAGCACGCCGCTGTACAACGGGGCGCGCCTCGGTAGCATCTCGCCGGGTCCAGTTGGCGGATACTGGGCATTCAGCGCGTCGCCCAATAGTGCGGATGACGTGGATATCTGGCTTGCCCGCGACGATTCCTTGCCAACGCCGCGGCCCTTTGTCGCCACCGCTGGCGTTTGGGAGGGGCTCCCGTGCGTCTCACCCAACGGTCGGCTGTTGGCGTACGTCTCGCGGGAGGGTGGGCAGGACAACGTCTACATCCAGCCGATCCCCGGGCCGGGTGCGCGGGTGCGCGTCTCGGCGGATGGTGGACTCGAGCCAGCCTGGTCTCCGATGGCACGTCGCTCTTCTATCGCACGCGGGTCGCGCCCCTGACGTTCATGCGGGCAACGATCGCGGAGCGGCCGAACCTCGCGGTCACCCGGCGGGACTCGCTCTTCCCGTTTGTGTACGCGCCGTCGTTCTTCGGTCAGCTGACCTACGATGTTCTGCCGAGCGGGCGCGAGTTCCTCATGCTCAAAGCACCGCAAAGCGAGCGTACCGACACCGTGACGCTCATGACGAACTGGCCGGCGACGCTGGGGCGCGCCCGAGCGGTTGCGCCGGCGCCGGTTCCGTGAGGCACACCTAACCAACGTCAACCGCCTCGCCGCCCCACGCCGAGCGGTTAATGAGCCGCCTCACGCGATGCAACGTCAATTTGCTTGACATGTAGTTCAAGGGGTCAGAGTCGTTGAAATCGTTGTAGTTCAAGGGGTCAGAGTCGTTGAAATCGTCGCACTACATGACGCGCCACCATGGCACGGAGAGCACGCGGTCGGCGATCCAACGCGTCTCGGTGCCGCTGTGCACCAGGAGTCCACCAATCGCGGTGGGGTATTCGCGAAGAAAGAGCCGGAGGCCGTCGGCGTCATCATGCGTCGGGCGATCACCGCTCTTGCATTCGATGGCGAGCAGTCTGCCGTCAGGGTGTTCCACGACAAAGTCCACTTCGTCCTGCGTGGTCGTGCGCCAGTGCATGATCGCCGGTTTCTGCAATTGCGCGTCTCGCCACACCAGTAAATCCTGCACGACCACATTCTCAAAGTGAAAGCCGCTGAGAGGCGGCGTGCCGGCGAGATGCCAGGCCATGGCGGTGTCGCTCCAATAGGCCTTGGGGCTCTTGATCAGACGCTTGCCACGATTGACGGCGTACACCTCAAGGCGAATGAATTGATACGATTGCTCCAGTAAATCGAGATAGCGGAAGGCCGTCGTCGGCGCGACGCCCGCCTCGTTGGCCCACGCTGAGCGGTTCACCAGCTGTCCCACGCGATGCGCGGCGATGCGCATCAGGCGACGCATGTCGAGTGGATTGTTCAGTGAGGCGAGATCGCGCAGATCGCGATCGAGATACGTCTCGAGGTACCCTTGAAACCACAACGAGCGTTCGTCTGCGGTGGTCTGTTCAACGGCCGGCGTGGGGTAACCACTGACGCGGGCGAGGTCGCGCCAATCGGCCGCGATGGCCGTCGTCGACTGCACCAGATCCAACCAGTCGGTGGTCGCGGTAGTGAAAAAGTCGGACCACGTACCGGCGACGCCTTGACCGAGTTGTTCTCGCCGGGACATCGGCCAAAGGGTGGTGTACGCGGCCCGACCGGCGAGCGACTCGTTCACGCGCTGCGTCTCGAGCAGGTTGGCGGATCCGGTGAGGATGAACTGCCCCACCTCTCGCTGCCCAGTGTAGGCGTTCTCGTCGACGATTTCCTTGATGGCGAGAACGAGGGCCGGGTCTCGCTGGACTTCGTCGATGATCACCTTGGGGGCCGACCGAAGCAGGGCGTGCGGATCGGATCGCGCCTGCTCGCGAATGTCCGCGCGATCGAGGGTGAGAAAGAGGTAGTCTTTCAGGCTCGGCAGGGTTCGCACGAGGGTGCTTTTCCCCGTTTGCCTGGCCCCCATCAGCACGGTGACAGGCAGCGCGTTGGTGCTAGCGAGCAGGTGTTTACTCGCCAACCGAGGGAGATTGCTCCGGTTTTCGCTCGCAGGTGTCATCGTAAACTGTTTCTTTTGAACGGGTTAATTAAATCGTCCACTGGATGGACGATTACTGTCCGTTTCACCGACGATATCTATCCGCCATGCGGATGTTAATCAACGCATCGGTCGTGCGACGGGTCATGAACGCGCCCTGCCCGTGGACGGCAGGCTATCGAGCAAAGGGTCAGAACACAGGGTCAGAGCAACGACTCGGTTGTTCCGGCGCCGGTGCCGTAAGGCACGGGCCCTACAGCACACGCCACCACGGCGCTGCGACAATGTGCTTGGCCAGCGTTTCCGTAGCGTGTCCGCCGTGCAACAACAGTCCGCCGCTGCACAGGTCCCCGTATTCATCGAGAAACGCACGCAGCCCGGCGGCATCGCGCGAGGTGGGCGCGGTCGTGGCTTTCACCTCGATCGGCAGAAGTCTGCCGGATGGCAACTCCACCACAAAGTCGACTTCAGTTTGCGATGCCGTGCGCCAATGGTGTACCACGGGTCGCTGCGACCGGCTGCCGCACCACGCCTGCAGATCGGTGAGCACGAGATTCTCCAGGTGCGCGCCGGTCATCTCCGAGAGACCGGAGAGATGGAACGCCATCGCCGTGTCTGACCAGTATAACTTGGGCTTGCGCGTCAGGCGACTGTGGCGATTCACCGTGAACGCCGGCACCCGAATGAGTTGCAACGCCACCGTCAGTAGGTCGGTCCACCGCGACACGCTTGACGTGGAGAGTCCGGTTGCTGCGGCCCATGCTGACTGATGCTCGACCTGACCGAGGCCGACACAGGCCGCGCGCATAAGTCGCAGCAGATCCAACGGACGCGTGATCGGCGCGATATCCGAAATGTCCCGACTGACGAATGTGTCGAGATAGCCCTGCAGCCAATCAGCCTGTTGTGCCGGCGAAAACTTCCCGATCACCACCGGCGGATAGCCGCTCCGCCGAGCGACCGTTCGCCAGTCATCAGGAGGCACGTCCTGTGACGCCAGCAGCGCGGGCCATTCCCTGACGGGTGTGTCGATCAAGGCATCCCAGATTCCAGCGGTGCCAAGCCCCAGTCCTTCACGACGGGTGAGCGGCATGAGTGACACGAATGAGGCGCGTCCGGCCAACGTTTCCTTCACCGGCTTCATCGCGAGCAGATTCGCGGACCCCGTCAGCACGAACCGACCTGGAGTGCGATCGAGATCCACGGCGCGCTTGATTGCAATGAGCAGGTCAGGCGCACGCTGCACCTCGTCAATGGCGAGTCGATCGGCGCGGGCCACGAGCCCTTCCGGATCGCGCAGCGCCTGCAGCCGGGTGTCGAGGTCATCGAGCGTGAGGCGAAGCAGTCCTCGGGTGGCAGGACTGTTGGCAACCAGCGTGCTCTTGCCGCTCTGCCGCGCCCCCATGATGACGGCCACGGGCTGCGTCTGGAGCACCGCCGCGAGGTGGCGTTCGGCGACACGTGGCAGATAGTGAACGGGATTGTCTCGTGACATGGGATGAATCATCCCACGCCGTGGGATAATTCGCAAGCCGCCGCAATGCAATCAGTTGGCTACATCCAAAGCGAACCAATCAGCACGGTAACGGCGCCGGCCCGCTACTTCTTCCCAGCCCGCGTTCCCGACGCCTGCCAGTTCGTGATCACCATCAGCTGACTCGCGGCACTCGGCTGCAGCATCACGAACCCGCCATCCGGCAGCACGTCGTAGTCGGGAGTGCCGGATCGGAGGAACGAGTCCGTGAAGAGCGGCGTGCGCGAGGTCACGGCAAACGTCGGTGCGAGCTGCAGGGCCGCGGCCACCATCTTCGTGGCATCGCGGTAGAAGATCTCCCGCCCCGACGGCATTTTGCGCGCCGATGGAACGGTGTTTTGCAATCGTGCTACAGGGTGTTTTGCAAGGCAGTATCACCGGTGCTTGCACGGTGTACTCATGGCTTTCGTCTTCGGCTAGGTGCACCGTGGCCATGCCACCCTGCCCAAGTTCGCGCTCGCGGCCGGCGAGGGCGACGGCGAGGCGATCGGATTAGGTGGTCACGGGCGAGGACATGGGGAAGGGGCGCCGATCGTCACGCGCCAACCGGCGCTTCGCGAAGATACCAGTGGCCGCACGACGCGGCCAGCAAACCGTTTACTCGAAAGGATTCACAACCCTCACGCCGCCAATCACCTGTCCAGCATTCAAGTCTTCACTGTAGATCGTCGTGCATCCGCTGGCGACCGATGCGGCAACGATGAGTGCATCCCAAAACGAGAGTTGGCTCAACACCGACCGATCGATGGCCCGCTCGATGAGATCGGGCGAGAGCTGCACGACCTCGAACATCCGGAACGATTGCACGACAGACTTCGCGGCCAGCGGTGCGACACCCATTTTGCGCGTGGCGGTGACGTAGTACTCCTGCAGCACTTGGGTCGAGATCACACCGCGGCCCGACGCCGCCACCTCCGCCATCAGCTGGCGGCTGCGTTGACGCTTGTGCGGCGCATCAAGATCCTGCGCGTACACCAGCACGTTCGTATCGAGAAAGACTTTACCGCCGCTCATACAGCTCGTCTCGCGTCCACCGTGTGCCGCCAGAGCGGCCTGGCGCCCCGTCCATCAACCGAAACAGCTCCTCAACGGCGGCTGTGCGATCCACATGAACCGTGCGTGCCAGCAGATCGCGCACCAGCGCATTCAGCGTGGTGTGATGACGCTCCGCGTAGGCCCGGCCTGCCGCGAGCGTTTCTTCATCGAGCGCCAGGGTGATATTCTTCATTCCACATTCTACGTGTACACATGCTATGTGTCAATGTCAGCGTTCGGCGAGGGTGTGCGTCGCTACTTCGCCCGCGCCCGCGCCCGCGCCCGCGCCCGCGTCGCCGACGCCGGCCAGTTCGTGATCACGATCAGTTGACTCGCCGCACTCGGTTACAGCATCGCGAGGCCACCGTCGGGTAGCACGTCGTCGCTGAGAGAAACCACCGGACGAGAGAGGCGAGATAGACCGTGGCCATGCCACCGGCGCCGAGTTCGCGCTCGAGGCGGTAGCGGCTGGCGAGGGCGACGGTGAGCCGTTGCAGGGAAGTCGTCATGGCTCGGCGATGCGCTCCATTGCACCCGTCAGGCTGCAGGACGCGCGGGCCACCGTACCGGCCGAGCGCGGCGTGTGTGAGACGAGATAGCGACGGGTCGCGCCGATCAAGTCGGCGTTGCAATCCAACGTGTCCATCTCGGACGGGGTGGGGGATGCGGAGAGCTTGACCTCGATGGCCCAGCGCTCATTCCCGAAATCGAGCGCCAGATCGATCTCGTGGCCATCGCTGGTCCGAAAGAAGTACGGTTCGACTCGGCGACCGTGCGCCGCCAGCTCGCCGAGGATCTGCTCGCTCCGCGTCAAGCCGTTGACTAGCCACGAGCGCCTATTGAGAATGACAGGTCGGGGCGATCGATGGGCTGCGTGGATCACCTGTTGGAAGCCGGTTACTTACACCAGTCTTCGATGGCCAGTCCGTCAACTCGTGCCATGTGCTTCGTGTTCGCGGTCACAAGGACTGCACCGTATGCCAGTGCGTGCGCGGCAATCGCTGCATCGAAATCCTCGATCGGTGTTCCAGCCCTTTCCAACTTCGCCTTGATCACGCCGAACGCCGCACTGACGTCGTCCGTCCACGCACAGCAGCCAATTTCTGTGGCAATCAATGCCAATGTTTCTCGCAGGCGGTCGCGACGCTTGGAGCGAGGCAGTCGCTCGATGCCGTAGGCGATTTCTGCCATCACGGGATGTGGGATAGCGACATCTGTTGGTGCAAGGCGTTGCAACTGCCGAACGAGCTTCCCTTCGCCTTTCATCAGCGCGGACACGGCGTTCGTATCGAGAACGTACTTCACAGTTGCAGGGGACGCTTTGAGGAGCGAGCGACGGTAATCGCCTCGCGCATCTCGTCGACCGCGCCACGCGTGGCGGCATCGGTATCGCCGAGGCGTTCAAAGAAGCCAGGTGACCACGCCGACGGCGCGGCGAGATCACGTTCGAGGGCGTTCACGATGACACGGTTACGGCTGATGCGCAGTGCGCGGGCCTTGCGGTCGAGCGCCTGCAGGAGCGTGGCTGGAAGATGGACGCTGGTCGGCATAATATATTAATTAATATACTCGTACGTATCCGGCACAGTGCGGGCCGGTAGGGAAGATTGGGGTTGTCTCGTGTCACCATCGCGAAGGGCCTGCGGCGGCGGCGCTTTCGACGACGAAGTGCCCCCCGCCCTCAACATGACAATGCGCACCACCGTCTTCGCTCTTCCGGGTCGGTGGCCCGCTCGAGGGTTGTCCTGTACCTTCAACACGACCGGTGCCCTCTGACATCGCGAGAAGCAGTTGCCGGTACAAGTAGCGGTGCGCTTGGTGCGTTGGTGGGCGACCGTGATGAATGACTCCCGCCTCCAACCATCACCCATCATGCCTACGCTCCGACGTTCCCTCGTGCTCTGCAGTTTCGCGATGGGCGCCGCGGTGTGGTACCGCACGACATCGCTTGGCGTTGCGCAACAGCCTCCCGCGCGCGGACTGGCCTTCGATCAGAAGTTACCGGAGATGGACGGCAAGAAGCTGACCATGAAAGTCGTGGACATACGCGTGCCGCCTGGCGCGAAGTCCACCCCGCACACGCACGGATGCGCGGTAGTGGTGTACGTGATCTCGGGTGCCATGCGCATGCAGGTGCGTGGTGGACCGGACAGCGTGTACCGCGCTGGCGGCACGTTCTACGAGCGGCCCACCGATGTGCACCAACTGTCGGACAACGCCAGCGCGACCGACTCGGCGCATTTCACGGCCACGTTCGTGTGCGACCATGTGGGAGCACTCTCGACGCCGGTGCCGCCCGCGGACTACGGGCCGACCACGGCCCGATTCCTCCCTCGTCCCTGAGCCCTCAAGCCAGCCCTCAAGCCAGCCCTCACGCCTGAGGCCTGAGAGAGGAGAGGAAGGGGTGAGGAACCATACAGGCGTGGGCTGTGAGCTCTGCGGTTTCAGGCGTGAGCGCCTGCTTGAGGGGTCAGGCGTGAGGTTTGGGCGACTCAGGTTTGAGGTTTGAGGCTCCGCGCCCATGCGATCCTGGGCCTGAGCGCGAAGCTTTCTCGGTCCATCGGCTCGATCATTTGGAACATCGCCGAAGGTGCGCAGATCGCTGATGCGGAGGTGCAGGTGGGCCGCCCGGTGGAACGGTAGGGCGAGGGCGGACGCGCGCCTCAAGCCTCACCTCTCAAGCCTGGAGTCGCCCACACCTCACGCCTGAACCCTCAAGCAGGCGCTCACGCCTGAAACCGCAGAGCTCACAGCTCACGCCTGTATGTGCCTCACCCCTTCCCTCCGCAGTGAGGGGTGAAGAGAGCCTCAAGCCTCCCCCGGCTGTCCCTCAGGCCTCGATCGGTTGAGCCGCGCAATCCCCAGCAAGACCACGCCCGCCACCGTGGCCAGGAGCACGTCGCGTGTTTCTTTCCACGACGTGCTGGCCAGCAGCCACGTGATCAGCACCAGCGCGGCGATCGGCGCCGCGAGTCCGCCCGGCACCGTGAGCAGCGCCGGTGGCGACGCCGCGCGGCGACGCAGCACGGGCAACGCGGCACAGGTAATCGCGAACACCAGCAATCGCGCGATGGTACTGATCGTAAGCAAATAGGTGAACGTGCTGCTGATCGTCAGCACCAACACGATCACGGCTGAGAGCACGATGGCCGGCACCGGGGTGCGGAATCGCGGGTGCAACGTGGTCAGCCAGCGCGGCAACTGCCCGGCCTCGGCCATCGCAAACGGCAGACGCGACACCGTCAGCACGCTGCCGTTGATCGTGCCCAACATCGAGATCATCGCGCCCACCACGATCAGCGTGGCACCCGATGGCCCAAGAAACTGCAACGCCGCGTCGGCCAGCGGTCGCTTTGAAGCGGCCAAGTTTGGCAGCACACCTACGCACACCACCTGAATCCCGATGTAGAGCAGCGCCACCGCCGTCAATCCAAGCACCAACGCGAACGGTGTGTCCCGTCGGGGATCGCGCACCTCACCCTGCGCTACCAACGCGCTCTCCCAGCCCACAAACGCGAACGCCAACAGCAGTACCGCACCAGAAAAATCCTGATTGGTGGGTTGCACTGAAAAATCAAAACGCGAGCCAACGATTACCGGCAGACCCAGTGCCACGAATACGAGCAGCGGTGCCAGCTTGGCGATCGTGACCACGTTGCCAAAGCGCGCCGCGTGGCGCACGCCAGACACGTGCAGGATCGAGATGGCCACCACGACACCACTGATAAGCATCGTGCGCGGAGCGCCCTGGCCGACGGCCGGTACCACAAACGACGCGTACTCGGCAAGCACCCCGCAGATCGCACAGATGCCGCTGATACGCGCCAGCCACAGCAACCAGCCGGTCAGAAATCCCACCGTCGGGCCGAAGGCTTCGGTCGTGTACAAGTAGGGGCCACCAGTCTTGCTGAAGCGACTGCTGACTTCAGCGAAGCACATGATCACGACACCGATCAGCAACGCGCAGGCGATGATGGCAACGATGCCCCACGCGCCAAGCAACGCATGTACTTTGGCGGGCAACCCAAAAATGCCGGCGCCGAGAATGCCGTTGATGACGAACGCCACCAAGTCCCAGCGTCCGATCGCGCGGACGAGTCCTGGCGCTTCGGCGTATGAAATCGCGCTCACGTGACGGGCGCGACGCCCGCGGTGGTGGTGTGTGTCCGGGTGTGTGTACCAGTGCCAGTCTCGGTGTGCAGCTCGGTGTGTCTATCCGTGTGTCTATCCGTGTGTTTGTCCGTCTGTCCGTCCGTGTGTCCCTGCGGCTCCTGTGAAGCGCCGCGCAATCGCGGCATGACGAGCTCGCCAAACCGTCGGCACTCCTCGAGATGCGGATAGCCGGACAGTATGAACGTCGAGATGCCCAATGCCTGATACGCGCGGAGCTTCGCCTCGACCTGCGCCGGATCGCCAACAATCGCGAGACCAACACCCGTGCGCGCCAGCCCTACACCGGCCCACAGATTGTCTTCAATCACCAGCGACGAACCGGCGGACAATTCGTTCTGTCGACGTTGCCCTTCTGAGTCGGCACGCCCCGACACTTCGACAAACGAGGCCCGCACCGCCGGATCAATGCGACTGATCAATCGCTCGGCGGCGCGCCACGCGTCTGCTTCGGTTTCGCGCACGACCACATGACAGCGCATGCCGATTCGCACCCGACGCCCGGCCGCCTGTTCCGCGATGCGCATGGTGTGCACACGCGCGGCCACGCCGGCCATCGTGTCCGCCCATACCAGATACACGTCGGCCAGTTCGGCGGCCAATTGCTGCGCCGGCGCGCTGTGCCCGCCAACGAAAATGGGAATCATCGGTGAGGGCTTGGGTTCGAGCACCGCACCGCGGCACTGATAGTAGGTGCCGTCGTGATCGACGACCGCTTCCGTCCACAGTCGCCGTACCACCGATACCCATTCCTGCGTGCGCGCATACCGCGTGTCGTGCGTCTCGGTGTCGCCGTACATCGCATTCTCGGCGGGATTCGATCCGGTCACGACGTTGATCTGTACGCGCCCTGGAAACATGCTCGCCGCCGTGGCGGCCATCTTGGCAAAAATCGCCGGATGAAACATGCCGGGACGCACGGCAATCAGCAGGCCGGCGCCACGCGTGCGCGCCAGCGTGGCCACGGATGCGGTAAAGGCATCGTGTTCGGCGTGGAAGTTCGTCGCCGTGAGCAGACTTGAGAAACCCATTTCCGCGGCTGTCTCCACGAGACTGGACAGATAAGGTAGCGTGGGTTTGCGCAGCGGCCCCGCACCAAGGAACTCGCCATCGGACGCCAACTGACAAAACCACAACAGATCGAGCTCGGTGTGCGCGGCGGACATGTCCATGGTTATCGCGTGCGTGTTGTGGGCGTGTTCATCCCGACGTGATGGAACGTCGCGGGCGGTTTGGGCGGTGCAGGTTTGGGTGCAAGCGGAAGAGCGGGTGCCAGGAGATGCATCCCGATGTCGTCGGCGCCGGCATTCCCACTGTTCGTGAGCACGACCACGGCCATGCCGGTCGACTTCACAAACCCGGCGAACGTGCGGTACCCACCGGTGCCGCCGTTGTGCCACACAATGGTGTCGGCGCCTGCGCGCAGGGTTATCCAATTCAAGCCGATGCTCGTGTTCGGTCCGCCCGCAGACGCTCGGGCTTGGTGCGCGAAGGCCATAGCCTGTCCCATCGCGCCGCGTTCGGTGTGCAGGTTGGCCGCCATGAATTTCAACATGTCGTCGGTGGTGGACCGAATCGCGCCCGCGCCGGCCAGCGTGGGCAGGTCCCACAGTGGCACGACCTTGCCTTGGTCATCGTGGCCGAGTGCGAGGTGCGATGTCATCCACGGCGACAACGTGATCGCACTGTTCGTCATGCGCAATGGAGAAAAAATCCGATCGCGCACCAGTGCTTCGTACGAGGTGCCTGCGGCGAGCGACAGCACATGCCCCAACAACCCGACGCCAAGATTGGAGTACTCGAATTGCTCACCGGGATCGCGCGGGAGCGTATAGCTGGACAGGAAATCGTACAGATGCTGCACGGTGTAGTCGGCATACGGATTCGTGAAATCCTTCGGTCGCAAGTTGCTCGGCAACCGGGGGAGACCGGAGTTCTGCGTCGACAGCATGCCGAGCGTGATCTGCTTCCCGTTGCGTGTCGGCATGCGAACGGTTGCCGGAAGGAACTTCTGCGCGGGATCATCGAGCGCCACCTTCTTTTCCAGCACCATCTGGGCGAGCAGTGTGGCCGTGAAGACTTTGGAGATCGACCCGATTTCGAATACCGACTGGCCGCCGAGCGGTGGCTGACCGGGGCCTGGATCGCCGTATGCCACAATGCGGGTGGGTCCACTGGCGTCAACCATGCCCACCACGATGCCGGCGCTGCGCTTCTCCGCGACGCGCTGCGTGATGATGGCGAGGACGGCGGAATCGGGGGGGAACGTGCGCGTGGGTGCTTGGGCATGCGCGAATGTTGGGAGCAAGGCCACGCAGGCGAGCATGAGTGAGCTACGTGCGCCGCGCAGCGCGCGATCGTTGATATGTGTTGGTAGGCCCATCAAGGCTCCGTTCGTAGGTCGGGGCTGCCGAGCACGTGGTTGTGACGCCGGGTGGTGCTGGAAGAGACGTGCCTCGTCAGTGGCGGCTGGCGTGTGCAACCTACGATCTGCCGCCGCGCGGCGCCACGACTGCCTATGTGTTCTGCCCGCGGGTCGCTGGCTGTCGCCTGTGGATAGGTCGAATGCATTTGTGGCTGGCTTGCAGCTGACGGATGTTGATGGACGAATCCGCGTCCGCTTGACGCGTATGTTTGGTGGGCGTGCACCGACGACGACGCCAGATAGGCCTGCCATCAGGGTGGTGTCACGACGGTGTACACGCTGCGCTCAACCGGGGTGGTTTGGGCGCGCTGTCCGTGCGAGGCGGCGCCTTGCGCGCGGCACGGCGAATGGGCAGGTTCTCGAGAGGCGGTGATCCTTCGGGTCTACGCCATTGACAGTGGCGATGCCCGTCTGAGGATGGTCACAGCGTGTTTTGGCGAGAGGGGAGGCGATGAGCAAGATTGCGATCGAGAACGTGAACCACCCCAGCTGCTCTTTCAGGGAAAACGAGTGAAACCTGCACTTGTTCGGAATGGATTCATCACCGCCGGCGTCATGAACATCGCTGGCGTTCTGCTGTTTTCGCGACTTTTCACGAACACCGCCATCAATGAGGCCGATCCAGTCGTGATGTCAAACTTCGGCCTCGTGATGATTGTCGTGTGGGGGTTGGCGTATTTCGGCGCCGCCACTATCGGCGCAAGCGTCAAGTGGCTGGCTGCAGCATTTGCCCTCGAGAAGCTGATCTATGTTCTGGTCTGGGCCATGTGGCATTCGAAGAACAGTGTCTCCGCCCTCTTCACAACGGATCTGTTCGCCGGAGTCTTCCTCAGCATTTACGGACTGAATGATCTTTTGTTCATGGTGTTTTTCGCCTCAGTTTTTTACTTGCAATCCAGGCCCAGGGATCTCTGAGATCGCGCTCGCCGAGCACCGGTGAGGCCCAACTCATACGCAGTCTCCATGGCGGCGGAAGTTGTGGGCATCATCGATTCCTCATTGGTGAGCGCTCGCCGAAAACGGGTGAGAGACGGCCGCGGGCGAAATTCTCCGGGCGATTTGCCTCGCACCGTTGAGTCTCACGGTGACGGAGGCCG
This sequence comes from Gemmatimonadaceae bacterium, assembly GCA_031421995.1. Classification (GTDB taxonomy): domain Bacteria; phylum Gemmatimonadota; class Gemmatimonadetes; order Gemmatimonadales; family Gemmatimonadaceae; genus Gemmatimonas. The sequence goes on from JANOPS010000043.1 coordinate 17,081, forward strand.
CCCTGTCGCTCGGCGTGAGCCGCAATACACTGTCCTCCATTTTGAATGGACGAGCGGGCATTAACCCAGAGATGGCGATCCGCTTGTCCATGGCGTTCAGCACGGCGGCGGAGAGCTGGCGCCGCTCCGCAGGGGCATAACAACGCATGCAGCAGCCAGCCGCACTGATGTATGCTCGCATCGCTCGCTTGGTTGGCCTTGGCCACAGTGGCGACAGCGTGGGCATTGGCTCCGACTCACCGACGCCTCGTCGTGCCCATCGCTTATGCGTTCGGGTATTGGGCGGCATGGGAGGTTCTCGCGGATTGGTATTTCCCTGCGTCGCACCCTCTTGCCTATCAGACGAGTCGACTACCGCTCGTAACGACCCTTGCTAGCGGTCTCGTGTGTGTGTTCAAGCTTTGGACTTCCGCGCGGCGCTATCCACTGAACACGTAGTGCGTCACGGATACCACCCCGTGCCCGTCGATGTCCGCGACCCACAGGTTGTTGCCGATCGCTCGAACGGGCGCACTGTTCGATACCGTCCGACGCGGCAGCCGAACACGTCCGAGGTGCGTGCCCTTGTGGTCGTGCACATCGAACGTTGTCGTTGAATCACCAAACCGGTAGGCGTGTTCTAGCCACAGACGACCATCCTCATCGACGGACAACCGCACAATCGGGGACTTGCTCGTAGGCACGCGCGCGGGACGAAACGTGTGCGTGGTATACGCGGACAGTTCGTGCTGCAGACGAGCGATCACCTCGTCACGCTCTCGCGGCGAGACGGGAATGCGCGGGAGGGCAATGTTCGTCCGAGCGATGGTGTCGTTGTGTCCAATACGGATCAGCACTGCGCCAGAGGATTCGGCGTCGGCAGACCATATCCCGCCGTACCCATCGGGCACGAGACCGCCGCCCCCCAGAAACGGATACGACCGACGTATCCATCCTCCCTGCTTTTTCGCCTCGAAGAACGAGGACACGGGCACGAACTCAAACGGCGGTGTCACCATCGGGATGGTGTCGCCAACCACTCCAGTTTTCGAGATGCGACGCCACGACATGGTGTTGTTTCGCGACATATTGAAGAAATGGTCGAGAACCTCACCCGACCGTCGATCCAACCACGCGTCCCAACGCACGTCGTGTCCCAGCAGCTTCGTGGAATGCGCACGGGCGAAGGCCCCGCTTGGAAAAAACACGGTGATGCGCGCATTGCCTGGGTCATTGACCCAAATGCTGCCGTCTCCGGCAATCACGAGGCCATTGGCTGATCGGAACTCACCTTGCTGGCTGCCCTTGCGACCGACCGAAGCAAGCGGCTTGCCGTTGCGATCGAAGCGATGGATCACCTGCTCGCCGAACCGTAGCAACCACACAGTGTGATCAGGCGTGACCACGAAATCGCGCAGGTCGCCAAACGGTGCTCCCTCGCCAGCTTGCACACGCCACACCTGAGTAGCATTCCAGGTGTTGGCGGCCGACTGCGCGCCGAGCGCCGGCGCACCGATCTGGCGAGCGAACAGCGCAACGCATGTGAACGCGGACACCAACGAAGATGCCCGAGTCGCAACCGCTGCCGTTTTTGCGATGTGCGTGATCACGGACGTTGATGCACTAGCGCCGGAGCCGGTATTGCGCCAACGAGATCACATCATCGTCGTCGAGCTCCGCGACCCACACGGTGTCGCCGTACGCACGAATTGGAACGCCGTACCCCGCGGGGCGGCGCGGTAGTCGGAGACGCCCCAGATGTTTGCCCTTCGCATCGTGCACGTCGTACACCGCGAACGTCTCACCAGCGCGTCGCGTGTGCCGGATCCACAGTCGACTATCGTCATCAACCGACAGCATCGCCATCGGTGGCTTGGTCGTGGGAATTTTGGATGCATCAAAGTCGTTGCTTTCGTACTTCGCAATTTCCTTGTTTGCGCCGGCAATCACCTCGCGACGCTCGACGGCCGTCACGGGAATACGCGGCAGTACCAATGCACTGAGCGCCAGCGTATCGTTTGGGCCAATGCGCACGAGGGCCGCGCGCGTGGAGTTCGGCACCGCGCACCACATCGCGCCACGTTCGTCGGGCGCCTTGCCACCGCCATCCGAAAATGGGTACTGACTGGAGAAATTGCCCTTGTTCTTGGTCTCCGCACGAAACCCGGAGTAGGCGGGTACGCCTCCGGACGCGCAGCTCGGTATGGCGATGGTGTCCGTGATCACCCCCGCGTTCGTGATGTGGCGCCACTCGATGGTGGAGGCGTTCTTTACGCGCATGTTGGTGAATTGATCGACCACGCTACTGCTGCTGCGATCCAGCCATCCCTCCCACCGCCAGCCGTAGCCGTTGATGGCCAGAATGTGCTGCCGCGCGAACGTACCGTCGGCGTTAAACACGGTGATGCGTGCGTTGCTCGGGTCGCTAGCCCACACGCTGCCGTCGCTCGCCACCACGAGGCCGTTCACATTCCGCATTTCACCAGGGCCACTGCCTTTGCGCCCTACCGACGTCAGCGCCTTGCCGTTTCGATCGTACCGACGGATGACCTGATCGTCGAAGCTCAGCGCCCACAGCGTACCGTCGCCGGTCACGACGAAATCGCGAAGGTCGGCGAACGGTTCGCCAGACTCCGATCCATCGACCCGCCACACCTCGGTGGCCCGCCACGTGGGAAGCGCGGGTTGCGCATCCGTACGCATCGCCGTGCTGGCCATTGCTGCGAATACACCCCTCACACAACGCACGCGCGCGGCGAGACGGATCGCGGCAAAACGCAGGGGCATCATCGATCCCTCATTGGTGTGCTGGAGACGGCAATCGCACTCATGCCGACCCGAAGGCGTTGTCTTGTACGCACCCTCGATACTCCCATCTGACGTCCCAAACGTCAAGCGTCGCGCGGTTCGCTCAGGCCAATGAAATCGCAGACTGCAGTGGACGCCGCAGTCGACGCTGTCCGTCTGGCGGGCGGATCACGAACGGCGTTCAAAAACAAACGCGGGGCCGGGAAGTGAATCCCGGCCCCGCGTTGTGCATCTCACACTTCCGACCTGCTCAAAGAACTTATGGAGGCGTGGGCGAATTGGCCGGGCCCGTGCCGCCCCAGCTGTACAGCGCCTGGCCCTTCACACCGAGCTCCTTGGCCGGCACCGGCATTTCGCGCGGTGTGCCCTCGAGCAATCCGTCGGTGCGGCGACGCCAGTAATACGGGGACGCACCAAGGCCCAGGAGTTCGATCTCCATCTCGTACCCGAGCCTGGCCGTGAGCCCTGCAACGCCATCGGCGGCCGTGGCGGGCGACAGTCCACCACGCGTCACGCGGGTTTTGTTGATGAGTGTGGCCGCCGTGGCGAGTGATCCACCGGACCGGATCAACGCTTCGGCTTGCAGCAAATCACTTTGCGTTCCCGACACGACAGGGGCCGGTCCGAACCCGCCCCAGATGCCAGACGGGTCTTGATTGCGCGTGAGGTCGTATCGCACGAACCCGATGTTCGACTGATGATACGAACCGCGGCTTGGGCGGAAAATGGCATCGCGTGAGTATGCGAAATCCGTACCGCCGTTGGCGGTCTTCGGGTTGGTTCCGTAGCCCTCCACGATGGAGGCGTCACCGAAAGAACCATCGCCCAACCGCTTATCGGGCGAATTGGGAGCCGGGTTCCCCGTCTCAGGCCACGGCGTGCGCTGCGTCGCCGGATCCAGCAGATTGGCCACGCGTGTGTGCACGCGCCCGGTACTGAAATCGTCGAACCACGTCAAGATCTGGTGGCAGAACGAGACGCAGCCATCTCCAACGAAGACCAGATCGAACGACGTGCCGCTGGACATACCGGACTGGGTATAGGTGAGGACCTGCGCCCAGTTCACCGCGAGATTTTCTGCCGAGGTACGGGGATAGTACGCCAACGTGATGGCAGCGAACGAATTGGCGATCTGGGACAGCTGCGCACTGGTGTAGCTCACGCCATTCGTCCACGAGGCGGGCGTGGTGAACTGTGCAGACTTCGCCAAGGTCGACGCCGAGACCAGCTTGGCAATTGCTGCATCACGGACCGCCTTGCGGTTGGAATATCCGAGCGTGGCCAAGTCGGTGTTCTCATCCACGATGTAGCCCTTATCGTAGTTGAGTGCGATATAGCTGAGCCCCATACCGAGCACCAATTCCGAGATCGTCTCAGCGCGTTTGGTATCCAACGCATTGTTGATCACGACGTTGCTTTTGCGAATCGATTTGAGCACATCGACCGACGACGAGATGGCAGAGTACATGCCAACCCATGGCACTTCCATACTGGAACGGCCAGCGGCAGCGGGATCATTTTGCCATGAGCGCGAAAGCCGCTTTCCGTCGGCGTCGATGCTGGCATAGAAGTTCATGTTCCAGTTGTTCCATGACGCGGAAAACGACTGGGCCTGTGTAGCGAGTACGCAGTTGCCTTCGCAACCTTCGTAGGTATTGAACCACGTGCGCAGCGTTCCACCAGCCACGGCTTCAAGGGCGGCGGGGTCGGAGAGCGCACGTTTCGCGTCTGGTGAATTGGGGTTTGCTATGTCGAGCGAGTTGCATCCTGCAACGGCCAGAGCCGCCAGCATGCTGACTGCTCGCAATAATCGAGTTATCTGCATCGCGTTGAATCCTGTGGTGGCGGGGGATTAGTAGCCGAGCTCGAACATGAGCGTGAACGTGCGGTAGGCGGGATACCAGAAATAGTCCACCTTGTACGCAAACGGGTTGCCGTTGCCAGACACGTCCGGGTCGTAGCCCGAGTAGTTGGTCTTGGTCCAGAGGTTACGACCCACCAAGCCCACGCGCGCCGTTTCGAAGCCACCCAATCGCACGGCCTTCACCATGGCCTTGGGTACCTGGTAGTTCAAGGACAGTTCGCGAAGGCGGATGTAGCTTCCGTCTTCGACAAACTTGGTGCTGGGGTCGAAGTTATTGTAGAACGCCTGAAAAAAGCCCTGCGGTTTCTGCTCAGCGGTGGGCACGCCTCGCTGGTCGAAGTCCGAGTCACGCAGTTCGTTGTACGGCCACTGGCGGGTGTAGTTGTACACGTCGCCGCCCTTCTGCCACGTGAACACGCTGGTCAACGACAGCCCCTTCCACTGGATGGTGTTGTTGAATCCCATGGTGAAATCGGGGTTCACATCGCCGATCGCTTGCAGCGAGGTGCCCGTAGAATCGAAGTACTTCAGCGGGCGTTCATTCTTGGTGCGATAGGCGCTCTTCGCAACGTAGTAGCCCAGCTCGTTCAGCTGGTAGTCTGCGGCGGCGCCGGTGAGCTTGCCGTTCTTGATGTTGGTGGCCAACTGATCGGCGTTGCGGATCCAGTCGGAGCCGTAGATGATGCCGAAGACTTGCGGCGCTGCCACCCGGAAGATGGAGACGTCGGGGCCGGTGAGATACGGACCAACGTTCAACTCGGTGATGTTGGAGCGCGTGCGGTCACCAACAACGTTCAGTCGCCAGAAGAAATCCTTGCTGGACGCCAGCACGGCACCGAACGACGCTTCATGCGTGGTGCCGGCCAAGGTCGCGGCATTCACCCACGTGTTGCGATACCCCGTGGCGGACGACGTCGGCACTTGCAGGATTTGATCGCTG
>JANOPS010000044.1:0-2030 GCA_031421995.1 Gemmatimonadaceae bacterium
GCGCGTCGCGTGCTCGTTCATGAATGGGCGCGCGAACGCGTGCCCCGCTTCATGCCACACGGTTGCGATCTCGGTCGGGCCCATCGTGAACTCCAACGGACTGTCGGGCAACGGCGCATTGCCATCAGGTCCGAATTGAAACCGCACAATGTCGTCGCTTGGCGCTCCCTCCAAGAGCACGGGATCAATCTGATGCGCGCCCCAGTTGTTCAAGGGCTCGAGATACAGGCGGACCTCAGCGCCCGCGCCCACGGCGGTCGGCGCGCGGTAGAACTGTTCAACCCGACTTAGCACGTTGTTCTTGGTCAGCTCAGTCTTGATGCGCGATGTCCATGACGTGTAGTCCGCAGCGTGTGCCCGGCGAAAGTCGGCAAACCGCGTGTCCGTGGCGAACTGCGCAGCACCACGCAGCATGGCCGTCACACGTCCACGGCCGTACGTGCCATACCAATGGCTCGTATCAGGGAGCGTCGCGGACATCGTCGGGAAGCCGCGCAACAACAGTCCGAGCTCGGTGTGATCGGGATACAGTGGGCCGGACTTGACACTGTCGAGCGCCGGATGATTGCGAAAACGCTTGAAGTGCCCCCACACGTCGGATTTGTACTTGGAGTCGAGCGGCGATGGATAGCGCCGGCCGATGTATGCCATGATGGCCAATAGCTCCATGCCGGGATGCACGTCGACGCTGAGTACCGTTGCGGGTTGAATCGCGAGCGTCGTATCGGCGACGGCCGCCGCGGAAGCCCGCATCGCCAACGGCGCGGCGTGTCCACCGGTCCACGCGAGTGACGGCAGCAGACCAGAGAGTAAAGTGCGGGAGATCGATCGACGCATGGGAGCACCTCCAAATGGGGGAAATGTGGTACTGTACCATAATATGACTCCAACGGGTCCGGGATGGTTGTCTCCCGCGGGTGATCCGCCGTATTGTTGACGCCATGGCCAACACCAACGACCTCGCCGCCCGCAAAGCCCAGATCGACCAGCTCGTGGACCGCGTCGGCGCCGACGTGCTGGGCGATCGCCTTCACCGTCTTCGGGTCGGCATGGGCCTCTCCATTCGCGACGTCGCCAACAAGGCGGGCATCAGCAAGACATCGCTCGTGCGCCTGGAGCAAGGACAGCGCTGTCGGCCCGCCACCATCGCGCTCGTCTGTGAAGTACTGGGCGTACACCTCGAACGACTTGAAGACGGGCCCTCCGACGAGGTCGGTGCCGTGCACCGCACCGGTGACGATCGCTGGGTGGACATGATGGACGTCACCGCGGCACCGATTCGCGTGTCGGCGCGAGGTCGAGGGCGCGGCAACGATCACATCGCCGTCGCCGTCGACCTGCTGCGCAGCAGATTGACCAACGGACGCGTCTTACCCACCATCCTCGACATCCGCGGCGAAAGCATTCCGCGCAGTCATCCGGGTGAAGAGTTCGTCTACGTGCTCGCCGGCAAACTCCGACTCACCGTCGGTTCAACCGTCTTCACGCTCGCAAAGGGCGAGTCGATCTGCTTCTGGAGTGGTGAGCCGCACTGCTATGCCCCCGCTGGCCGAACGCCGGCCCGTGTGCTCTCCATTCGCGTAGACGGATAGGCGGCTCGCGCTCGCGATGCGCGAGCGCGCGGCAAACTACCGCGGCGCTCGCAGCGTCTGCCGCAGCAGCGTCGTGGGACCCAGCGGCGTCTCTACCTGCAACAATCGACGCGTCGTGGCCCCGATCCACACCGTCACTTCCTGCTTGCCGCCCAACTGAAACAACACGATGTGCGCAGGCTCTCCCATCAGCGTCGTCATGCCAATCACGCGCACCACGTAGTCGTGCAAGCCGGTCTCCAAGTCGTACACGCGAAAGACGGCCGAGTAGTCGGGAGCGAGCGGCATGGCGCGTACAATCAAGTCCCAGTTCCCGGAATCGAACACTGACGATCCCAACGTGGTATCAATAGCTACACCGGGGGCATCAACGGGACCAATGGTCCCACGGACGCGCGAACCGGTGAACGTAATGCGCAACTGTCGTTGCGGTTGCAA
>JANOPS010000045.1:0-1966 GCA_031421995.1 Gemmatimonadaceae bacterium
TATCATTGGACGCGCGAAGAGCGGGTGCGATGGCTCGTGGATAGCTTGGCACCCATCGGACCACCAGGCGCGCAGTTTCGCTATTCCGATTCCGGCTATGTCCTGCTTGGCGCGATCATTGAGAGTTACACCGGTAGGCCGCTTGGCCCGGCCGTGCGCGAGCCGGTGGGGTTTTCGCGTTTGGGGCTGACGCATAGCTGGTGGGAAACCATGGAGCCAGCACCGAGCGGTATGGCCGATCGTGCGCATCAGTACCTCGGAGGATTCGACGCCTACGACATCGATCTCTCCTAGATCACGACGCCCATCGCGTACACATCGGTCCAAGGCGCGCCCGCGATCCCTTGTCCGGTGCCGCGGCAGCGTATATACTTCGTTTAAACATCTGAGGAGCGTGTGATGGCCGCGGCCGAGCTGGATATCAAACAATGGGGAAACAACCTCGGTGTTCGCCTGCCTGCCGCCATCGCCAAGGCCGCGAGGCTGCAGGTCGATCAGCGCGTGCGGGTCACTGTCGAGGGGGGTCAGGTCGTCATCACACCCGTCGCCGATGACCCGTTGACGTTGAAAGAACGACTCGCGCTGTACGATCCGTCGCGACATGGCGGTGAAGTGATGTCTGCACCGCGTGAGGGCGCCGAGCGATGGTAGTTCACAAACAGCGGGTTGCCCGCGTGTCGCAGCCCTCGTGGGTCCCTGCGCGCCAAGAGATCATCTGGATCGATTGCAACCCGCAGGTTGGACGAGAGATGCGCGACCGGCACCCCTTTCTGGTGCTCTCGCCGCAAGATTTCAACGCGAAGACCTCCTTGGTAATCGGCCTGCCGATGACAACAGCCGACTACAACGCGGATAATCCGTTCGCCGTCGCCATCGGTCCCGCTCCCCTGAAAAAAGCGGGGATGAGTTACGTCCTGTGTCACCAGCCCAAATCGTTCGACTGGCGTCTCCGGAAGGCAAAGCCGCACCCGCGAAATCGTGCGCCCGATACAGCGTTTGCCGCGGTCTGTGCTCGACTCAATCAAATCGTTCAGCTAGCGTAGCCGCCAAGCATCCTTACGGAAACAGCGGCGGCGCCACGCGCCTCCTGGTCGCCTGCTCAAACGCGTACGCCAACTTGATCAAGGTCGGCTCCGCGCACGCCGACGCGGTGAACGTCACGCCGAACGGTGCCGGCCGTGGCGTGAAGCCAGCGGGAAACGCCTGCGCTCCCTGCCCCGCTGGTACCGGCAGCAGCGCGAACGGCACCGTCACCGACGGATAGCCCGGTCGCGCCGCAATGTTCGCGCTGGTGACACCCGGGAACAGCAACGCATCCAGTCGGTGCGTCGTGAGCGCCGCATCGATCCCCTTCGCAGCGGACAACAGGATGTCCTTGCGGCGATCAGCTTCGTAGCGCGAGCGGTCCGCCTGCACGTCCATTTCGTCGGAAATGTCGAGCAACGCTTGACCGTACTTGATGGCGCCTGCGCGTTGGTGCGCGATGTTCCACATGCGCAGTCCCGTGAGCGAAGGCACGGGCGCCTTCTCGCCTAACAGCGCAAGCCACGTATTGAAGTCGCGCTTCATCCCGTACTTGAATACAATCGAGCAATCGGCGTCGCGACCCTTTGCTTGATCGAGTCCGCTGCATGGGCTCCAGTTCAAGAAGTTGTCCGCGGGCACCGACGTCGTAACGCTGGGAATATCCGCAGGATCAACGATGATGGCGCCCTGTGCCTTGAGCGTGGTGATTGCCTCGTCCATCGCCGTCTTTTGCGCGGGCGTCAACCCGCCGCGCGGCGTATTGCTGCCGCCAGCTGGCGGAACCGTTGGTTCATAAAAGAGGCTCTTCGGGATTTCGTGTGGGTGAATTTCGGGACTTTTAGGACTGCGGGAGCGGTGGCAGCGTGCAGGTCAGGATCTTCAAATGGAGATAGTCTTCGTCGCGAAGGCCATAGCACCGCCGTTGGATGACCCGAATCTT
>JANOPS010000046.1:0-2096 GCA_031421995.1 Gemmatimonadaceae bacterium
TCTTCGTTGATGATGTCGGACTTCCACGGCGCATTGACGTTGTCGCGATAGAAGTGCACGCGAAGGCGGTCGGCGTACACGACCGTCCACGTCGGGCCTTCCTTCCGCTCGTACTCGATCTCCAGCGGGACGGTGAGATGCTTGGGGCTCTCCCACGTCGGGCCGCTGTTCTCGGGATACCGGAAATAGCGAAAATCGCCGACCATCGTACTGTACTTGTACTCGCCAACAACGCCGCGCAGGTTCTTCTGCATCATCGTCATGATCTCCGCGCTGCTCGGCGCGGGGATGCCGGTATACGTGTTGTACGTCGTCAGAAATTCCTGATAGGTATTGGCGACATACGCATAGCGCGCAAAGCCACCAATCTCCAGCATCGCATTCGGGAACTCGGGAAGGTTGGCGTTGCGCCACACGACGACCGCACGATCCCAGGCAGACGAGTGATGGCTTCACGGCGGAGCTCCAAGGTAGGTGGCAGAATTTCACACGGCATCGGCGACTGGCCGCTCTGTGTGTCGGGACGCTCACTTCACACGGCGAGAATTCGCCGTCATTCTGGACATTGCGAAGTAGCGTGCACGGACCTCGCCACGCGGATACGCCGCGTCGTCAAAAAAATCGCTGGCACAAACGGCGCGGCGAGCTGCTTTACTCGGTGGAACCGATGGCGGATGCCCTCAACGCCAGCGTGTTTGTCACGATGAATGCTGCATGATTCCATGCAGCGCCGCGTCGTGAGTCTAATTCCTTTGGAGTGCTACAGATGACAACCCAGTTGCATGATATCGTAGATACCGCTGTCGCCGCCGGCAGCTTCAAGACGCTCGTGGCAGCCGTCGCCGCCGCCGGCCTCGTGGATACCCTCAAGTCTGCTGGTCCGTTCACCGTGTTTGCGCCCACCGACGACGCGTTCGCCAAGCTTCCAGCGGGAACGGTTGAAGGGCTGCTCAAGCCTGAGAACCTGGCGTCGTTGGTGTCGATCCTGACGTACCACGTCGTCCCGGGCAAGGTGATGGCCGCGGACATTGCCGGCAAGACGATGCACGTGAAGACGGTACAAGGAGCGGACATCGCTGTTGATGCCACCAATGGCGTCACAATCAACGGCGCAACCGTGGTGTCGGCCGATATCGACACGACGAACGGCGTCATTCACGTCATCGACGCGGTCATCATGCCGCCCGCTGCCGTCTAAGACGCAGGACTGTGTCGGCCGCTCAACACGCGCTCGCGAACGGCGTGGCGTGTTGGGCGGTCACCGCTCATTGGGGCCGTCACTCATTTCAGAGAGACGTGTAGCATCGCCCCTCAGCGGGACTTGCGTGAACGATTGATTGGCTGCTCCTTGCGGTGCTTATGACCGGACGTGATTCATCACTACCAACAGCCCGCCCTGCGCGTCGGAAACGCGTGTTCGTGCTTGGCGCGACGGGCACGATTGGGCAGGCCACCGTGCGCGCTTTGGTTGCACGCGGCCACGAGGTGGTCTGCTTCGTTCGCCCACGGGCCGGCGTGGGCGGGGCGCTAGCGTCGGCCGATAGTACGCGGTTGTTGACGGGCGCGACGGTTCGCGTTGGCCACGTACATGATCCTGCGTCGCTGCACCGCGATGGATTTCAAGCGGAACCGTTTGACACGCTCGTTTCCTGCCTCGCGTCGCGCACCGGAACGCCCAAGGACGCATGGGCTATCGACCATCAGGCGCACGTCCACGCACTCGCTGCCGCGCGGCAGGCGGGAGCTACCCAGATGGTGCTGTTGTCGGCGATTTGTGTGCAGAAGCCGCTGCTGGCGTTCCAGCACGCGAAACTGGCGTTCGAAGCCGCGCTCCAAGCGTCCGGCATGACGTATTCGATCGTTCGCGCAACGGCGTTCTTCAAGTCACTCTCGGGTCAGATCGAGCGCGTCAAGCGCGGAAAGCCATTCTTGATTTTCGGCGACGGAACGTTGACCGCGTGTAAGCCGATCAGCGATGCGGATCTTGGGGAGTACCTCGCCGACTGTGTTGACGACGAAACGAAAGCGAACCGCATTTTGCCGATCGGCGGGCCCGGCCCCGCGATCACGCCGCGCGAGCAGGGGGAACAGCTCTT
>JANOPS010000047.1:0-20071 GCA_031421995.1 Gemmatimonadaceae bacterium
CGCCACGCGTTTTTGAACGCCTCAAGGATCACGTTCTGCCCTGGCGTGGCGCTCACCAGTGGCGCGCGTTCATGGACGGTGATCGTGAGGGTGCTCATCGCGACGCGGGTCTTGAGGAAGCGCAGCCGCCCCTCGTAGCGCTCAATCTCCTCGCGTACGCGCGCCAGCTCGCGCTCGACGGCAAGAACGTCTTCGAGCTTTCCCGTCCGCGTGGCCAGTAAGTCCACCAATCGATCTTCGAGGCGTTTGGCGTTGGCGGCACGGGCCGTGACGTCGACGAACTCCTCGCCCACATCCTCGGCCGTCGTGGAAACCGACTCAACTTTACCGATTGGCGCGAGACCGTTGAGTGCCGCGTCAAACCGCGCCACCGGAATCTTGAGCTCAAGCGTCGCGCTGCGCACTTGATACTCACCAGCAGAGAGCGACGTATTCCCGACAAACCCACCGTACGCGGTGGCGAGCTGTTGCACGGCGGCGACGGCGCGCTCGAGCGAATCGACCTGCACGGACGCCGAGCCGTTGCGAATGATCATGCTGGGCGGTTTGGGCGCCGAGTCGGTGATCGCGGCGCCGGTGGCCGTGGAATCCGCCGATCCGCTGGCTGTCGGTGCGTTCTTCGACGACACGATTGCCGAGCGTTCCATGGCAAAGCTGCCAGCGGGCGCGGCCTCTGCGCCATCTGCGGCCTGGAACGGGGAGTTCTGCGAATCCTTTTGGCAGCTGATCGCGCCCGCAAGGGAGCCGGCGACAAACAGGGCGGAGCAGAGGCGCGGTTTCATGGACGTAGCTGGGAAAGAACGTGGAGAAGCGTGACTCGGTCACAGCGGATGTGCGACACCATCGTACACAGGAGACGACGCGTGGCTCCCGACTTGCACACCACGCTCTTCAAACGCTCTTCAAACGCGCTTCGACGTGCCCGTCGTACCGGCCGGGACTGCGTGCGTCTCGCGCTACTCGGAGGGCGCCGCACTCCGTTTCCGCGCCTCGGCCAGGTAGGCCGGCTCGAGTTGCAGCAGGTTGGCGAGCTTGCGCATCAAGTACGACTCCTGCGCGTCCACCTCGCCATCGGCCAGAACGACTTGCCACATCAGCTCGGCCAGCACCATGCGCTGCGCGAGCGTGTATTCGTTCACCAGCTGTTTGGTGAACACGAAATCGTCGGCCGCGTCACGTCCCGCGCTCGCCGCTTCGGCCATGAGTGCGGCGGCTCCAGCCGCGTCAACGGCAAAATGTCGCTGGAGAATTTCAAGAATGCGGTCGCGCTCGACCGCACTGAATTCGCCATCAACGTTCGCCAGCTCGACCAGCAGTGCGCAGGCAGCCAGTCGCACATCATGCGGGTAGACGCGTGAATGCGCGCCTGGTGTACCGGGGAGACTGTCGGCAAGTAAACGGCGTATGGCGTCGAGCATATCGGCTTCGAAAAGTGTTCGTGGGATGTCTAAAACTCAGCGACTCTGTGTTTCAATGGATCGGTGTTTGGTTTTTGAACCACGGAGGACACGGGGGACACGGAGGGTAAGCGACGAACGCCTGCGCGCTCCAGACGTTTGACCTATTCAGTGGCGAATGTGGACTTCAGTATGCGCCTCCGTGTTCCCCGTGTCCTCTGTGATTCAAATAGCATTTTGGTCAGAAGCGCTCCAAAATCTGTGACGGCGCGCCCTAGTGTTGTTCCAGATCGACTTCACGCAACAACTCGCTGTCGTCGATCGTATCCCGTCGCCGGCTCATCAGGACGCCATCATAGTACCGCTGGCCGATCTTGATGTCATCGGTGAGCGTCGCCACCTCGCGAAAACCCGCTGAGGCATACATCCGCCGCGCAACGGTGTTGTCGCTTCGGACCATGAGATACACGACCTCCACAACGGCGTCGTATTGGACGCGTTCCAGCGCGGCGCGCAAGAGACTCGTGCCAACGCCTCGCCCCGCCGCATCCGTGCGCAGGCCCATATTGAGGTCAGCCGTGTGCTGGAGTCGCTTCGCCACACGAGGGGTCACGAAGACGTAGCCGATCAACGTGTCATCATCGCGCGCGATCAACAGAATGCTGCCTGGTCGCTGACGATAGTCGTCAAGCTTCCGTTGCAACGCCGCGATCGACGGGTACTCCTGGTCGGCATCGGCAACGAACGCGTTGGACGATTCGTAGATCGCGCGCAACAGCTCAAAAACGCGGTCGGCGGGCAGCGTGAGCCCGTCGTCAATAATCATGCTGCCAGGCGACGGCATGTTGTTTTGAACTTCCCAGTCCATCGCAGGACAACTCAACCACGTCGCCGGCCTTCAGGTAACGGGGCGGCGAGAAGCCGAGCCCCACGCCGGCCGGCGTTCCGGTCGAGATCATATCGCCCGGAACGCCGGCAGCAGCGTCATGAACTGGGAGATGTAGCTGACAAGAAATGGCACGCCAAAAATCAGCTGGTTGGTCGAACTCTGCTGCACGCGTTCGCCGTTGACGTGCAGCGACAGGCCCAGCGTGTGGGGATCGCGGATTTGCGTGGTCGTCGCCAGCCATGGCCCGAGTGGCGCGAAGGTGTCGGCGCTCTTGCCCTTGATCCATTGCCCGCCACGCTCCATTTGCCAGGCACGCTCGGAGTAATCGTTGTGGAGTGCGTACCCAGCGACGTGCGACAACGCGTCGGATTCGTTCACGCGCGTGGCCTTTCGCCCGATAATCACCGCGAGCTCGACTTCCCAATCGCATTTGGTGGCACCGGGCGGGATGATCAGGTTGTCGTAGGGACCGCACAGCGATGAGGTCGCTTTCGCGAACAGGATCGGTTCGGCCGGAATCGCTGCGCCCGTCTCGGCGGCGTGATCGCGATAGTTGAGACCGACGCAAATGATCTTGGACGGGCGGGCAATGCACGACGCCCACCGGACGGTGCCGCCGACGAGCGCCAGTTGATCGCCGTTGGCCGCCAGCCACGGGGCAAGGCGCGCGAGGCCATCGCGTTCAAAAAACGCTTCGTTCCAGTCCTCACCGAAGGACGACGCGTCGCGCCGGGCGCCGGTGGCGTCGATGATGCCAGGGAGCTCGGCGCCGGGTTTGCCGAACCGGATGAGTCGCATGGAAAGGGGGCTACGGGACAGGAGGGGGCGGACCATCACCCTGTGCGCGATGTACAGAATAACGCCAGTCAGGACAGAATCTGCGAGGGGGAGCGTTGGGCATGACACCTTTCTTCGGGTCAGGGTGTGGCGCAAAGGCCGTCGGGACCGTAGGCTAAACAACTACGTTCCAGCCACCCTTGGAGGACACGGTCATGAAACCTGTTGGCGAACTCCTGAAGAAGCACGATGGGACGCTCTGGCATGTGCGACCGACCGATACCGTGTTTGCAGCGCTCCAAACGCTGGCCTCGCTGGATGCCGGTGCGCTGTTGGTGATGGACGGCGACCGACTCGTCGGGGTATTCTCTGAACGCGACTACACCCGCAAGATCTCGTTGCAGGGGCGCAACTCGAAGGAAACTTATGTGTCGGAGATCATGACCTCCGACGTGTTCACGGTAAGTAAGCGCACGCGGACGCGCGACTGTATGGCGCTGATGAGCGAGAAGAAGATTCGCCATTTGCCCGTCCTCGAGGGCAACACCGTGCTGGGGATGATCTCCATTCGTGACCTCATGGACGATATCATCGCCGACCACGAGCTCACGATTGAGCAACTGAACAGCTATATCCATTCGTAGTGATCACACGCCGTGCCGCATGAAGATCCTGCTCGCTGAGGATGACCGACATCTGCTGACCTCGATCGCGCGCGGGCTGCGTGAGGCCGCGCACGACGTGGACGAGTGCCTGACAGGACCCGATGCTTTCGCGCGCGCCGTCGCTACGCCCTACGACGTCATCGTGCTGGATGTCTTGTTGCCGGAGCAGACCGGATTGCAGGTCTGCCGTGCGGTTCGGTTGCGCGGGAATCGGGTGCCGATCCTGATGCTGACGGCGCTGGACGCGGTCGAGCACCGCATCGCCGGGTTGGACGCCGGCGCCGACGATTATCTCACGAAACCGTTTGACTTCGGCGAGCTGCTGGCCCGGTTGCGCGCGATTACGCGTCGTCACGGCGAACGTCTGCCCTCCCGGCTGGAGTTGGGAGACTTGGTCATCGACAGCGAACGCCATACGGTGCGGCGGGGCGAGCGCAACATTGCGCTCACGGCGCGTGAGTTTGCGCTGCTGACGTATATGGCCAGTCACGAAGGGCGTGTGGTGAGTCGCGCCGAACTCATGGAGCACGTGTGGGGCGACAATCCCGACAAGTACTCGAACATCATTGACGTCTATGCCAGCCGCCTGCGCCGCAAGCTGGACGACGGCGAGCGCGTGACGCTCTTTAGCACCGTGCGCGGTGTCGGCTTCGTGCTGGACGTGCCACGCGACGTGCCACGCGACGTGCCACCCGCGCGCGCAGGGAAGCGCATCGTCGGTACGTAAGGCACATTACGGTATCATGCGCTGGCCATCATCTCTGCGGGTGCGACTGGCGCTCTGGCATTCGCTGCTGGTCGGCTTGCCACTCGCCGTCTTCGCGACCGTGTGCTACGTGGTCTTCTCGCAAGCTCTCGTCGGCGGCGCTGATCGATTCATTGGCGAGGCGTTGTCGGCATTTACGCGCGAGCTGGGCGCTGAACGACGCGCCGGTTTGACGCCGCTGCAAGCGATGACCACGACGGTGCGCGAGGTGCGGTTTCGCGAGCTGCACATCATGATCATGGATCCCCGCGGGCGGGTCGTGGCGGTGACCAATCCAGCAGATTCCGTTCGGTGGACGGCCCCTGCGCAGCAGGTCGATGACCCCCTGGACCGGGAACTGATCGCACGGTTCCCGAACACGCGCGCGGTGGAGACGCCCGTATCGCTCACACTGGGTCCACCAAAGGACGCCTTTCGAGTGCGCGTACAGCCGCTTGAGGCGGATAGTGTGATGTATCTGCTCACCGGACGCTATCCGCTGCGGGAGGCCGAGCACACCATGGCGGAGATCCGGTGGCTGTTTGTGCTGGCGATCCCGCTGCTGATTGCGGCGGCGGCCGTGAGTGGGTACTTCCTCGCCAGTCGCAGTTTGGCGCCGGTCACGTCGATTGCCGATCGCGCCGCAGCAATCAGCGCGACGACCTTGCACGACCGCGTGCCGGTTGGGGGCGGTGACGAGCTGGTGCGATTGTCGCAAGTGATCAACGCGTTGCTTGACCGGCTGGAGGCGTCGTTTGTCCAGCAGCGGCGATTCATGGCCGATGCGTCACACGAGCTGCGGACGCCGACGGCCATTGTGCGCACGGAAGCGGATGTCACCTTGTCCAGGCCGCATCGCACGGAAGACGATTATCGCGCCTCGGTGGGTATCATGCAGGACGCCTCACGCCGACTGACGCGCATTGTGGACGATCTGTTCCTCCTGGCTCGCTCCGACGCCGGGCATCTTGTGGTGCATCGTGAACCGATCCATCTCGAAGACGTGGTCGATGATGTCACGCGCGCGATGCGGCCGGTGGCGCACAGTCGTGGCGTTCGTATCGAACTTGGTGATGTCGTCGAGGCGCCCGTGCACGGCGACGCGGATCTGTTCGGGCGGCTGCTGCTGAATTTGCTGGACAACGCAATCAAACACTCGCCGTCGTCCGGTGTGGTACGTGTGTCGATGACACGGCGCGAACAGATGGCGGAGGTTCGCGTGTCCGACGAAGGGCCGGGAATTCCCGTTGATGCGCGCGAGCGGGTGTTTGAGCGCTTCTTTCGCGTGGACGCGGCGCGCACGCGGCAAGAGACGAGTCATACCAGTGGTGCCGGTCTTGGGTTGGCGATCGCCCGGCGGATTGCTGAAGCGCACGACGGGAGGTTGGCACTGCTGGAATCGCGGCCAGGACATACGGTGTTCTGCGTAACGGTGCCGGCGATTGCGTGAGCCCTGCTGCGACGCTGCTCACGGGTCGTCGAAACACGCGGGTATATTTCGCATGGCGCAAGCACCCCCCCTCCCTTCCGGCCCAGCATGACTCACCAGTCCTCGATATTCGGCCACCCCAAAGAAGACGTCGTCGCCGGCATTGTCGTCTTTCTGGTCGCCCTTCCCCTGTGCCTCGGCATCGCCGTGGCCTGCGGTGTTCCGCCCGTCTCGGGCTTGGTGGCCGGTATCGTAGGCGGCCTGGTCGTGCCACTCATCAGTCGTTCGGCACTCTCGGTCACCGGACCCGCCGCCGGATTGACATCCATCGTGTTGGTCGAGCTGCAACGACTGGGCGGCATTCGTCCCTTTCTCACGGCCGTCATTATTGCGGGTGCACTCCAATTCGTGCTTGGAGTTCTGCGCACCGGAAAGTTCGCGGCTGTGGTACCCTCATCAGTCATCAAGGGGATGCTGGCCGCGATTGGCATCACCATCGTGGTAAAGCAGCTGCCTGTGGCACTCGGGGTGACCGGCGGGTTTGACAATATTGCCAGTCAGTTCAACCGAGGGGCAGCGCTTATCGCGGCAGTGTCTTTGCTCATTCTGTATGGTTGGAAGCACACGCCGCTCGCCAGGTTCAAGCTGATTTCCCCGGCGCTTGTTGCTGTGGTGGTGGCCAGCGCCATCGCGGCCGTTGTGCAGAGCATGCCGACACTGGCGCTCACGGCGGCGCAGTACGTCAACGTTCCGTTGGGCGGTGTGGTCGAGCTGTACTCCGCGCTCCCGCGCCCGGACTTCGGCGCCTTCGTGACTCCGGCCGTTTGGATGGCCGGCGCCACCATCGCGATTGTCGCCAGCATCGAAACGCTCCTGTCACTGCAAGCGGTTGATCGTCTGGATCCGCTCAAGCGTCATAGTCCTCCAGACCGCGAGCTTTTGGCGCAGGGCGCGGCCAACGCCGTGTCAGGGTTCTTCGGCGGACTGCCGGTCACGGCCGTTATCGTGCGCAGCAGCGCGAACGTCGCTGCAGGTGGACGCGAACGCTTGTCGGCAATTGTCCACGCGCTGCTGCTGGCGCTGTCGGTGATCTTCGCGGGTCCGCTTCTCAACCGGATTCCGCTGGCCTGCCTGGCGGCGGTGCTCATTCAGGTCGGCCTCAATCTCTGCAAGCCCGCGCTGTTCAGGACACAAGTCAAGCTGGGTATCACGCAATTGCTGCCCTTCGCGCTCACCATCGCCGCCGTGCTGGCGCTCGATCTCCTCAAGGGCGTGATCGTCGGCATCGTCATCGGCGTGTTGTTTGTACTCTATGAGAATACCAAGCGCGCTGTCGTGGCGACGCGAGAGAACGGCGTCTGGAACATCCGCTTTCGGCGTGACGGGACGTTTTTGTCGAAGCCCGGCATCATGTCCGCGCTTGACGAGGTGGATGATGGGGAGTCGGTGATCATCGATGGCACCGAGGAGTACATCGACCACGACGTCAAGGAAGCGCTGGCGACGTTTATCGAAGATGCCCAGCATCGCAATGTCTCTGTCACCGTGCGCGGGATCGATCTCGCTAACGTGAAAGGCAGCGGCGGGCACTAGCATGTCAAACGATTCACGGCCCGCGCTCCCGGAGGATCCGGTTGCGAGGGCGCTTGCGGTCGCGAGAGGGATCCTGCCCGACCAGGGCCCGATCGGCGTCTTCATTCACCACAACACGCTGCACGCCTTTCAGCATCTGTCGTTTCACGCAGGTGTCCAGGCGGGCGCTGACGCGCTGTCGGCTCAGCCGTATCTGAGCCTGTCGGCGTATCGCACCGCGCTCGACGGGAATCGCATCGCGGACGCGGACGTCCGCCTGGAAATCGAGCGCTATCTCGGTGACGGGGCCTCGTCTGGAGTCCTTCCCGGACTTCCGCGCGCTGCGCTGTGGCACCGGTTGATGACGACCGACAGTGACACGAACGATGCCGCCGGGCTCGCCTTCGCGATTGGCGCCAATACCGCTCGCGAGTGCGGTGACCTCGATCTCTGGAGCGCCTGCGTGGCGCGCGCGGAACAGGGGCCGGAGCTGCGGCTGCCCACCACTCGTGCAGTGCGCCGACATCGCGATGTGCTGGTCGCGCTCGGTGGTGCCGATACCGATGTCGCCGTGCATGGTGAGCTCATTCGATTGGGATCGGGATTCCTTGACCAGGGCCAAGCCCGATCGGTGCTGCCCGGGCGCGCCCACGGATTTCTTCGCGCGGTCACTCAGATGTACAGCGCCGGTGCGTCGGCACCGCGCGATTGCCGCGGCGCGGAAGCGGACATGCGCGACGCGCACGAGCAACAACTCAGTGCCGACGCGATTATTCGTGTGTGCCTTGAGGCGATGGGCGTGCATGGAACAGCTGTTGAGCCGTTCTTGCTTGCCACGGCGCTGGCGTTGCCGGGATGGGCCGGCATGTTTTCGCGCCTTGAGCGGCAGCCCGAAGACCATCCTGGCGGTCCGCCGACGAGCTTGGTGGAGTTTCTGGCGGTGCGCCTGCTGCTTGAACGACGCGCCGTCGACCGTGCCTGTCAGGCAGCACGGGTGCCCACCGACTGGTCTGCGCTGCGCACGCGCATGCCGGAGGCACCGCCGCGAGAACGCATGCTTGATGCGGCTATCCTGTGGCGCCTTGCACACGCCGCCGGTATGTCGCCGACAGCCGTGACCGATCTGGCAGACGACGCGCTGGCTGGCGTGTGGCGTGAATGCGCCGCGTGCACACCGCTGATCCGCCGACAGCTGTTCCAGAACGCGTACGAACGTTCCTATCGCCGGATGATCCTTGATGCGCTCGCCGCCCGCCGAGCGCTGCCGGACGACGTTCGGCATACGCGGCCCCTCGCGCAGTTCGTGTTCTGCATCGACGAACGCGAAGAGTCGATCCGTCGCGCGATCGAGGAGCAGCATCCCGACTACATCACGTTTGGCATGGCCGGATTTTTCGGCGTGGCGATTGACTATCAGGGGCTCTATGACCGCGAGCCCGCCGCGTATTGCCCGGTGGTGGTGACGCCCGGCCACGAGATATACGAACAGCCGGTGTACACCGACCTCGCTCGCCATCTGTTCAGTCAGAAATGGCGAGCGCGGTGGCATGCCGTCGAACGCCGCGCGGTGGCGGCGTCACGCACGCTCAGCGGCGGAGTGGGCATGTCGCTTATCGTCGGTCCGTTGTCGGCGGTGAAGACTGTTGCCCGCGTCCTTGCGCCGCGCAGCTCCAGTCGATTCGGCGATCGCGTCGCCGCCGGGCTGGCGCCACGGCCGACCACACAATTGTCCGCACTTCGCGTCGATCCAGAGTCGATCGCTCCCGGTCGGCGTAAACCGCTCGGTTTCTCACTCGACGAATCGATCGACCGCGTCACGGCGACGCTGACAAACTTGGGACTGGTGCGAGACTTCGCCCAAGTCGTCGTGTTCTTGGGTCACGGGTCAACGAGTCTCAACAATCCACACGAATCCGCGCACGATTGCGGAGCCTGCGGTGGTCGCCGAGGGGGCGCCAACGCGCGCCTGTTTGCGGATATGGCCAATCGCCCGGATGTCCGCGACGGTGTGCGACGGCGTGGGATCGACATCCCTGCGGATACGTGGTTTGTCGGCGCGCTGCACGACACGGCGGACGACAGCGTACGCTATTACGATCTGGAACGATTACCGGTGTCACTCACCAAGCCGTTCGAAGTGGCCTACGCCGCGCTGGAGCGCGCGCGTCGTGAAGACGCACGGGAACGCAGTCGCCGGTTTGACAACGCGCCGCTCAGTGTGACACCGGAGGACGCCTTGCGTCATGTGGAGGGCCGCGCGTCGCATTTGGCCCAGCCGCGGCCGGAGTACGGACATTGCACGAATTCCGTCTGCATCGTGGGTCGTCGGGCATGGACGCGTGGCCTGCATCTCGATCGTCGCTCGTTCCTCGTCAGCTACGATCCGACCATCGACACCGACGAGCGGATTCTCGAACGGATCCTCGCAGCGGTTGGTCCGGTGGGTGCAGGCATCAGTCTGGAGTACTACTTCTCGTCGGTGGACAATGAGACGTTTGGCTGCGGCACCAAGCTTCCGCACAACGTGACGGGCTTGATTGGCGTCATGAACGGCCACCAGAGCGATCTGCGCACGGGGCTTCCGTTGCAGATGGTGGAGATCCACGAGCCGATGCGCTTGCTGCTGGTCGTTGATGCAACGCCGGAGGCGTTGCTAACGGTGGCAGGACGACAAGCGGAAGTCGCTGAACTGGTGGTGAACGAGTGGATCCAGCTGGTGTCGGTGCATCCCGACACCGGTGCGATGGCGGTGTTCGAAGGCGGGCGGTTTGTGCCGTATGAACCAACACCTGTGCTGCTGCCCGTGGTGGAGCGGTCGCCGGAGTGGCACATGCGTACGCGGGCTCACCTGCCGCCAGCGCTGGTGCGCAGCGCGCTTCCGGCCTCGGCGGTCGGCCCCGGACACTCCGGAGAGTTCGCGCGAGCACGCGAGGTGTCCGCATGACATCGTTGACGTTCGGCGTGTATTCGCTGATGTGGGTCGCTCTCGCACTGGCGCTCCTTGCCCCGCTGTTCGGCGTGGCGATCATCGGCTTCACGACCATGTTGTCCGACCGGCCACCGACCGAAACGCGCGTGGTGCGGATCACGAGCGCGGCACTGGCCACGTCGGTGATCGGCAGTCTGCTCATCCTTGGCGGGTTTGCCGGCCTGTTCGGCACGCCCATCCGCGGAGAACTCGAATTCGGTGACTGGCTCCGCATTGGCGATTTCGTCATGCCGGCCGTGCTCCTCGTCGACAATATCTCGGTGACGATCTCGCTGTTCGCGGCGCTGCTCACGGCGTTGATCGCGCGATTCTCTCGCACGTACCTGCATAAGGAGCCGGGTTTCAATCGCTTCTTCGCGTTGCTTGGCATCTTTGCCACCGGGACGCAACTCGTCGCGCTCGCCGGCGCGCTGGAGCTGTTCTTCGCGGGATGGGAGTTGATCGGCATCTCGTCGGCGTTTTTCATTGGCTTTTTTCACGAGCGCGCCGAACCGGTGCGCTCGTCGGTGCGGGCGTTCGCGACGTACCGACTATCCGATGCCGGGTTGCTGATCGCGACGGTGACCACGTTCGAACTCCTGGGTTCTGCGCGATTCTCCGCGTTTGCCGGAGCCACGTCGCTTCCCGGATCAGAATCGACGGCGATTGCGCTCCTGTTTCTCCTCTCGGCGATGGGCAAGTCGGCGCAGCTGCCGTTTTCCGGATGGTTGCCGCGCGCCATGGAAGGTCCTACGCCTTCGAGCGCGCTCTTTTACGGTGCCGTGTCGATTCACGCCGGTTTGTTTCTGCTGCTGCGCGTATGGCCGCTGCTTGAGGTCTCCCTGGTGGCGCGTGCCATCGGCATTGTCGTTGGAATGTCCACGGCCATCTACGCTTCGGCGGTCGTACGTGTGCACACCGATGCGAAAGGCGCACTGGCGCATGCAACGCTGGCGCAGGTCGGCCTCATCCTGTCCGAGATCTGCCTCGGGTGGACCACGCTGGCGTTGGTGCACTTGCTGTGCCACGCCCTGCTGCGCTTAGGGCAGTTTTTGAAGGCCCCCAACATGATTCATGACAGTCATCGGATGGGGCACCACCATCACAGCGCCTCCGTCTTGGAGCGGTGGTCGCCGCGGCTCGCGGCCAAACTGTACGCGGCGTCGCTGCATCGGCTGCGGCTCGATGATGCTATCGATGCGGCGTTCGCGCCCGTGTTGTGGTTGGCCCGTGCCATCGACACCGCCGACCGTCGCTTCCGTCGCGACGTGTCACTTGATCGCGCGGAATCTTGATGAACATGGCCGCGTTGTTCTCAGCCCCGTGGGAGACACTGGGATTCTGCCTGTTGCTGGTTATCGCACCGGCCGTCGCGGAGCCAAAGCATAGCCGATGGCACCTGCCCAGTTTGATGGGCGCCATTGTGGTCGCCGTGCTGGCGTCCAATGGGGCATTGGCCTACGCCGGAGTGGCGGTCGGCGCGCTTGTGCATGCGTGGAGCGCGCGAGCCAGCAGCCGCACGGGCGCGGCCATGTTGGTGCTGTCGGCGGGAACCGCGCTTGGCGTTGCCGCCGCGATCCAGCAGGACGCGCTCACGGTAGCCTTCTGGTTGTCGTGCCTCACCGTGGCGATGCGCGCCGGCGTGATGCCTTTCCACCTCGGCGTTTCGAGTCTGTGCGATCGCGCGCCGGTGGTCCAGACGCAACAGCTGGCATCGACCATTGCCCTGGTGTTCGCGCACCTGCGGTTCGTTGATCACCACGCAAACGCCATCGCGGCCGGTCCGGCGCTCGTGCGCTTTGGAGCCGCGGCGACCATTGTGGCCGCCCTGTTAACGATTGTACAGAAGGATCTGCGCGGCTTCTATCGTGGCACGACAACGCTGCACGCGGGGATGTTGCTGGCGGGGCTTGGCGCGGCCAGTATCGGGAACTTCGCGGCCGCCCTGCTGGTCGCGGTGACGATGGGCTTGGCACTCGGTGGGCTTGGGATGATGATCACCTCGCTCGAGGAGCGTGTTGGACCGGTGTCGTTCGCCGGTCCTGGCGGTCGCGTTGGCGCGTTCCCAAAATTGGCCCTCGCGTTCATCTTGTTCGGTGGCGGCGGCGTGGGCTTACCGGGCATGGCGGGGTTTGTCGCCGATGATTTGCTGCTGCACACGTTGTGGATGGAAAGCCCAACCAGCACGGTTCTGGTCATTCTGTCGAGTGCGTCGCTCGCTGTCGCCACGTTAATGGCGTTCTCGAAAACGTTTCTCGGTCCAACCACTGCCTCGTTGGCGCCCGACCTCTACCCGCGTGAGCGGGTGGTGGCGTTGTCGCTGGTCCTGTTGCTGCTCTTCTTGGGCTTCGCGCCCGCGGTACTCCTCGGCCCCGCCGATGGTTTTCTCAGCGTCGTTCCCGGTTGACGCGCCGACACCGCCGCGGACGAACGCGATATCACTTGGCGGGCTTGGCCGGTGGCTTTGGGGTAATCCGAAACTTCGCGACCGGCTGGTTGTTCATGTTCACCAGTCCTTCAATGGCGCCGTCGGTGCCGAGTTTGCCGTCATGCTCGAGCAGTCGCGCTTCGGGTGCGGTGACACGGAATTGAATGCGCGAGCCGTCTCGGACCACGTTCGAGATCGGTCCTGTCCCTTGTCCCGGCACCATCGCCGATCCGCCAATCGTGCTGCCCGTCTGCGTGAATGTATAGAAGACCGGCACAATCACGGCACTATCGGGGAGCGGAACGGTCGCGGTCCCACTCCACGCACCGATCAGGGACGGCGCGGCGAGTGTCGTGGCTGGTGCCTTGGATTTGGCTTTTGCGTTCGACTGCGCGGACAGGGGCGCGGTCGCCAGAAGGAGCAGCACGCAGGCCTGAAGACACGGGTGCTGGAGTATGTGGATCGGAGCGAGGGAGCGGCGCATCGTGGCGTGGGCTGGTGGAGATCGAGATGCCGGTGATGGGCGATCAGTACCCCCGAGAAGAGTACTTGGGCGCCTATCGTGCGGAAGAGGGCCGTTGGGCAGCGTGAGCGGCGGCGATCTGGAGCCGGACGGGTCTTGGCGGGTCTTGGCGGGTCTTGGGACAGGACGCCTTGTTCATGAATAATTTAGAATGCAAGGCGCCGACGCCCTGTAAACGGTTGTTGACAGGCGACAGTCCGAACGGCATCATAGCGCGAGATTGCCAGCGATGGGTCGCGCCGAGGCCGACGTCACACATGCTGGTTGATCCATGCCTTCGTCTGCCCTCCTACCCGGCAGGCGCCGCGCACCCGTCATTCACTCTTTGGAGGCTGTGATGCGCTACTGTCGTCGCTCCGTTGGTCGACTGTTGAGTTGGTTTACCCCGGCAGTGCTGATCGCCAGCGCGATCTCGCCGCAGGCTGCGCGAGCCCAAGGGGCAACGATTAAGGGTATCGTGTCGAGTAGCACGTCCGGGCTGCCGCTGGCGAATGCGCAAATCTCGATCGTAGGCACGACCAACGGCGCGATCACTAATGCGAGTGGTGCCTTTACCATCACGGCGGTCAACGCGGGCAATCAGGTGGTGCGCGCGCGACTGATCGGCTACCAGCCGACCGAACGGGCCGTTGTCGTGACTGCAGGGGGCACGTCCACGGTGAATTTCTCGCTCACGGTGAGTGCGGTATCGCTTGATGAAATGGTGGTGACGGGCACCGCGGGCTCTGCGCGCAAGCGTGAGGTTGGCAACTCGATTGGACAGATCAAGATCGCCGATGTGCCCGAAGTGCCGAGTACGCTCTCCAGCATGCTTTCGGGACGCCTTGCTGGTGTGACGGTGGGCGGTGGTGTTGGCAACGCGGGTAGTGGTTCGGCCATCCGGTTGCGTGGCACGACGAGCGTCTCGCTCACCAACCAACCACTCGTGTTCATCGACGGCGTGCGTACGCGCAGCGACGAGTATCCGCGCAACGGTATCTTCACGGGCACAACCCAGCGCGGGGCAAACTCGAACTCCAGCCCGCTCAATGACATCAACCCCGACGATATCGATCGCATCGAGGTGGTGAAGGGCGCCGCTGCCGCCACGTTGTATGGCACAGATGCCGCGGCTGGTGTGATCCAGATCTTCACCAAGCGTGGCGCGTCGGGCGCGGCCAAGTGGCAGGTGCGTTTGAACTCCGGCGTCAGCAGCCTGCGAAAGTTCGGCACCGACTCGGTGCCGCTCATCAATATGGACCCGTTCCTTCGCAACAGCGGGAGTGGCAGCATCCCGGGACTGGACAACTACGCGCCGCGTTTCGGTACTTCAGTACAAGTTTCTGGCGGAACAGGTGACAATCTCAAGTATCTGTTGTCGACGCAGGTCGACAACACCGATGGCGTGCTACCCAATGATCGCGATCGTAAGTATCAGGTTCGCGCCAACATCGACTTCCAACCGATGAAGAAGCTGGCCGTGAATTGGAGCAGCGCGTACACGAACAACCTTATTGATCAGACGCCCGCGGGGAACAACGCGCAGGGCATCACGCTGAATGCATTCCGACAGAACGCGAACTACTTCGGCACAGGCAACCCGGATACGATTCGGCAGGTGTTGCAGCAGAAACTGAACACCAATATCGACCGGCTGATTATGGGGATGACCGGGACATTCACGCCGATCGCCAAGCTCTCGACTCGCTTGACGCTGGGTCTTGATCGTGCGGCGCTGGAGAACCGCAACGTCCGTCCCTTTGGATTCCCGGCCGCGCCGCTCGGTGTTATCCAGAATCAGCGCTGGTCCAATACCACTCTCAGTATCGACTGGCAGAACAACTACGAGTTTGGCATTGGCAAGGACCTGCGCGTCACCGCGTCTGCGGGCACACAATACGTCAACTCGCTGGTCGGTGATGTGGTGGCACTCTCGGAAAACTTCGCGACGCCGTCTGATCCCAGCGTGGCTAGCGGTGCGATCAAAAACGCCGATGAGAATCGCACGCGCGTGATCACCGGTGGCGCTTACGGATCTGCGCTCTTCGGTCTCAAGGATCGATACTTCGTGACGGTTGGCGGTCGCTATGACGGGAATAGTGCGTTCGGTAGTGATTTCGGATTCCAGTTCTATCCGAAGATCTCTGCGTCGTGGGTGGTATCAGATGAGTCGTTCTGGAAGGAGTCCTTCGGTACGCTCAAGCTTCGTGGTGCGTTTGGCGCC
Source organism: Gemmatimonadaceae bacterium (assembly GCA_031421995.1). Classification (GTDB taxonomy): domain Bacteria; phylum Gemmatimonadota; class Gemmatimonadetes; order Gemmatimonadales; family Gemmatimonadaceae; genus Gemmatimonas. The sequence continues at coordinate 15,597 of JANOPS010000047.1, forward strand.
GCCGGTCGCGCTCCCACGGCCTTCGCCGCCGTGCGGACGTACAATCAGGTTGGCTGGGGCACGGCCACGGCGGTGCGGCCCAGCAATGTCGGTAACCCCAGCCTTGGCCCGGAACGGACGACGGAGCAGGAACTGGGTTTTGATCAGGCACTGTTCGACGGACGGACATCGATCGACTTCACCTACTTCAACGCCACCACCACCGACGCGTTGTTCAGCGTGCGCTCCATCCCCAGCCTCGGTTTCTTGAACAACGAGTTGCGGAACGTGGGCGAGATGAACAAGAAGGGCATTGAGGTCGCCATCAACCAGCAACTCATCAACCGCGCCGCGTTTGGGTTGAGTGCTGGGTTGAACATCAGTACAAACGTGAGCAAAGTGATCTCGCTGGGTGGTGCCCCGTCTTTCAGCGTGGGCAACTCGGGGTGGGTGGTGGCGGGGAAGCCGGCCGCGGTTGTTCGCGGGCGCTTGATCAGAAACCCTGATGCTCGCGGCGTTGCTCCGGATACGGTCTCGAACTACGACTTCGGGCCAAGTTCTCCGACCCGAATCATTGGCGGGAACATCAACATTCGGGGCTGGCGAAACATCACCCTATCGGCGCGCGGCGAGTATCAGGGTGGCGCTTACATCGAAGAAGGCGCCTCATTCAACGCGCTGTCCCGTGCCGTGCGGTGGCCGACGTGTGCAGAGGCCTACGGGAACATCGCGGCCAATCAGCCGATCACCGTACGCGAGAATCTGACCTGTATTCAGCGCAACGTGCGCAGCGACATGTTCATCTTTAAGGCGGACTTTTTCAAAGTCCGCGACATCTCGCTCAACGTTCCGCTCGGCAAGTTGATTCCTCGAACGGCCAGCAGCATATTCACGATGTCGGCGCAAAACGTGTTCCGAAAAAACTTCGGCATGCCGCTGTTTGATCCTGAGATGACGAACAACGATTCGTTTAACGCCGTGGTGCGCGCCATCAACGAGCAGATTCCCGCGCCAGCGCTGTTCATGGCCTCCCTTCGCATCTCGTACTGAGGAAGATAACCATGCCTATTTCTACGTTTTCAAAGATCGCGCGAACGGCTCGTCGCGTGGTGATCTCCGCGGCCCCATTCGCTGCGGCAGCGGGCGTCTCTGCGTGTGCACTTGAAGCGACCAACCCGGGGCCAATCCAGGCAGCGGCGCTTGATGCGCCGGGTGCCCTCAGCGCCCTCGTGGCCGGCTCTGGGCGCGATGTGTCTGAAGCCCTGAATTGGACGGCTTACTCCGGCGCCGCCGTCGCGCGGGAGATCTTCCCCAGCGGTTCAACAGGCGCATTTGGCATCACCGTTCAACAGCTCAGTGGCAAACTGACCGATGATGACGGCGGCGTCTGGTGGAACTTTGGTCAACGCGCTCGATGGACATCCGAAGATGCTGTCGCCCGCGGAAAGGTGATCGTCGCCGCGACGCCGACCACCGCTTTCCGAAATGCACTCACCCAGGCCCACATCTGGGCGGGTTTCGCGAATCGACTGCTTGGCGAGAACTTCTGCCAAGGCGTCATCAACGGCGGTGCACCCGGTCCGCATACGGTGTACCTCGAGCGGGCCGAGAGCAACTTCGCGGATGCGATCACCGTCGCAACGGCGAACGGCAACACCACGTTGGCCCAAGTTGCCACCGCCGGTCGTGCGTCGGTTCGGTTGCTGCGAGGCAACTTGGCTGGCGCCGTGGCCGATGCGGCAACGGTACCAAACACGTTCGTGTATCGTATGCCCTACTACCAGAACGAGCTCGATCAGTACAATCGGATCTTCTGGGCCAGCGCGAGCCAACCATATCGCGCGCATACGGTGTGGAACACGTACATCGAGACGCATCGACGGGCGACTCGTGATCCCCGCGTTCCGTTTGACAGCAGCCTCACCCTGCTTGTGGGCGATGCGCCAGTCGGCAACCTCGGTCAGGTGCGATGGTACTTCCAAACGAAGCATCCGGTACTCACTTCGAACATCAATCTTGTCACCGGTTTCGAGATGCGTCTCATCGAAGCGGAGGCGAAGTTGGTTGACGGCGATATTCCCGGGATGTTGGCACTGATCAACGCGCGTCGCGCAGGCCTTGCGGTCGCGACGTTGCCAGCTGTCACCGCAACGTCAGCGGTGGAAGCGTGGGCGGCGTTCAAGCGCGAGCGTGGCATCGAGCTGTGGTTGGAAGGTCGCCGCCTCGGTGATCTCCGTCGTTGGACAACGCTGAATCGGCCTGGCGCCCTCGATCCGAAGGAAGAGATCCCCGGTCGAGATCTGTGCTTCGCCACGCCCTTGTCGGAGAAAGAAACCAACCCGAACTTTCCGAAACCGAATCCGTAGGTTTGCGCCCACGTAGTCCTGTTCTCAGGATTGCGCGTATCGAGTATGAATGTGATGGCGCCCGGAGTCTTCCGGGCGCCATCGTTTTTCTGCGAGACTGCGAGACCAAGCGCTTGAATGTACTGGCCATCAGCGTCGCAGCGATTCGTGCGTTGCATTCGTCCCATGTACGCAAGCGTGTATTCATGACTTTGAGTCGAATGTGTCTGCTTGCTCAAACCGCAGGTGCACTTGCACGCGGAACACGAGATGCGGCTGTCGCCCCTTGGTCGCGTCGAGGAACGATGTCGTGCGCCACGACGAGGCGGTTGAACAACGTGAGAAATGTCACGCCGACGGAAAGAATATTCCTCGTTTGCGTATCGCGCGACACACTATCGACAGTTCATCTGTTGACATTCGATCGCGGTGAGCGAATCCTGCAGGCAGGCAGCGGTGGGAGCACATATCACTTCAGTTAGAGGCCGCACACGACGCGAACGAACGCTGCTTGTGCCACAGGAGTAAAGTTCGACGCCCAACCGCGGGCGGATTGTCGTCATTCGAAGCTGCCTCGCCATACTTCATCATTGGCGGCAGTAGGCAGCACACCAGGGCGGAGCGAACGTGCGTCGCGTTATCCCTTGAAGAAGGAGGTGCTCAATGAGTGGATGCTAAGAGACGGCCTAAGAGATTCTGTCCTGAGAGAAATCACTTCTTACGATCATGGAGAAGCAATGAACGAGGAACAAGGAAGCACGAACGATCGATATCCGATCGCAAGTAATAGCGCAGTACCGGGGGGTAGATATGCGAATAGCGCGGCTGCCCTGCTTTTGGCTCTTCTAGCTTCGTGCGATGCACCACGCGCTGTTGTTGAGCCAGACGTAAACGCGCTCCTTACCAGAACTGGGGAGCAGCGAGATACCCTTGCGAAGCTCTACTCAATGAGCGTCAAGGGTCGCATACTAGGCAGATACATCGTAGGCCTAAATGATGATGTTGAAAATGTAGCGGCCGTAGCCGACGAAATTTCAAAGAGGATGCAGGGCAGTGTCATCGGTGTTTTCACGGGCCGCAAGGGATTCTGGGCGCATCTCCCAGATGCAGGGATTGAACGGCTACGTGCCGATAAGCGGGTCCTTTACATTGAGGCGGACTACGTCGTCACGCTGGCCGATCAGGGCGATACAATACAGTACACGCAGCCGTCGACTCAAGCCCTCGATCGGATTGATCAGCGATCGGGAAAGTTGACGTTGGATAACATCTACGGATGGACAGCCAATGGAAGTGGCGTCCACATTTGGATTGTGGACAACGGGGTGGACATCAATCACCCTGAACTTGTGGGGCGAGTTAGCTCCCTCGCAATTGGCACGAACCCGCTCCAAAGCTGCACCGGATCCGAACACGAGTTTCACGGGACTCGCATGGCGGTCGCCGCCGCTGGCTCAACCCAAGGAATCGCGCGCGGCGCGACAATTCACTCCGCGCGAGTAAGTAATAACGGACAGTGTCTAACCCTAAATAACAGTGAAGCAGTACAGGCGATTGATCTCATCCGGTTGTACAGTCCCCGTCCTGCCATCATCAACTACAGCGCAAATGGAACGTGCGGTGGTGGTGGCTGCGGATATACTGTCGACAATGCAATGAGAAGAGCCTTCGACGCTGGAGTTTTGGCAGTTGTCGGGGCCGGAAATGACAGCGCCGATGCGTGCGATCGCTCTCCCGCTCACGTTCCAGAGTTGCTCACCGTGGGTGCCTCCGAGGCTGGCACCGATAGGAAGTATGGCTACAGTGGTAATGGTCCTTGCGTTGATATTTTCGCCCCGGTCGTCGACGGAGGCGGCACTTCAACCGCGACCGCGTATACGACTGGCGTAGCGGCATTGGAACTTCAGTTTTTCCCAAACAAGTCACCTTCTGACGTTATGGACGCGATCAAAAACAACGCATCCAGCGGTTATCTCGACCCCGCAAGCCTCGGCACGGGCTCTCCGAATCGACTCCTTTACTCCCGCCGTCCGACTCTCGCTACTGACATTGCCGGGGGCTACTGGACTATGGGACCAAATACAAGATGCAACTGGAACGCACTCGTCGTCGGTGGCCAACCGCCTTACACCTTCGAGTGGACTCGTGGCA
>JANOPS010000048.1:0-6805 GCA_031421995.1 Gemmatimonadaceae bacterium
GAGCATCGGCGTCGAACGCTGACGCCGCCGCCCGCTTATTGGCGAGCGCCAGCAGCGCTTCCCACTGCCCCCCGACGGCATTCGCCATGTAGACGTGCCGAGCATACGCCAGCGTGTTCGGGGCGGCGCGTAGTGCATCAAGGAAATGCGTGTTCGCGGCGAGATAGTCAACCGTTCCAGTCGGCGGCTGAATTCTCTTCGAAAAGGTATCGAGGAAATCTTTGGCATGCGCGCGCTGCCATCGCCCCTCAGTCTGAAACTGCACGCGCTGCCCAGCGCCTACCAAGGCCCGATTGCGCGTGGATTCAAACCGACGCCACGTGGCCATGCCGAGCGCGTCACTGGTGGCGGCCATGAGCGAAGAATCCCGTGTTTTTTCAGCCGCCTCGCGCGCGCGCGCCATCTGGCGCTCCGCCGCGAAACGCATCGACCCGATGCCTGATTGCAGATTGAACTGCGCCAGCGTCATCCAGTATTCTGCGCTGTCGGGCGCAAACTGGGTTGCCAGTCGCAGCGCACTGTCGGCCATGCGCAGCGACGTGATGGTGTTGGCATCGTTGATATACCCACCGTTTCGCAATCGCGCCACGCGCTGCCAGCGCAGGATGCCGTACCGATGCCACGCCGCGGCATTCGTGGAGCGAGGCATCAGTACCGCTTCCAGCACGCCAACAGCTTGCGCCGTGTCACCGATGGCTGTGAGCGAATCAGCTCTGGAAACGACGGGGTCTGCCGACGCGCGCCAGGTCAGCGCGGGCGCCCCGGGCAAAGGCTGCGCCATTGCGAATCGGCTCGCACCCGCGAGCGCCACGACTGCACCAAAGGCCCGTACCAGCATTGCAGCATTCACAGTGATATCCCCTCGCGCAGGAAACGGCGTAGGCTTCGCCTGAAGACCATCAACATGGCGGGATGCATGCCCCAGCGAATTGTGGCGAATGCCAATGCGCCGAGCAAGACCATAGCGCCAACAAGCGGGCTGGGCTCACGACGCGGCTCACGACGCGGCTCCCGACCCGGTGCACCGCATCGAGCAGGAGCCGACGTGGGCGGTTCTCTGGTTCGGCAAAGTACCGGGTGGTAGCATTCTCCAATGCGACCTTCCAATTCCGTGACCGTCCGTCTCGCCGCCGCCGCATTCGTCGTGATGGTCCTCCCCGCGATTGCGACGACACAACCCGCGTTGCGCCCACTCGTTGATACGTGGCGCAAGGCGCACGAACGGCCCATCCTCGATGAGGCCTTCGCGCTCCTGTCCATTCCCAACGTCGCCAGCGATTCGTCAGACATCGCGCGCAATGGCGCATTCCTCACGCAGGCGTTTGCCAAGCGCGGCGTGGCCCTCACGGCACTGCGAGCCCCATCGGGAGGGAGCCCGGCGCTGTTTGGTGAGATCGTGACGCCCGGCGCGACCCGCACCGTGGTGTTCTACGCGCACTATGATGGCCAACCAGTTGCCAGTGGCGGGTGGGATAGCCAACCGTTCGCGCCTGAGCTGCGGCGGTATCAGAATAGCGTGGCGACCGACGCCGTGCCGTTACCCGCCGTCGGTGCCACCATCGATCCGGAAGTCCGCATCCGGGCACGCTCGGCGAGTGACGATAAAGGACCCATCGTGGCGATGCTGGCGGCGCTCGACGCGCTCAAGGCGCTTGGCCGCACACCGACGGTGAACATCAAGTTCTTCCTCGAAGGCGAAGAAGAGGCTGGATCCAATCATCTCGGCGACATCCTCAACACGCATCGCGACAAACTCAAGGCAGACGCGTGGCTGTTCTTCGATGGACCCGCGCATGTCAGCGGCAGACCGCAGCTGGTGCTCGGTGTCCGCGGCGTGATGGGCGTTGACATCACGCTGTTTGGTCCAAATCGCGCCCTTCATAGCGGCCACTATGGGAACTGGGCGCCCAATCCCGCCGTCGCGATCGCGCATCTCGTCGCGGGATTGCGCGATCAGGATGGAACGATCCGTCTTCCGGGGTTCTACGATGACGTCCCACCGATCTCGGCGGCCGATCAGTCACTGGCGCGTGCGCTCTCCACCACCGACGATTCTGTTCGCATTTCACTCGGACTGATGCGCACCGAAGCGAACAACGCACCACTGGGCGAACGCATCATGCGGCCAGCACTGAACGTTCGCGGTATCCGCACCGGGAACGTTGGCAGCGGGGCGTCGAACGCCATTCCCACAAGCGCCAGTGTCTCCATCGACTTCCGACTGGTGCCGAACCAGCAGCCGGCCCGCATTCGCATGATGGTCGAGCGTTATCTCGCATCGCTTGGCCTGACCGTCACGACAGACGCCAGCCTTGCCGCCAAGACCAAAGATCGCTCCCGTGTCGCGCTGGTGTCGTACGACAGTGGGTACACGAGTGTGCGCGTGGCCAGTGATCTGCCCGCCGTGCAAGCCATCAAGCGACTCATGGCGCGGAGCTACGGCCAAGAACCGTTCGTGATGCCCATCCTCGGCGGCTCACTGCCGCTCTTTCATTTCGTCGAACAGCTCGGCGCGACGGTCATCACCGTCCCTACCGTAAACGCGGACAACAGTCAGCACGCCCCAAACGAGAATCTGCGACTACAAAATCTGTGGGATGGCATCGCCGTGATGGCCGAGTTGATGACGGGGCTTGGGCGGGAGTGGCCTGTCGTGCTGAAGTGAGGATGCGAGCACCTCGCGCAGCGCCGTAAGGGCATGCTTGCTTCCGGGGCAACAGCGCAACGTTCGCGCTGCTGCCCCGCTGTTGTTTACCGCTCTTCCATCCAACGGTCTTCGAGCACCTGCACCGTCTTCGTGAGCGTGGTGGCGCCGATTTGCAGCGTGACCTTGTAGGTGCCCGCGGGCACGGCCTCCGGTGCGCCCCCGCCTCCGCCGCCCCCGCCACCGCCGCGCCCGCCCGCGGCATCGGCCGCCGGTGTCGGAGCCAGGTTCCAGAGCACGCGATTCAGTCCCGCGTCTTTGCTCCCCGTCAGCGTACGCAGCACGCGCCCGGTGACGTCGCTGATTGTAATGCGCACATCGTCCGTCGCCGCGGTGCGCAAGAAGTAACTGATGTACGTGCCGCGCGGCGCATTCTCCCCGCGGAAGACCTGCTGCCCCGTGACCTGTTGGCCAAGCTTGCGATCCGTGAGCCACGCCACCGCTGGTCGGATATCGAAGAGCGTCGCGTTTGCCGCCATCACCGCTGGTGTCATCTGCTGCAACGGCGTGATGTCTTCGGCGATCCAAATGCCGCGCCCGTGCGTGGCCACAATCAGGTCGCCATCGCGCGGGTGCACCATGATATCATCGGTGCGCACGGTGGGAAAATTGTTCATGAACTTCTGCCACGACTGGCCCGCGTTGGTGGAGACAAAGAGGCCGAACTCCGTGCCCGCATACAGCAGATTGCGGTTCTTCGGATCTTCGGTCACGACCTGCACGTTGCCGTAGGCTGGCAATCCGTTGGTGATGGCCGAAAACGTACGCCCGAAGTCTTTCGTGACGAAGAGGTATGGCTTGAGATCATTGCTGCGATGACCGTCAACGGCGACGTAGGCCGTAGCGGAATCAAACGCCGACGCAACCACGCGCGAGACCCAGTACAAGCTTCCGGCGGGAATGCCCGGGAGATTCTTCCCGACGTCAGTGAAGGTCGCCATGTTGTCGCGAGTGACCTGCACGGTGCCGTCGTCGGTCCCAACCCAGACAAGTCCTGGCTTGATCGGCGACTCGGAGACGCTGATGATCGTGCTGTATTGCGTCAGCCCGTCGTTCTTGGACAGCATGGACTGACTGCCCTTCACGCCCATGATGTCGACCGTACTCCGATCGAATTGCTTCGTGACGTCAGCGCCGGCGATCCACGTCTCTCCACGGTCGTATGAGCGGAACAGCTTATTGCCGCCAAGCCACATCACGCTGGAATTGTGCGACGATAACTGAAAGGGCGTGTTCCAGTTGTAGCGGAACTGATCGCCGGCCGCCGCGTTCACGACGTTCGGGTTCCCACCTCGTCCACCGGCACCGCCGCCACGTCCTCCTGCGGGCGGCACTGCAGCACCCGACGGGACATCAAGCGGTGGCGGTGGTGGCGGTGCGGCTGGGCGAACGCTACCACCCCGGCCGGTCCGTAAGTCGAGTCGATTCGTGTTGCCGTTTTGTGATTCGGAGAAGATGATGTTGTAGTCGTTCGGATCTTGGCCGGTGAAGAAGCCGTCGCCCCCGCCAACATTGAACCAATCGGAATTGAGGATGCCGTTGGTGTTGCGACGCGAGCTCGGCCCGCACCAACTCCCGTTGTCCTGCAACCCGGCACACACGAAGTACGGTCGACGCATGTCGGCCGATACATCATACGCCAGCGCTGTAGCCATCGTCTTGATCGAACTCCATGACCGCCCTTGATCGTAACTGATATCCAAGCCACCATCGTTGCCATTCATGATATGGTTGGAGTTCTTCGGGTCGATCCAAATCGCGTGCACATCAACGTGCCCGGGCGCACCATTCCCACCAGCGTCATTCAGTGTCGCGAATGTCCGACCACCGTCGAGTGATTTTGCGATCGGCAGGCCGGCCACGTATACCGCGTTCGCATTCTGCGGATCGATACGAAGCTGGCTGAAGTACATGGGACGGGCGTTGCAATTGCTCACATGCCGCCACGACCCACCGCTGTTGTCGGTCCGAAAGATGCCGCCCGCCTTTACGTCAAGTGCAGGAGCCGTTCGTGGCTGCGTTGCGGCAGCAGCACCGCGACCGGCACCACCTCCACCGGCTGCGAAACCTCCGCCGGGTCCACCGTTATTGCACCAATCGAAGCCCGCACCTGGAGGGCCATCGCCGGCACCACCAGCCGCACCCCGGCCCGCGGTCGGATCAAGCTCGCGGCCCACCTCGCCCGCTTCAATCTGCGCATACACGGTACCCGGACTCGAGCGCGACACATCGAGCGCGATGCGTCCATACGTGCCCGGTGGCAATCCGCTGCCCGTCAGCTTGCTCCAGCTGGCACCGCCATTGGTGGTCTTCCAGATCGCGCTCTCCGGTCCACCGCCGTTAAAGCAGCAGTGCGTCCGGCGCCGCTGATAGCTGGCCGCATACAACACACTTGGATTCGAACGGTCGATGGCAATGTCGGTGAATCCGGTGTTCTCGTCGATGTACTTGATCTTGTTCCACGTCCGCCCACCGTTGGTGGTTTTATAAATGCCGCGATCGGGACTCGCACCGAACAGCGGACCGGTGACCGCCGCGTACACCGTTTCGGGATTCCGTGAATCAATCACGACTCGCGAAATGGTCTGCGTTTCGCGCAACCCCTGCAGCTGCCAGGTCTTCCCGCCATCGACGGTCTTGTACATCCCGCCGCCGAACGACGATGACTGGCGATTATTGGCCTCGCCGGAGCCGGCGTACACGATGTTTGGATCGCGCGGATGAATGGCAAGATCACCGAATGACGCCACCTCATACTCATCAAAAACAGGCACGAACGTGGTGCCGTTGTTCTCCGACTTCCAGATGCCACCGACGGCGTAGCCGAGATAGATGATGGACGGATTGCTTTCGGAGACCTCGATATCATGAATACGGCCGCCCATGCTTGCCGGTCCGATACTTCGGAAACGGAACGGCTTGAGCACCGGATCCGATGACTGGTTGATCATCGGTGTTGGCGGCTGTGCGCTCCCGCCTCCTTGTGCTCTAAGCGATGAGGTCGTCGCGGAAAGCACCAACGCGAAGATCGCGCAGGAGGTGGCACGTGTGGTTCGACAACGCATCGGCGGGGTCCTGTGGGGGTGCGGAAGGATCGGCAGGCCTGTGAAGGGCGCAGCGGCTATCGCCATCCGATTATCCACCCATATTCCCATGCGGTCAAGCGCTACTCCGGGAACGGCACATCCTCAAGCCCGGGTCCCGCCGCCGAGCGGTTTACCACCGAGGCGGCGCGCGCCGTCGAACCGCCTGGCCAACGAATCGCCGTTGCCTCACACTGGGCAAACGCCAGTGGTGGCAACGGCACGTCTTGGCGAATCGTCGTGAGCTGCAACATCAATCGCGCGTGCTCGTGTTGTCCCGCCAACTTCGCGGTATCGTCGCGGTGACTCACAAACTCGCTGGCCTCCAGCGCCTTCTCGAGTGTCTGCCACCGTCGCAGTAACTTGACCGCTGTGCCCTTTCCAATGTTCTTCACTCCGGGAATGTCATCACCGTCCTCACCACACAACGCCTTGAAGGCCGGCAGGTCGGCAGGCATGACGCCGAACTTTTTTTGCACGTCCGCGACGCTCCACGGTTTGACGCGCATGCCGTCGGGGCCCTTGCCTGCACCGACGTACGTGACCACGGCAACGCCGTCGGCAACGAACTGGAGCAGATCCGAGTCGTTGGAGAGCAACGTGACCCTCGCCTCCGCGCGGAATCGGGCCATCAGCGTGGCGACGCAATCATCACCTTCGTAGTCCGCCACGCTGACACTGGTCAGTCCAGTGGATTCCACTCCCTCTCGGATCGGCGCGATGCGCGAGCGCATCACGCCTGTACGACGGTGTTTGTATTGCGCAAACAGCGCGTGCCGAAACGTGGGACCGTCGTGATCCCATGCCGCGACGACATGCGTGGCGCCGACGTCCATCGCCGCACCACGCGCCATTTGACACCAGAGTCGCACGCCGCCACTCACGTCGCCAGCCGCGACGTGCGCCGCGCGGCCGGCGAGTGACTGCGCATCAATGACCAACACATGGGCCCGCGGTGATCCCGTCACGATCGCCCGGCCTTCCGGTGCGCGAAACGTCTCATGGTCCAACGGGCTTC
>JANOPS010000049.1:0-4533 GCA_031421995.1 Gemmatimonadaceae bacterium
TGCAACGATTGTGTGAGCAAAATCGCCGATTTTTGGTACACGGCAATGTCTGTATTCGTGACGGGATGCGCCCATCATCTTGCTTCCACGCACGACGTCTTACTTGCCACACGATCGACAAGAGCAAACCTGGCGAAAGCCAGCGACGCAAAACCACGAAGCTACCATTCGATCTGCGCGATCACGCGACTGCCGAACGATTCGTTTCCGAATCACCAGTCGCACTCCCATCGAGCTTTCGCGCATCGAGTCATGCTGGTCGGGTCGCCGAACGGACAAGCGGGAAGATGAGTACTCCCACTCTACGAGAGGTCCACACGATGCTCAGTTTCACCACGCTCTTCCGGCGTGCCGCAACGTTGACGACGGCCGCGACGATGGTCGCACTGGCCGCCTGCTCCGATTCGGCGCCGGCTTCAGTTGATCCAGTGTTGCCGGGCAATCCGCCGATTCCGACGCAGTATCGCGGCGCGGCGTTCATCATGGATGTCAGCGCAGTTCGCAAGACGGTGCGCGTGACGGCACCGACGACCGGCATCGCCAGCCGTCTTTCGGCGGCTTCATTGAACCTTGGTGTGAACTCGGGACCGCAGTACTCCTTGCTCGGTGGTGACGTCATCGATTTGTCCACGTCGAATTTTGTGGCAGGTGCCGTCGGCGCCTCGGTGCCGGGCAAAGTGCTCGTCACCTTCGACATGACGATCAACAACAAGCTGGCCGGCATTCGTCTCATCACGCCCACGTTCCCGACCCCGCCGTCTGGCGTGACCGGTTTGCAGGCGTTCCCGTTCGAAATCAGCGTTACGACCACCGCCGGTGGCGTGACGTCTGGTGGCAACGAAGTGGTTGTGACGTCTCCTCGCTTCGGCACCGTTGTGCCCAGCGACAACTGGAACGGCAACTTCCACAACTTCTTCAACGACGCCGCGTGCGCCGTGACGGACAACGACTGCTTCCGCTATGAGTCGTTCGGTTCGATCGAGCCCCTCGGTTCGTCGACCACGCAACAGGTTGGTTTCCTCATCGACCCGACGGTCGGTGATTTCCGCGTGAAGATCATTCTCGCCGCCGACCTCCAGAACGGCGTTGCGCCGGCCCCTGGTAGCGTGACCGGTACGGTGACGTCGCCGCAGCTTGGCCCGATCTCTGGTGCCACGATCAACGTGACGGGTGGTTTCTCGGGCACGAGCTCGGCCACTGGCGCCTACACGGTCGCAGCAGTTGCGACTGGCTCGCGTACAGTGTCTGTGACGAACCTGCCGAGCGGCTGCGTTGCCCCTGCGTCGCAGGCGATCACGGTTGCCACGGCGGCCGCGTCGACGGTGAACTTCGTTGTCACGTGCACCGTGCCGGTTGGTACCATCGCTGGTACGATCACCAGCAGCCTCGGCGGCGGTCTCGCCGGCGTGAGCATCACGGCAACGCCGACGGGTGGCTCGGCCACTGCGGCCGTCGTCACGCCAGCAGCGGGCACGTTCTCGATTGCCAACGTTCCGGCCCTCGTGGGCACGGGTACGCTGACGCTCAGCAACCTGCCGGCTGGCTGCACCAATCCGGGCCCGCGTGCGTACACGGGCTTCACGACGGCTGGCCTCACGGGTCAGAACATCGTTGTCACCTGCGTACCGCCTCCGGCGACCTACCCGGTCAGCCTCGAGTACGGTCCGATCACCAACACCGGCCCGACTGGCCGTCAGGTGCAGGTCCGCATTCGGTGGAACGTCGGTACGGTTGAGGCCACTGGTCTCACGGCCGCTATCGGCTTCAACGGCACGCAGTTGGCCTTCTCCTCGCGTCAGTTTACGTCCACGTTCGACTTCGGCACGCAGTCGGTGTCGGGAGCCGGCACCGCTGGCGCCGTGCTGAACTCCGCGTACGGCGCAGTCTCGCCTGCCTTTGAGACGGGGAGTTTCCAAGTGGTCGCGTTCACGTTCAACATCACCGCGGGCTTCTCCGGCAGCATCACGCCGACGCTCTCGATCAGCGAAGCAACCCGTAATGGGACGCTCGCTCAGCAGGCTGCCTTCACGGGCGAGACCATCGTGACGCCGCCGACTGCCATCATCGTTCCGTAACTCTGCTCATGTCTTCGTCCCTACAGGAGCCCGGACCGTCCGGGCCCTGTGGGTGACGATGCCTCTACTATCAGACTCTGGAGATTAGAGACCATGCAGTTCACCACACGAAGCCTCCGCTACGCGCTGTTTGCGTCGGTCGGTGTGCTCGCGGCGTGCGACCAGAACGAGCTTCAGACCTCGCCACAGACGCCGCTGCTGTCGCAGTCGTCTGAGCTCGCGGTCGAGCTGTCGACGCCGACGGCCACCAGCGGCGAACGCATCGCCATCGCGATTGCGAATACCTCCGCGCTGCCGATCGGTGGCGTGCAGGGACATTTGAAGTTCAACCCGTCGCAGCTGCGCTATCGCGGACAAGTGCGTGACGCCAACAGCCAGGCGATCATGCTCGTCAACGATGCCGACGCGGTGTCGGGATCGATCCGCGTGGCGATTCTGGATCCGGCGAACCTGAAGCACTCGGCATCCATGGTGTTTGACGTGATCGGTCAGGGCTATGCGTCCTCGGTCACCTTTGTGCCGGAAGAAGTGGCGACCAATGGATCACCGGTCAAGGTCATCGATGCAGACGTTGCCGCTGGCTACATCGTCAACAGCGGATTGCAGTCGCCTGCGGATGCCGCGCGCATGACGTACGGCGATTGGACGGACGCGTTGGAAGCCACGGAAGTGGCCGCCGAGCCCGGCAACATCATCAACGGGCTCAAGTACGGCGACGCGACGGGCAATGGCTTGATTCAGCTCTCTGACGCGCTCTACATCGTGAACGTGTCGGTTGGTGGCAACGAGATGATCATCGGCACCGACGGCACAGGCCCGCAGGGTCGAGTGGATGCGGTCGTCGCAGGCAACGTCGTTCCATTCAACGTTGATGGCACGCCCAGTGATCTCGGTGAAGCGTCGGATCCGAACCCTCCCGGTCGCGAGGCCAACGGTAGCCGCTTGCTGTCGCTCGCCGATGCACTCGCAATCGTGAACGAGTCGGTTGGATCGCTGCAGCCGGTCGTCGGCGAAGTGATCCCTGGCCGCCCCGTCACGCCGGTGTCGAACCGCGTGGTGGTCAATGCCGACATCACGACCAGCACCACTTGGCTCGCCAGCAACATCTATGAGTTGGCGGGACGGGTCGTGGTGACTGGTGGTGCGACGCTGACCATCCAGGCGGGCACTCGTGTGGAAGGAGCCCGCTCGGTGGGCGGCAGCAACGGGGCATACCTCGTGATCGCGCGCGACGGGACGATCAACGCGCAGGGTACGCCACTGCAGCCGATCGTGATGACCTGCACGCTGAATGCGGGCGAAACGCCTCGCTTCAAGGGATGCTGGGGCGGCGTCTCAATCCTCGGCAACGCGTCGGTCAACGAAACTGGAACGCTGACCAGCCCGGTCATCGCCGGCCGTGCGGCCACGGGTGGTTGCCGTGAAGCCAATGCCGAAGGCGGCGCTGGTCTCTATGGTGGCTGCAACGATGACGACAATAGCGGCACCATTCGCTATATGCGCCTCGAGTATCCCGGCTTCCGCTTCAACGCGGAAAACGAACTGAACGGCTTGGCGATGTATGGAGTGGGACGTGGCACCACGGTGCAGTTCGTGCAGGTCCACGCGGGTCTCGACGATGCCTTCGAAATGTTCGGTGGCACCGTGAACATGTCGTACCTGTATGCGACCGCTACGTCGGATGACGGGTTTGACTACACGTTCGGATACACCGGCAATACGCAGTTCTTCATTGCCCAGCATGACCCACTCGACAGCGACAACGGCTTTGAAAACGACAACGCGACCTCGAACTTTGATGCGTTGCCGAGAGCAGTGCCGACGGTCTACAACGCCACCATCGTGGGCCTACGCAACAATCGCGTCGGCATCCCCGAGAGCCAGAATCGCGGCTTGCTTGTTCGCCGCGGCGCGCGTCCGCACTATTTCAACTTCCACGTGGAAGGATTTACGTCGGCGCTCCTCATCGTGAACGACCAGACGTGTGTAAACGCGCAGACCGCCACGGGATTCGAGTTGAAGAACTCAACGTTCGCGCTGAATCAGACGTTGGGCGGCAGTGTTCCTGTTGGTTGTTCCAGCACGGCAACGGCGTTCCTGACGGGCAACGGCAACACGTTCCCGGCCACTTCGTCGCTGCTGAGCCCGCTGAGCCTCCTCGTGCCCGACTTCCGTCCGAGCGTAGCGGATGTTGGTGCCACGCCTCCGGCTGGCTTCGACGTCACGGCCACGTACGTTGGCGCCGTGGCTCCTGCCACGGCGACAAAGAACAACGCGCCGTGGTACGCTGGGTGGACGCGCGGCTGGGTGAACGCGACCACGCCGTAATGTATGGGCCGGTCGCCGCATGACCGCATGCGGCGACCGGTGTAACAAATGCGTACGGAAATGCTCCGGGGGTGTGCATCTCGCACATCCCCGGTTTCGTCGCCTCCCGACAAAGAGTACGTTCACAGAT
>JANOPS010000050.1:0-8856 GCA_031421995.1 Gemmatimonadaceae bacterium
GGCCTACAAAGCCTTCGTACAACAGGATGGGGCGCAGATCGTCGTTGCCGCGGAACTGAATGCCATACATGTCGTGGCACTCGCGTTCCATGTATCCGGCCGATCCGTACAACGTCTTGAGCGTGTCCACCACCGGTGAGGCTTCGCTGACGCGTTGCTTGAGGCGCACGCGCACCTTGTGCGTCGTGGAATAGAAGTGGTGCACGACTTCGAAACGCAGTGGTGCGTCCGGCCAATCCACGGCGGTGACGTCGAGAAAGAGATCGAACGCGAATTCCGTTTTCAAGCGCTGCACGATCGGCAGCAGGACCGCGGGCGCGATCTCCAACACCAGCACGCCGTGCACGACGCCGCGCGACTGGATCGGCGCCTCGGGTGCGTCAACCGCTTGGCTATCAGCCGTGTCATCGGTGACAACACGCGCCGGGACGAGCCGTTGTTCCAACATCTCGAGAATCGCGGTCGACACGATCAGAACGACTCGTTCACGATGTTGTGCTTGCCGTTCGCGATGATTTCCTGCAAGCGCATGATGCCATCGATCACCATCTCGGGGCGCGGCGGGCAGCCCGGCACGTAGATGTCGACGGGAATGATGCGGTCGATGCCCGGCAGCGAGGCGTAGTTCTGATAGAAGCCGCCGGTGCTGGCGCACACACCAAACGCCATCACCCATTTCGGCTCGCACATCTGCTCGTAGACTTTGAGCAGAATGGGCGCCTGCTTTTGGGTGACGGTACCCACGATCATGAGCAGGTCGGCCTGTCGCGGCGAGAAGCGCGGGAGGGCGGCGCCGAAGCGGTCGGTGTCGTACATCGACGCGCTCACCGCCATGAATTCCATCGCACAACACGCCGTCACGAACGGATAGGGGAACAGCGAAAATTTCCGCGCCCATCCAACCAGTTCGTCTTTGCGCGTCGCGATGTACTCGAACGACGCGGTTTTGGTATGCCCTGGCTTCCCGAGCGTCGGCACGGCATCGACGATGGGGAGTTGTTTGCCGTACATGTTATTCGGTCACCGCTTCGAGAATGCGCGCCTTGTACACGTACAAGAGGCTGATCACCAACAGGAAGACGAACAGGGCGAGCGTGAACATCATGAATCCTGAAACAGGCTTGGCGGCCAACGCCCAGATGAACAGGAACATCGTCTCCAGGTCAAACAGGATGAAAATGATGGCTACCGCGTAATACTTGATGGGCACCGCCTTCACGTTGATCACGTCGACGATGGTTGCACCACACTCGAACGGCTCGAGTTTCACGGCGGTCATCTTCGGCTTGGGGCCGAGGATCGCGTTCAGTGTCAGGGCCAATCCAACGAATCCGAGGATCGCGGCCAGGTACAGCAGAAAGCTGACGTAAGGGCTCATCGGGCTCGAAAACGGTGAGACCGTTTTTTGGTCTTGGAAGTGGGAAACATCGCGATGCAGGGGAATCTGGCCAACGTGCGCCCGCGCCCACGGAGAGTCAAGGCTTTCCCACAACCGAGGAACGCCGCGCGGTGTCACGACGCCAAAAGGTAGCGCGATGAGGCGTTGCTACAGAACTTAACCCTATGACACCCACACGATTTTCTCTCGCACGCGCCGCCGCAGTACTGCTGGTTGCACTGATTGGGGCGACGGCATTCGCCAGACCGGCCCGTGAGGCGGCCCAGGACGTCAAGCGCTCCTTCGATCGAGCGGTCATGCTGGAAGACGAGAGCGTGACCTCAGCCGGCGTCAGCCTCGGCGACATCGACCGCGACAAGGACCTCGACATCATTCTGGCGAAAGGCCGTCACTGGCCGCACACCAACATGGTGCTGCGCAACGACGGGCACGCGAAGTTCACTGCTGAGAAATTGGCCGACTCGGCCGACCGCACCTACACCGCGGCGCTCGCCGACTTGGACGCCGACGGCGATCTGGATATCGTGGTCAGTAACGACCGCCCCGACCGCAAGCTGGTGTACCTGAACGACGGGACCGGACGCTACCGCGCCTCCAGTACGTTCGGCGAGCCCGATTGGAGCACGCGCTACGTCACGGTCGCCGACGTAAACGGCGACCAGCGCCCCGACCTGATGGTGGCCAATCGGAGCAGCAACGCGGCCAATCCAAAGCCAAGTTTTGTCTGTTTGAACGACGGAAAGGGGGCATTCCCATCGTGTCGCCCGCTCCCGACGCAATCGGCCACCATTATCGTGGCGGCTGATCTGGACAAGGATGGGCACATCGATCTGTTCATTCCGCACCGCGACGGAGGACAGAATCGTATTCTGTGGAACGACGGTACTGGCACGTTCGCGGCAGCCCCCGTCTTCCTGGGGCCGGCGAAATCCAACATCCGCGCTGCTGCGGCTGGGGATCTGGATGGCGACGGCGCCCTCGACCTCATCGTCGGAGACGCGCAGACCGGACTCTTCTTCTATAGGAACACCGGCGCCCGAGGGTTTGCACCTCCCGTGCAGATCGGTGATCCAGCAGGCGTCCCGTTCTCGGTAGCGCTGGGTGACATGAATCGCGACGGGCGCCTCGACATCGTCGTTGGCAACGACCAGTCGCGAGGAGCGGTCTATTTCACCAAGGGCGGCAAGGGCGGCTCTCCACTGAGCTTCGATCAAATCGCGTGGAACGACGGCAAGGGCGCCGTCTATGGCATGGCGTTGGGCGACCTCGACGGCGACGGGTGGCCCGACATTGTGGCCGCCAGGTCGGAGGCGCAGAACGGCATCTGGTTTAACGGGGCGACGTCGGGAGCGCGCTGATTGTCCACGCAGCTTGGCGCGACGTTTCTGCACTGGGTAAGCCGTCGGGCACTTCGTTGGCTGTATCGTGAAGTGCATTACATCGGCCGGGAGCGGATCCCGGCCACCGGCCCCGTGCTGCTGCTTGGCAATCATCCGAATGATCTGCCTGATGTGCTCGCTGGATTGTTCATTGCCGAACGACACGTCCGGTACGTCGCGACGTTGTCGGCGACGGTCCTCCCGCTGGCGACGGCGTCGTACAAGGCGATGGGTGTCATTCCGGTCATGCGGGTGCGAGATGTTCGCATGATGCGCGCGCGGGGGGTGGACGTGGCCGCCGTGAACGCCTCCGCCTTCGAAACGGTCCGAGACGCGTTCTCGGCGGGCGACGTGGTCGCGATCTTCCCAGAGGGCGGTGTCCATGATACGCCGATACTCGGCGTTCCGCGTGCTGGTGTCGCGAAAATGGCGCTTCTAGGTGTTGATGGTGCGTTGAAAAATGACCTCACTATCGTTCCGTTCGGACTCCAGTACGAGGCCCCAAGGACGCTGCGAAGCGACCTGACCATCGAAATTGGCGAGCCGTTCTCGCTTGCCAAATGGCATGCCATGGCCGAGCAGAAGACGGGAAGGGCGGTGGAGTCGGCGCTCACTGGGCACATGCATAGGTCGCTCCTCGCGGTCACGCGCAACAGCAGCAGCTGGGGCCGTGCTGAGGTTCGGGATCGACTCACGGCGGTGATCGGCGCGCTGGTCGCCCGGCAAGACGAACCGTTGCAGGCGGCAGTCAGGCGGGTACAGGGCCAATGTGCCGCACTCGTTGAACCTCCCGAATCGACCGGCGGCGCGACGGGATTCTCCGAGCCGGACACCGTATCCACGCGATCCACGCGATCCACGCGATCCACGCGCGACGTCGATTGGCGGACGGTGGCAGATCCCCTGGGAGACGCGGTGGTGCGAGCCGGAGGCATCCGCACATCGGCCCGGGACACGGCTCGTGTGTTGGAGGCCGCGTGGTCGCCAGATGAGCGGCCGACACCGCTCCCCAATGGCGCTGGCGCGCTGAAAGTCCACGCCCAGTGGCCTTCGATCACCAAGATCGTGATCACGGCTGTGCCGGCGCTGATCGGACTGCTTCTGCACGCGCCACTGTGGTCTGCGGTGCTCCGCGTCGCCAAACGCATGACCGTGGTTCGAACCGACTATGTCGCGAAGGCGATTCTGCCCGGTCTTCACCTTATCTTGCTAGGCTACCTCGCACTCGGCGGACTGTTTGCGCTGGGACTTCGCGCGGCCGGGTGGTCGATGTGGTGGGCGCTGGCCCTGATGGTGGCGCTGCCGAGGTTGGGTGATCTGGGTTTGTGGTGGTACGATGCTGTGCGCGCGATGTGTGTGCGCGCGCGCGTGCGCGGATGGTCCACGGCCGATCGCGCCGCGGTGGTCGCGTCCGCTGAGCGTTTATACGCTTCGTGGTCCGCCCTCCTTTAATTCTTCTTTTTTGTCGTCGTGAGCTCTACATCCATGAGGTACGCATGACGCTGATTTCGATCGGCAACGCCGTGGTCGAATTCGGCGCAAGTGAGATTTTCCGCGACGTCAGTTTGACGATCGGCGAACAAGACCGGTGGGCCGTGGTCGGCCGCAATGGCACGGGCAAAACGACGTTGGTGCGGCTGCTCACGGGCGATCTGCAACCGACACGCGGCGCCGTGGCGCGTATGCCTGGCTTGCGTGTCGCGCTCATGGATCAGCATCGCCGTTTCCCGGAAGACCAAACGCTGTGGGAGATTGTGGCTGATGCCTTCGGCACGCTGCGTGCGCTGGAGCATTCGCTCGCGTTGCAGGCGGCGAACCTCGAGCATGATCACGGCGAGGACGCGATGGAGAAGTATGGTCGCGATCTGGAGCGTTTTGAGCGCGACGGTGGCTATCAGATGGCGGCGCAAGTGGACAGTGTGCTGATGGGCGTCGGCTTTGATCCCGATGCGGCGCGGCTGACGCGCATTGGGACGCTGAGCGGTGGTGAACGGGGGCGCGTGGCGTTGGCGCGGCAGCTGGCCACGCCCTGTGACCTGATGATTCTAGATGAACCCACCAACCACCTGGATCTCGATACCACGGCATGGTTGGAGGAACATCTCAAGACTATTGACCGTGCGGTGCTCTGCATCAGCCACGATCGTGCGTTTCTCGATGCGTTTGCGGATCACGTGATGCACTTTGAAGGCGGTACCGCCTTCACGTACACGGGTGGGTACGCCTCGTTCATTGCACAACGGGAAGAACGGCGACTGACGCTGCAGCGGCAGTTCGACAAGCAGCAAACCAAGATTGCCTCGGAAAGCGATTACATCGCGCGCAATCTGGCCGGTCAAAACACGCGGCAGGCGAAAGGACGTCGCAAGTTGCTGGCGCGCATGCCGCGGCTGTCGGCGCCGATTGGATCTGATGCGGTGATGGCACTGCGCTTAACCGCTGGCGCACGTAGCGGTGATCGCGTGATTGAGGCGCAGAAGGTCACCGTCGCCGTCGAATCGCATGGCGTGACGCGTGAGCTTGTGAAAGACATTACGCTCGTGCTGGAGCGCGGTGAGGTGGTGGCGCTCGTTGGCCCGAACGGCGCGGGCAAGAGCACGCTGATCAAGACCCTGTTGGGTGAGCATCCGCCGCTGACCGGTGAGGTCAAGGTTGGTCCGTCAACTACGGTGGCGTACTATCGACAGGACGTGGGGCATCTGCCGCTCGAGATGTCGATCTACGAGGCGATTGCCACGGAGCGTCCGTTGTGGGAGCGGCGTCAGGTGCAAGGACACCTGGGGCGCTTTGGATACTCGGGCGACGAAGTGCAGCGCACGGTGGGCACGCTGTCTGGTGGCGAGCGCGCGCGCGTCGCGTTGGCCCTGCTCACATTGTCGACCAGCAATTTGCTGATTCTGGACGAGCCCACGAATCACTTGGACGTGGAGTCGATCGAAGCGATCGAAGATGCCATCGAAGAGTTTGAAGGCAGCGTGTTGATCGTGAGTCACGATCGCGCGGTGCTCCGCGGATTGGCCACGCTGGTGTGGGAGCTCAAGGATCAACAGTTGGCCCCATTCGCCGGAAGTTTTGTGGAATGGGAGGCCGTAAGAGCTGAGAACAAGGCGAAGGCCGGGCGTGACGCGCGGGCGATGACAGTGGCGGCGTCGGAGAAAGCCTCGGCCGCCCGCGCTGCGTCGCAGCAGCAACAGCAGAAGCAGCAGAAGTCCAATTCGGCGAAAGGCTCGTCAGGCGTGGCACCTTCCGGCATGAAGGGCGGTAAGACCGACACAAAGAAACCGGCCAACGACCCTGACGTACGGAAGGCACTGCGGCAGGCGGAGAAGGCGCAAGCGGATGCTGAGCTTCGGGTGAACACTATCGAAGCGCGGATTGCCGAACTGACGTCGATTTTGGAAGACGCGACGCTGTACGATACCCCGGAGGGTGTGGCGCGCGGGCAGCAGTATGGGAAGGAATTGGACGCTGCTCGGGATCGCTTGGATGAGGCGATGCACGAGTGGGGTGTGGCGGCAGAGCGAAAGCAAGAGATCAGCGCCGGCGGCTAACGAGAGGGCGACCGGCCATCGTGTCATCAATCCGGGAGACCGTTCGTGCGACGTCAAGTGAGTGGAGTATTTCGTAACGGATATCGTGACGCGTCCGGTGTGTGGGGATGTGTGGCAATGCTCTCGTTGCTGGCGGGTGATATTGAGGCGCAGACATCTGGTGGCGCGGCAGGCGCTGCTCCGCCGTCCGCATTGACCGTCGACACGCTCATCGCGCGGGATAGTGCGGCACGCAAAGGCGTACTGCAGCCGCGGGCGCTGGCTGATCTGTTGCAGGACGCCAGCAAACGCAATCTGTTGCCTCCCGACTTGATCGCCTATCGCGCCGATGTGCAGTCGGAGATTTCTGTGCTGCTCCGGAGAGAAGAGGGCACGGAAGCGATTGCGGCCATCGAGCAAGTGGCCAGTACGATGCGATGGACGCGAGCCGGACAGTACGATCAGCATGTGGTGGGCTATCGCGCGCAGCAGTCGGGGCCCAACGTGTCGATGTTGTCGGTCTTTCAAACCGGATGGCTGCAGCCGGCCTTGTACGGCAATCGGTTGAGTATTCGCACCAATAGTCCCGGCCCCTCACGGCGGAGCACGCCGCAACGACCCGACTCGGCCGGCGCAACGGCGAAAGCGCCGACGACGGGACCCACGAAGGCACCGACGAAAGCCGACAGCGCGGGATATCTCACGGCGGTACACCCGTTGGCTGCGGATCGCGATCGGTACTACACGTTTGCCGGCGGCGATACGGTGATCTCGATCAAGCTTGCGGATCGCACCATTCCAATCGCGCATGTCCGCGTCACGCCTCGTCGCGATCTCAAGGGGCCGATCGTGTTGTTTGAGGGCGATTTGGATCTTGATGCATCACGCGGTACGCTGGTGCGCATGCGCGGAACGTTCTTGCGATTTGGCGTTCCGGGGTCGAAGCTGGGTGGCGCGTTGGGTGCTGAAGCGGTGGCCTTTATTGAGTACGAAAACGGCGAGCGGATGGGCGCGTATTGGTTGCCATCCACGCAGCGTATTGAACTGCAGGCATCGTTCCAGGCGCTGGGTGATCAACGGGCCGTGATCCGCATTGTGTCGCGATTTCGCAACATGAACGTGAACGACACGGTGTTGAGCGCGGCCACACTGGCCGTTGCCGATTCGCTGCGTGCGCAAAGCCGGAGAAAACTCACGTACGCCGCCGGCGATTCGGTCAATCGGTTTGGTTCGTGGCCACTGTCTGTGGGCACGCTGTCGGAAGGGATGCACTCCGACGACTTTATGGACGTCGCTCCAGATCGCTGGCGCATGGTTGGCGCCCCACGATTGGACTGGACGGTGCCACGCGCGGCCGACTTGTTCCACTTCAATCGCGTCGAGGGCGTGTACACCGGCTACGGGGCGAAGCTTGCGTTGCGCGACGTCGCGCCCCGCGTGGTGTTGCGTGCGAACGCGGGGTGGGCATGGAGCGAACAAACGGCCCGCGCGCGTGTCTCTGTTGAACGCAAGCGCGGCCCGTGGTTGCTTGAACTGCGCGGTGGTCGATCGCTGGACAACACCAACGATTTTCGGGTGCCCTTCGACTCCGGCAACACCTTTGGTGCGTTGTTGGCGTCGCAAGACCCCTACGACTACGTCGATCGTCGAGGGGCAACACTCGCCGCGGTCCGCACCGTGGGTACACGCACGGCGTTGGTGCGCGCCGAATTTGGCTATGCCGACGATCGCTATCGCGCGGCGACGTATGTACGGAGTCCGCTGGGTGGCGATGCGTATCGCCCCAACCGCAATGTCGATCAGGGCGGTTACCTCCGGTCGGCCGCGTTGATTGAGTGGCATCCCGATGTGAGCGCGGAATTCGTGAAGCCCGGGGTGAGCACGCGTCTGTCGTACGAGCGCGGCGATGGCACGCTCGCGTTCCAGCGCATGGAGGCGCGCGTGGTCGCGCGACAGCCCTTCGGCCCGTTCGTCGCGATCGCGCGTGGTGATGTGGGCACGGTGTTGGGCGACAAGCCGCCGGCGCAACAGCTGTTCGAGTTGGGCGAACAGCAGAATCTGCCCGGCTATGCCGACAAGGAGTTTGCCGGCACGCAGGCCGCCGTGCTGCGTGGCTCGGTGCAATACATCAGCCCGTTCTTCAAGCAGCCGTTGCGCTTCGGCCGCTGGTTCTTGCCTGCCATCGCGCCAGGACTCAGTGTCGGCGTGCAGAGTGGCTGGACCGATGCACCCAACGCCGCCGCGCTGGCCGCGATCGATCGCCTGTCCACGAACGATCAGCGCACGCTGGCGTCTTATGCGCCTGTGGCGCGTCCGAGCGACGGAATCCGGGCGTCGGTCACAGCAGGATTGCGTTTATTCTCGGGAGGCGCGTTCATTGGGGCAGCCCGCAAAGTCGATCAACCGGCCCCGTGGAAGTTCTTGGCCACCTTCGGTCAGCAGTGGTAAGAACTGCGGGTTGGACTGATTGACTGCGGGTTGGGGCGTAACTGATTTACTGCGGGTGGGGGTTGGACCGATTAACTGCGGGTGGGGGGACTGCTACTGC
>JANOPS010000051.1:0-3856 GCA_031421995.1 Gemmatimonadaceae bacterium
GGTCGCCCAGGAGACGCCAGTACCATCTTCAACGGTGCCGATGACGATGCCTCAGGCGTGATCGCCGTGATCGAAATGGCGAAGGCGCTGCAGCGCGGCCCGCGGCCCAAGCGCACCATCGTCTTCATGGCGATCACGGGCGAAGAAGTGGGTGGTTTAGGCACACGATGGTACATCGCCAACCCCGTGCGGCCACTCGCCAAAACGGTGGTCGATCTGAATGTCGAAATGATCGGGCATGCCGATTCATTGGCCGGCGGCTTCGGTAAGGCGTGGCTGACCGGCTACGAACGCTCCACCATGGGCGATCTGCTGGCGGATAACGGCATCCCGCTGGTGCTCGATCCTCGCCCCACGCAGCGATTTTTTGAACGCAGCGACAATGCGGCGTTTGCACGCATCGGCATTCCCGCGCATTCCCTCTCCTCATACAATCTCGTGTCGCCGTACCATCAGGTGAACGACGACGCCTCCACGATCGATGTCAAGCACATGACGCAAGTGATCGGTGCGACGGCGCGTGCGCTGCGACTGTTGGCTGACGGACCAGCACCGACGTGGCATCCGGGCGGCAAGCCCGAAGCGCCGGCGGCTCGTCCGAATCGCTGAGCGATCGGGCGCCACACCGCGCGGCCGCGGCGGATGGTCCCAAGCCTCCACGTCGTGCGCTTTGGGGTAGGCCGACATTACCGCACGTTTTACGTACGGTAAACGAAGTCGCGATTCACCCCTTTGAGCGATTGTCGCTGCGCGCCATCGACGCGTGCTTTCACCCCTCGAACGTCGTTCGCGGCACCCCGCGCTGACGCCGGTGGGTGTGGTATATCCTTTTCAGGTTCCAACAACTATGACGAACAGAAAGCGATCACCGATCTCGACTGCTGTGGCGACGGCCGCGCTTTTATTGTGCGGAGCGCCAACGGCAGCGATGGCCCAGTCCACGACGGCGACACCGGGGAAGATGCCCCAGCAACATGACGGTATGAAACGCATGGAGGGCATGAAGGCGGGGCCGCATCAGGCCTTGGCCATGGCATATGGTGAAACCCTGGCAACCTTCGCACGCGCCGTGCAGCGACAGGCCAGTGGATCGAAAACGGTCGACGTCGACCTGGCTCGTCCGGCCGTGGTCGAAATGCGACGTAGTTTCGACCAGATGCAACAGCATCATCAGGCACACATGTCAATGATGGGCGATGACATGAAGTCCACGATGGGCAGCGACATGAAGCAACCAAAGTCGGGGGCGATGAAGCCGATGGCTGCCGACATGAAGCAAATGGAAGCCAATATGGCCACGACCGGTGAGCATCTCACGAAGCTTGAGGCCGCGGCCGGCATGAACACACCATCGCCGAAGGACGTCGCGGCTCACGCAGCGGAGATTGTCAAACACTGCGCTGCCATGTCCCGCATGCACACGTCGGCCAAACCCAGTGCTGCAAAGCCGCACTAGTGCCCGGCCCAGCACACAAGTTGCTCGATAGTTTTGTCGGCAACTGGCGCGCCGAAGGCATGTCCTTCGGCGGTACCGACCAGTCGGGGAAAGATGCCAAAGCCAACGGCGTTGTGTGGACCAGCACCCATCGCGCGCGGTGGCATACCGGCGAATTCTTTCTCATTCAGGACGAACGCGCGCAGATTGGGGGAGCGCCTTTCGACACGCTCAGCATTTTGGGCGTGGCACCCGCCGATAAAGGCCATTTCGCCCGGACATTCGAGAATCACGGATTCTATCGGCATTATCGCCTGTCGGTCGACGACCGAATTTGGGTGCTGGAAGGCGAAACCGAGCGTGCCCGCACCGTGTTCGATGCGAGCGGCAGTACGCAGACGATCACGTGGGAATGGCTGCGGGGCGGCAAATGGTTGCCGCTGTGCGATCGGGTGGCAACGCGTGTCGATGAGGCAGCAGTGTCATGACGGGTTAGACCGCAGAAACCGCCAAGGCGCGCTACCGCCCCAATCTTCTGATCGTCACGATACGCCTCGTGTCTTGCGTGTGAGATATGTTTGAGCGGTCAGGCGTTGGCTGCCCGCGTCGTGGCCGCCTTCTTTGCCGCGGCCGAGCGTTCCACTGCTGTTCGCTTCTTGGCGCTGGCGGTGGCATGCCTCGACAGTGCGGCCGACGATACGATCTGATGCTTCTCACCCTGCAGCTTTTTTGTCATCGCGCGCGAGCGCTTCGCATTGGGCACTCGCGACGGATGTGTGCCGTACTCAAGGTCTCGCACTGCGCGCTCCCGAGTCTCCTTCGACGTTTTCCCCGGTTTGGGCGGCGGAAGCTTCACGCCAGCGCGACGGGCCTTGGACAGTCCGATGGCAATGGCTTGCTCGGTCGAGCGCGCCCCGTGTTTTCCCTCTCGGATGTGGGTGATCTCTTCGTGCACGAATTCGCCTGCCTTCGTCGAGGCGGACTTTCCTTGCCGCCCGAACGGGTGACGCGCTTGGCCGCTAAAGCAAGAACGTTTCGGCGGCGAATGCTATCGTTCGGGTTTGACAAGATTGCGGGGTCATATTGATGATGCCTGCTCTGCACCGGTGAAGGGTTACCGGACCAACGTCACTGCGCAGTAATGCCGCCCGCTCGGACACTTCTCCATCCAATCTCGGATGTTGGTGGCGATTGCCATCGCTCGACGAGCGATCCGCTGCTCGCTCGCCGTTTCCGTGCGAACCGCTCGGTACATCACCCAGCTGGACTAGTGGTAAATCGACCCAGCGGGGATTAGCGAACGCCCGATCGTCCCCGCGATAATAAGGGCATGCATGTTATGCGCACATCCGTGCCCCGCCTCTCAGAGAGCGATGAACCCGCACCCGACCGTTTGATGTCCACAGCCACCATACTCGCGCCAGAGCAACAGCGCGTCCTCGACCAACTCAGCGCGATGGGCGGAAAACCAATCGAGTCGCTGACCGCCGCTGAAGCGCGAAAACAGCCGGGTCCGACCGATGCGGTACACGCCGTACTGACGCAGGACGGTAAGCCGATACGGCCAGCGGAGGTGGGCACCGTTCGCGATCAGACGATCCTCGTCGACGGAGCGCGCATCCCCATCCGCGTCTACACCCCGTCGGGCACGGGCCCGTTCCCGGTCATCGTGTACTATCACGGCGGCGGTTTCGTCATTGCCACGAACGACACGTACGATGCGTCAGCGCGTGCGCTGACGATGGCTGTGGATGCGGTCGTGGTCGCTGTGGAGTATCGCAAGGGTCCAGAGCACAAATTCCCCGCCGCACATGACGATGCGTTTGCGGCGTACGTGTGGGTGTGCAAGCACGCGGACGAGCTGCGTGGCGATCCTACGCGCGTGGCACTGGCGGGCGAGAGCGCCGGCGGAAATCTCGCCGTCTCGACCGCGATCATGGCGCGTGAGCGTGGTGAGATGATGCCGGTCGCCCTCCTCGCGGTCTACCCCATCGCCGGGACGGACACTGATACCGTGAGCTATCGCGAACAGGCCAACGCGAAGCCGCTCAACGGCCCCATGATGTCGTGGTTCTTCACACATTATCTGCGCACCCCAGCCGACGCGCAGGACGCGCGGATCAACATCGTGGATGCCAATCTCAGTGGGCTACCGCCAACAACCATCATTGCCGCGGAGAGCGATCCGCTGCGCACCGAAGGCGAGACCCTGACATCCAAACTTCGCGCGGCGGGAGTCAGCGTCGACTACAGACTGTTTGAGGGCACCGCTCACGAATTCTTCGGGCAAGGCGCCGTGCAGCCCGTTGCCATGGAGGCTGTTGCGTTCGCCGCCAGTGCGTTGAAGAACGCGCTGAGTAAGTAGTCCAGTGCCGCGCGCCAGACAGAGGCGCCGCACGCGAGCGTCGAAGATGGGGGAAG
>JANOPS010000052.1:0-2532 GCA_031421995.1 Gemmatimonadaceae bacterium
CGCTGGACCTCGCGGTGCTGGGCTTTCCGCATGCGACGCCCAGCGCGACCGGCCGACCGCCGTATGATCCGGCCGACCTGCTCCGCCTCTATCTGTATGGCTACTTGTATCGCCTGCGTTCCAGTCGGAAGCTGGAACAAGAGACGCACCGCAACATTGAAGTGATTTGGCTGCTGCGGAAGTTGCGGCCCGACTTCAAGACCATTGCGGACTTTCGCAAAGATCATCCGGCCGCCCTGAAGGGCGTGTGCCACGAATTCACGCTGCTCTGCAAGAAGCTGGAACTCTTCGGGGGCGAGCTGATCGCCATCGACGGGAGCAAGTTTCGCGCGTCGAACGACAAGGATCGGAATTTCTCGCGCGCGGCGCTGGACGAGTTGCTCAGGGCGATCGACGCACGGATCGCGGCGTACGTCGAGCGGCTGGATACACAGGATGCGCACGAGGCGGCGGAGACGCGCGAGGGCGCCGGGTCCGTCACGGTCACTACCCTGCACGAGAAGCTCACGGCCTTGCGTGCACGACGCACGACCTATCGCGAGCTGGTCGCGGAGCTGACGGCGAGTGGCGACACGCAGATTTCCCAAACCGATCCGGACAGTCGCAGCATGCGCGTCGGAACCGGGGTCGTGGTCTGCTACAATGTGCAAACCGCCGTCGATGCGAAGCACAAACTCATCGTGGCGCACGACGTCGTGAATGCGCCGACGGATCAAGCGCAGTTGAGCCCAATGGCGATGGCGGCGCAGGCGATCTTGGCCGCGCCGGATTTGCACGCCGTCGCTGATCGCGGGTACTATAGCGGGCCGGAGATCCTGGCGTGTCTCAACGCCGGCATCACGCCGACGGTCCCCAAGCCGCACACGTCGGCGAACGCGAAGCTCGGACTGTTTACCAAGGAGCAGTTTCGATACGACCCGACGGCCGATACCTATCAGTGTCCAGCGGGCGAGGTCTTGACGTACGGGTATTCCACCGTCGAGCGTGGTCGTGGCATGCGGTACTACCGCACGCCGGCCTGCACGCACTGCGCGGTCAAAGCACGCTGCACGCGAAGCCCCGGTGCACGACGGATCACGCGCTGGGAAGATGAAGCGGTACTCGACGCCATGGAGGTGCGTCATGCGCAGCAGCCCGCGCGCAGCGCACGGCGCAAGGCACTCGTCGAGCACCCGTTCGGCACGATGAAGCGCTGGATGGATCAGGGCTACTTCCTCTGTCGCGGACTCGTCAAGGTGGGCGCCGAGTTCAGTCTGACGGTATTCGCCTACAATCTCAAGCGCGCGATGACGATCGTCGGAGTCCCGCGCCTGATCGCCGCGCTCGCATGAGCCATCGGACCGTTTTCGGTCTTGTCGACGGTCGTCCAAGTGCAAAAAACGGCCCGATGTCGCTCACGAGATCAGTTTCTCGCGAGTCACGCCGCCGAAGAGCAAAGCAAGTACAATTCGTCACCACGGCCTGCTAGGTGCCGGAGTTTTCACACAGTCTCACGCATCGTTAGACCACACCGTCGTCGTGCGCTAGCTCGCTCGGCCCATCTCTCGCTACCCCGACGGTGCGTCCCAGAGGTCCGCGAACTCCTCGTCGAGTATCGTCACCGACCCTCCGCGATTCTGAAGAAATCTGTGATGATCCGCCAGGAGACGCCACGCGCCGTCCGACTGACGCCGTAGCGCTTCGTACTCGACGGGTCCGCGAGTTGGCGCTTCATCCCCACCAGCGAAGACTTCACGATAGAGCACGTGAGCCAGATCATCGGCTTCGAGCACGCTGCCGATGACGACGTACTCCTTGCCATCCGGCACGCCAAGCAAGTACGCCGGGACCACGCGCTCGCGCGCCCTCAACTGCTGCACCAATGGAGCACGGGAATCGTCGTTTGCTAACCAGCGCGCAAGAAAGTCAGCGGCGTCAAGAGCAATGAGCTCCGCGTAGGTCGTGATACCCGGCACACTGGACGGAATGTTCGCATCTTGGTGCGCCATGTGTTCCTGCCAGCGACGGAATGAGTCGGTTAACCTGTCGCCAACGAGGTCGGGGTAGTGCTCCGCAAAACGCTCGAGGGGCATGGGACGAGACATCTCGCAAAACCGTTGAAAGCGCTCGTCGCACGACGCCGGATCTATCAGCGCTACGACGTCGTCGTAGCGCCACTCATCGCGCGCCCGGAGCGCCATTTTCAGGACAGATTCTGGAGTCACGTGACAGACGGGTGATTAGATATGGCAACCTCGTGTGCGACAAAGCCTCATGCGGTCTAACGAAGCTGTAGGATAAGTCCCCAAGCAGGCCAATGTGGAAACGGAACTTGAGGCCACGCTGTGGGTTTGTTCTGCATCGAAGATGGTGTTGTTTCGCCTCGCTGTCGAGATCCCGCCGTGGCCCGCTACAAGTACGTCGATACCAATCCGCAGTTCCTGAGCGTCGACCTCGCGCGCCAGCTGCTGCCCGGCACGTTCGAGCATGCCCTGAACCACCTGCTCGATCATGAAGTCGACCTGGCGCACTTCGACGCCCGCTATCGCAACG
>JANOPS010000053.1:0-7913 GCA_031421995.1 Gemmatimonadaceae bacterium
TGGAAGTCGTTGCGTGAAGGGATGTCGCAAGACGAATTCGCTCGATTGGTTTCGCTCGCGCATACGCGGCTGGGTTACAGTGGCTCGGCGGGCGTGCAGGTGGGGAAGTACTCTGCGTTGCCACACGGGAGCGCGACACCGCAGGTGGTCCGCGAAGGCAGCATTCTGCTTATTGACGGTGGCTGCAAGGTTGAAGGGTATAGCTCGGATATCTCGCGCACGTTCGTGCTGGGGAAGCCAACGCAGCGCATGAACGACGTGTTCGAGATCGAGCACAAGGCGCAGACTGCGGCACTCAAGGCGGCGCGTCCCGGTGTGCCGTGTGAAGCGGTCGACGCTGCGGCGCGGAAGGTGATCGTCGACGCGGGCTTTGGTCCTGACTACAAGTATTTCAGTCACCGTGTTGGCCACGGCATGGGGATGGACGGTCACGAGTGGCCGTATCTGGTGAAGGGCAACACGCTTCCGCTCAAGCCAGGCATGGTGTTCTCGGACGAGCCCGGGATCTATATCCCCGGCGAATTCGGCATTCGTCTGGAAGATGACATGGTGATCACGGAGAGTGGCGCGGAGCTGTTCACGCCGCAGTCGCCGAGTCTTGAAGCGCCGTTTGGGGCTCCTCGATGATGCTTGAGGCGGACGTCCTGTCGTCGGCACCGTCGTGGTTATCCACGTGGGCGATCCCGATCGGCGCAGGCATTTGCCTGAGTGCGGCGACGGGGTTTCGCACGTTCGTGCCATTGCTCTGTGTGGCACTCGCCGCCCGCTTCGGGGTGTTCGCACTTGATCCGCAGTACGGATGGCTGGTGAGTACGGCAGGGGTGATCGCGCTGGCCACAGCGGCGGTGTTCGAGGTTGGTGCGTACTACATCCCGGTGGTCGACAATCTGCTCGATGTGATCGCGACGCCGTTGTCGATGGTGGCGGGGACGCTGGTGATGTTCACGTCGATTGGCGCTGATCATGGACTGCCCGGTTGGTTGTTGGCGACGGTGGTAGGTGGCGGGCTGTCGGGAATGGTGCAACTAACCACGATGAAGGCGCGCGCGGTGTCCACCGGCACGACAGGTGGACTCGCCAATCCCTTGCTGGCCACTACCGAACTGATTGGTTCGGCGCTGCTCAGCGCGCTGGCGGTGTTCCTGCCGGTGATTGCTGCTGTGCTGGCCGTGCTGGTGCTCTTTGTGCTCTGGCGCACCATCCGGTGGTTGCGTCGGCCCAAGCCGGGCCTCACTCCTTTGGCTGGTAGCGTGGCGTGACATCACCAACCACATTCGTATCATGACCACCACTACGACTCGGACATCTCGTGCGCGGCACGCCCCCGCGCTTGGCTCATTCCGACTTGCCGCCGGTGTTGTGCTTGCGGCCACCGCGACCGCGTGCGCCACCAACCCGGTGAGCGGTCGCCGCGAACTTTCCCTCATCTCGCAGGCGCAGGAGATCGAGATGGGACGCGGGGCGTCGGCGGGAGACGTGCAGCGCGTGGGCGAACTGTCTGGCGGCGCGCCGGAGGCGCTGGTGAAGCGGATCGGCGCGGAGATGGCGGCCAAGTCGGAGCGTCCCGGGTTACCATGGGAGTTCCACCTGCTTGACGATGCCGCGGTGAACGCATTCGCCTATCCCGGTGGATTTATTTTTGTGACGCGCGGGTTGATGACGCACCTGAACAGCGAGGCCGAGCTCGCCGAGGTGATTGGCCACGAGATCGGCCACGTGACCGCGAAGCACACCGTGGCGGCCATCAGCAAGCAACAGGTCACGCAGATCGGCTTGGTTGGTGCGAGCATCTTGTCGCCGCAGGTGGCGAAATTTGGCGAGGTGCTTGGGGCAGGCGCGTCCTTGTTGTTCATGAAGTTCGGACGCGAAGACGAACTGCAATCGGATGCCTTGGGCTTCAAGTATTCGATGGCCCTTGGGTACGACGTCCGCGAGTCACCGAAAGTCTTCACGACGCTTGGCCGTTTGTCTGGTGCGGCGGGAGCCCGCATCCCGGAATGGCAAAGCACGCATCCAGATCCTGGCAATCGCGTGCAACGCGCCGAGCAGCGGATTGCGGCGTTGCCACCGAATAGTCTGGGCGCCGTCAAGGTCAACCGCGACAGCTATTTGCGTCTGCTTGACGGGATGGTGTTCGGGGAGAATCCGCGGCAGGGGTACTTTCGCGCGACGCGCTTCCTGCATCCGGACTTGCGCTTTGAACTGACCTTTCCGACCGGTTGGAAAACGGCCAATATGCCGGATGCGGTCGTGGGCCAGAGTGCCGACGGCGGCGCGCAATTGCAGCTGGTACCGGGGAAAGGCACGCCGACGGAATCGTTGCAGCAGTTTCTGGCGCAGCAGGGTATCACCGTGAAGCAACGCACGAACACGACGATCAATGGCATTCCGGCCGTCGTGGCAACCTTTGATGCGGCGACCGAGCAGGGCACGCTCAGTGGCATCGTTGCCTCGCTGCAGCATCGCGGCGTGACGTATATGCTGATCGGGATCTCGGCGGCGCAAGTGGCCGCCAAGTACGGTCCGCTGATGGAGTCGACGATCCGTTCGTTCCGCGACCTGAATGATCCGGCGCTCATCAATGTGCAGCCGGCGAAGGTGCAGCTGGTCACCGTCGCCGAGCCGATGACCGGGCAGACCTTTGCGCAGCGCTTCCCAAGCAGCATCCCCGCGGAGCAGGTCTACATCATCAATGGCATCGAGGCAACGACGAGCGTGGCGCGCGGGACGATCATGAAGCGCGTGGTTGGCGGTCTGCCGCAGTAGGCCCTTCGGGGCGCCATCGTTGTCTGAGAGAGACTGGCGCGCGGAGAGGCGACGAGACACAATGAAGGCGCGTCCGGTGCACTCCGGGCGCGCCTTTTTGCCTCCCTCCGCCCTACCCGACGATGTCTCCACTCCATCCGACGCTGTCCTTGAGTGTGCCGTGGGCGCACGCACGCATGGCGCGCAGGCTCATCCTTCCTGTGGTCGCCGCCATCAGCACGCCGCTCTACGGCCAGGCACCCGCTCGCCCGGGACCAACCGTCACGTCCGTCGACTACTCCCGCGCGGAACAATTGCTGCCGTGGAATACGTCTCGCATGACGTTCGGCGATGAAGTCGCGCCGCAGTTCTTCAAGGACGGCAGCCGGTTCTGGTACCGCAACAAGACGCGCACGGGGGCCGAGTACGTGGTAATCAACCCCGTCACGAACACGCGCTCGTTGCTGTTCGACAACGCCAAGCTGGCAGCGGTTATGAGCATGGCGGCCGACTCAACCTACGATCCTGACAAACTGCCCTTCCGCGCGTTTCGGTTTGGCAATGACGGTGACGACGAGAAGACCATCGAGTTCCGGACCGGACGGCGCCAGTTTTCCTGTGACATCATCAAGTACAGCTGCACCGCAAAAGACACGACCTACAACGAGTCGCCTTTTGTGTTGTCGCCGGACAAGAAGCTTGAAGCGTTCGTGGTGGGCCATGATTTGCATGTGCGGTCTCGTGGCGGTAAAGACACCGTTCGACTCACGACCGACGGTGAGGAATACTTCAGCTACGGGGTGGTGGCGATCCGTCCGCAGCAAGCGCTGCGCCCGAGCCCGCTGGGCCGCAGACCCAATTTGCGGTGGTCGCCCGACTCAAAGAAGCTGGTGGTGGCACGTCAGGATGAGCGGCGCGTGGGGTTGATGCCGTACGTGTCGTATACATCACAGCGTCCGAAGGCGTTCTCCCAACCGTATGCACTGCCTGGTGATTCGACGGTGCCAACGCCGAATTTCTATGTCATTGATGTCGCGGCAAAGAAGAGCACCAAGATCGACCTGCCGGTGCGCTTCAACATCGCGGGCATCAGCGGCTCGACGCGCGATTCCACATGGGCACCGACCTCCGACAAACTGTACGTGAGTGGTCTGTCGCGCGCCTCGAAGGCGACGTATCTCGTCGAAGTCGACGCGACGACCGGGAAAGGCCTGTTGATCGCGAAGGATACCGGCAAAACGTATGTGGAGATTTCCAGTCCACGTGACCCGGAAAGCTGGGAAGTGCTCAAGAGTGGCGAAACGATTTGGTGGTCGGAGCGTGACGGGTTTGGCCATCTGTGGTTACTGAATCACGACGGCAGCGTGAAGAACCAGATCACGAGCGGTCCGTGGCAGATCGGTGTGGTGCTCTATGTGGACGAGACCACCCGTACCCTGTGGTTTACCGGTCGCGGCCGCGAGGCCGATCAGTTGGTGTACAACACGCACTTGTACAAAATTGGCCTGGACGGGTCAGGGCTCACGAAGCTGACCACGGAAGCGGCGAATCACGAATTGACCATGAGCCCGAGCGGCAAGCACGTCGTGGACAAGTACAGCACGATTGGGACGGCACCGATCAGCGTGCTTCGTGAGGCGGCGACGGGGCGTGTGATCCGGACGCTCGAGAAGGCGGATATTTCGCAACTGGTAGCGCAGGGGTTCAAGCCGGCGATTCCGTTCACCACCAAAGCGCGCGATGGGCTGACGGACATTCACGGCGTGATGTACCTGCCGCAGATGCTCGACAGCACCAAGCACTATCCGATCATCTCCCACATTTATCCCGGCCCGCAGGTGGGTTCTGTTGGGGCGTGGACGTTCAAGGGCGGCAGTGAGCCACAGGCGATCGCGGAGCTGGGCTTCATCGTGGTGCAGATCGATCATCTGGGCACACCGGGGCGTTCCAAGGCCTTTCATGACAATTACTACGGCAACTTCACCGACAACGGGTTACCGGATCACATCGCGGCGATCAAGCAACTGGGGGCGCGTCATCGGTTCATCGACTTGGACCGCGTGGGAATTTTCGGTCATTCAGGCGGCGGCTTCGCCAGCACCGATGCCATTCTCCGATTCCCCGAGTTCTTCAAGGTGGCGGTGTCGGGTGCGGGCAATCACGACAATCGGTCGTACAACATCTACTGGTCGGAGAAGTACCAGGGATTGCTGAAGCGCGATACGGCGCGGCGCGGCGAAGACAATTTCACGGCGTCGGCCAACAAGAGTTATGTGGCCAACTTGCGTGGCAAGCTGATGCTGATGCATGGCGATATGGACGACAACGTGCATCCAGCGATGACGGTGCAGTTGGTGGATGAACTGATCAAGGCCAACAAGAGCTTTGATCTGATCATGGCCCCTGACCGTGCGCACGGGTTGAACGAGCCGTATTTCATTCGCCGCCGCTGGGACTACTTCGTGCAGCATCTGCTTGGCACCACGCCGCCGGACAACTACAAGATGACGCCGGCCGGCGGCCAAGGCGCCTTTGGTGCAACCGACGGCGCATACGATGGTGCCGCGATGGACGATCTGTGGAATCGCAACGCCTATAACGAGATCTGGAAGTTGGATGTGCCCATCACCAGCGGTTTGAACGGCGCGCGCAACTGATGCGGAGCGCCTGATGCAGAACGTGGTCGCGGTAGTGCTGGGGATGATGGTGGCGATCGGCCTCGTGTCAGTTGGCGACGCGATGGCCGGTACGCTGTTCACGTTGCCACCGGGCATTGATCCTTCGAACAAGACCGCCATGGCGGGCGCGTTGGAAGCGGCGATTGCCAACGCGCCGGTGAGCGCGATGCTGGCGATTGTTGCGGGCTATTTCGTGGCGGCTGTCGGCGGTGGGTTTATTGCGCGCAAGATTGCGGTGACGCCATCACCGTGGCCGTCGTACACGGTTGGCGTGCTGGTTTTCCTCGCGACGGCGGCGAATTTTGCGGCCATCAAGCATCCGCTGCTGATGGTCGTGCTGGGGCTGTTGGTGCCGCTGCCTGGCAGTTGGTTGGGTGCGCGGCTGGCTCGCGGGGGGAGTCGAGGGGCAGCGTCGCCGACTGCGTAGTCGGCTGTTCCCAACGAGAAGCGCGCTGAGAGTCTCGGCGCGCTTCTTTCTTTGCGTTTGTCGATTACTTGTTCTCGCCAGCTGCCGGCCGCGTGTGAATCAGCATTGGGATAGCATCGCCGATCCGTTCGGCAGGTGCAGTATTTCGATTGGATGTATCCGTGATTTCGGGGATGCGCCAGATCGTCGCACGTGATAGGTATTCGGAGGCACAACATGTGCCGCGTGGGGCAGGGCCGTCCAGTCTGCCAAGACGCGTGTAGACCCACGAGGCTTTTGGGAAGCGACGACCCGAATCACCGGAGCAGCACCGATGTCTCAGCGACCCCGATGTGTGATCCTCGCGGGACCGAACGGGGCGGGGAAGTCCACCCACGCCGCCCGTGTTGTGGAGGGCATCTACGGCATCGCCACGTATATCAATCCGGACACCATCGCGGCTGGCTTTGGTGTGGCGTCGGTAGACTCCGTGGCGTTCGACGCCGGCCGGATCGCCCTGAGCGCGGTGGACGACTGTATTCGGCGAGGCGTTGACTGCGCTTTTGAAACGACGCTGTCCGGGCGTCGCTGGCCGCGCTTACTGGACCGGCTGGGCGCCGCCGGTTACGACGCGATCCTGCACTATCTCTGGATACCGGATGCCAGCCAGTGTGTGGCTCGTGTGGCGCATCGGGTGTCCGTTGGGGGGCATGGTGTACGGGAGGAAGACATCCGGCGCCGGCATGCGTCCAGCATTGAGAACTGCATCACGATGTTCATGCCACGCGTCCACGAGTGGTTTGTGCATGACGCTTCCAAGGGCAGCCTGAACACCATCGCGTCGGGTACGCTGTCGGGCCTGCTGCGAGTTCTCGACACGGGGGCTTGGAAGGCATTTACGGCGCAGGGGCGGCGCGACATCGTTCGGGAGGTGGCCGTACATGGGTATCAGCTCACGCCGACACGGGAGAGACGTATGGACAACGACCAACTCACAACGAAGCGCTCGGACGACGAAGCCGCCCTGGATTCGCTCGATCGGACGTCTGAGCAGGTGATGGCCGCGTCGCGTATCGCGGTGCGGCGGGCCCTCGCCATTCACCGAGCCCTCGGCGTCGGAGCCGCCTTCTGGGAAGATGGCAAAGTCCTGTTAGTTCCGCCCGAGGAACTTCCGCGGGACGTCAACGACGTGCAGTGGACGGAGCGGCAGATCGCACGA
Organism: Gemmatimonadaceae bacterium; assembly: GCA_031421995.1. Lineage (GTDB taxonomy): Bacteria > Gemmatimonadota > Gemmatimonadetes > Gemmatimonadales > Gemmatimonadaceae > Gemmatimonas. Next base: position 7,049 of record JANOPS010000053.1, read on the forward strand.
TGGTGAGCAACATCGCTCGAACGAGTACACAGACTCGATCGCGCTGTCAGTTCGGCCCTAGCCACTGCGGGCCGGCCTATGAATCGTCAGATTATCGTAGCCGAAACGCACGGGACCTCCCGACGACGAATCGCTGGACGATCGTCGAGATTCGGTCTATCTTCGGTAGTGACTCAGATCAGGACTAGGTAATCCATGCATCTTCGGTACCGACAGGAACGAGCGACTCAGGCGGCCGCGCATCTTCTCAAGCTGCGCGGCGGTCGCATGTCGTACATGAAGTTGCTGAAGCTGTTGTACTTGGCCGACCGGCGCGCGTTGCTCATGCACGGAAAGCCGATCACGTTTGATCGCTACGTCTCGATGGATCATGGTCCTGTCCTGAGCCAGACGTACAATTTGATGGTTGCCGAAGAAGCACCGGATCAGCCCACGAGCTATTGGCGGCAGCACATTTCAGAGCCGCAAGCTGGGTACGAGGTGACGCTACGAGTTGCTGAGCCGCCCGACGGCCAGTTATCTCGTGCGCAAACCGCGATTCTCGACGAAGTCTTCGCCGAGTACGGGACGATGAGCCGATGGGAGATCGTGCGGTTCGTTCACACGCTCCCTGAATGGGAGGATCCGCAAGGGTCATCCAATCCGATCGCCCTGCGTAGCATCCTGCACGCTGGCGGACTCGACGAGGACGACGCTTCGGCGATCGAGGCAGAACTGCTTGCCGAGCAAGCGCTCGCATCGTTGCTCGACTGATTCACCGGTCTCGCGTGAACTTCATCGCCGCGGGACGAACGCTACTGATTCACGACGCCAAGATGGGCACGCACTTGTGGTTCGTGCTCACCGATCCTGACCCAAGCACTGG
>JANOPS010000054.1:0-7177 GCA_031421995.1 Gemmatimonadaceae bacterium
GGTCACGTTGATCTTCTGCTGGCCGGAAACTTCAGCAAGGTGCCGCCCTTGCAGGGACGCTACGACGCGAGCTACGGGCAGCTGTTACGCGGTGACGGGCGCGGTCAATTCACAGCCGTCGACATGACGGACAGCAAAGTACGCATCGAGGGCGACGTGAAACATGTGGCGATGTTGCGGCACGCGAAACTCGGGTGGTTGGTGATGGTGGCGCGCAACAACGAAACCGTGCAGGTGCTCCGTGCGCCGCGCTAGCGCGACGGGTGGTGCCCGACGGTGGCTGCCGGCGTTGCTCGCGGCATTGGCGGCGTGCGGCGGCGGTGGCGATGACCCGTTAACGCAGCCGGTTCCGCCAGTCACGCCACCCACCGAACTGACGCAGAGCTACCGGCCGAGTGGACGCGGAGCCGTCGGGGATGTCATGGTGCACCTGTTTGAATGGCGCTGGCCGGATATCGCGAAAGAGTGTGAAGTGTGGCTTGGACCCAAGGGGTACAAGGCGGTGCAGATCTCGCCGCCGTCCGAGCACGCCGTTATCACGAGCGGTGGGGCATTCTACCCGTGGTGGCAACGCTATCAAACGGTGAGCTATCGGTTGGATCAGTCACGATCGGGCACGGCGGCAGAGCTGTCGGACATGGTGACGCGCTGCCGGGCCGTGGGCGTGGAGATCTATGCAGACGTGGTGATCAATCACATGACAGCGGGGAGCGGCATTGGCAGCAGCGGTAGCCAGTACTCGAAGTACAGCTATCCTGCGGTGCCATTTGGCAGTGCGGATTTCCATTCACCGTGCGGCATCAACAACTACGGTATCGCGTCGGAGGTGCAGAACTGCGAGCTGGTCGGGTTGTCCGATCTGCGCACGGAAGACACGAGCGTGCGGGAGAAGATCGCCCAATATCTGATCGCGCTGAACGCCGTAGGAGTTGCCGGATATCGACTTGATGCGGCGAAGCACATCGCGCCGCTCGACATCGAGGCGATCATCACGCGCGTCAACGCTGCAGCGACGGCCGGCGGGCGAGCACGACCGTATGTCTTCATGGAGATCATCGGCGGGTCTGGCAACGCCGTGACCCCGCAGCAGTACTACGGCGTGGGCTTCGCCTCCGGCGGTGCGTCGGACGTGACCGACTTCGAGTTTGGCAACCGGATGACCGATGCGTTCGGCGGCAGCAACGGGGGCACGCTGCTGGGCGTGACACTGCAGGCGCCGGGCGCACTGCCGGCCGATAAGAGCGTGGTGTTCGTGGACAATCACGACACGCAGCGCGGCTCGAGTCTCTACTACGCGAACGCCACCTACGAGTTGGCGCAGATCTTCATGCTGGCACAGCCCAACGGATATCCCAGCGTGATGTCCAGCTTCGGCTTCGATCGCGCCACCCAGAGTGGTCGTGACGCCAGTCCGCCGTTGACGGGCGCCGGGGCAACGCAGTCCACCTTCGCGCCCGACGGGTCGTCGCGATGCACCGTTACCATCGGCAGCGCCCAGCCGAGCGCGTGGATCTGTGAACACCGGCGGCCGGCGATTGCCAACATGGTTGCATTCCGGCGTGCAGCCCTTGGGACGCCATTCACAACCTGCGGCCGGGCCACTGCCTCCATCGGCGATGATCCCAATCGTGTCGCCATGTGTCGCGATGGCGCGGGGTTCGTGGCGTTCAATCGCACGTCCGGTGACGTCACCACGACGTTGCCCACGAAGCTCGCCGCAGGCAGTTACTGCAACGTGGCGCGGTTCGACTTCACGCCAGCAGCGGGCGGTCGCGTGGCCGCGTGTTCGGGCTCACCGGTGACGGTCGCCGCCAATGGCGATGCATCGGTGACGGTACCGGCCGTCGGCGCCGTGGCGCTGCATGTCGGGGCTCGACTGAACTGAGCCGACACGGGACAGGTGTGGGTGAACAACCCGGTGCTCATTGCCATCTCACGCAAGGTCGGCCGTGTGATCTTGACCGGGGCGTACGATCCCGAAGTCGCGGTCCACGAGCAGATCCGCCACGGACGCCTGGCGAGCGATGATCTCATGCTCGATGGCAAGAATCTGCTCGATGATCGGGACGTCAATGTCCCGATTGCGAGCCCTGCGACGCAACTCCGTGTCTTTATACGTGGCGGCGAAGAAGACGCGTGCATCCAGGTCACCCAGCTCCAGTACGTAGGTACCCTCCACGAGGAGCAGGTCGGCCGCTGAAAAGTCGAAGTGCTGCGTGACAAAGCGGTTGCCGGGATAGTCCACGCGCGGGCCGACAACATCAGCGTCCTTCGCGCGAAACGCCTCAATGTGCCGCGCCAGCAGGGCCATGTTCACTTCGTGTGGTCCCACGTGCGTCAGTGACTCGAGCCGACGCTCATGATTCGTGCGCGGCGGCAGCAGGAAGTAGTTGTCCTGATTGATGACCGCTGTGCGAATACCGGCGACCGTAAACGATTGCGCGAGGCTCTCAGAGGTGACCGACTTGCCGCTGCCCGATTCGCCGGCGAGTCCAACCACTGGCCGCTGCGGCGCGTGCGCTGCCCAGCGTGTCTGCAGGATGCGCATCAGCTGCTGGGCCAACGTCGCACTGCTCTGCTGATGACTCATGTGCTGAAAAACTCCTTGGTGGCTGGCATGCCAGCGTGGTGCATGAAGACGAGCCCCGTTGCTGAATAGGCCATCTGCGCATTGCCGCCCGGCACACCGCTGACGCCATGCAAGAACTCCTCGAAGGCGAACGCACGGCCCTCGCCGATGTGCGCGGCCGTCAGCACCTGCAGGCGGCTCAGCGCCTGCACCTGATCGGTGTGACCAAGGGCCAGCGAAAGCCAACCAAGCCAGATCGGCCAGATGCCGCCGTTGTGGTACTCATGAGGCATGTTGCGGAAATCGTGCAGGTGATAGTGGCGCAGCGCCAGCCATTGCGGGTGCTGTTCGTCAATGACCGGGTGGAAGGCCGGCGGCAACGTTCCGGCCGACAGAAAGGTGGTATCGATCCACGCCAGCGCCGACTCCCCGAGTCGTGGCGCCACCCCGGAGAGCGCCAGCAGACTGCACGCGGCCAAGTCGAACATGTCGTGCGATCCGACAGGTGACAGTGAGGCGACGGGATGCCCCGCGGCGCGTTGCGCATTTTTCCAGTAACGGGTATCGATGGTCTCGCTGATCCGGGTGGCCTTGTCAACCCACGAGGGCTCCGCGTAGGTCGCGCCGAGAAGACGCAGCCCCCACGCGCGCAGTACCTGATCGTAGAGGATATATCCGTCGTAGATATACTCGTCGGCCCAGTTACCGCCGGTGGGGATGTAGAGCAAGTTCCTTCCGTTGTACTCGATGGCATCGAGCAGGCGCACGACCGCGCTGACCGACGAGCGGAAGTCTGCTGCGTCGAGTACGCCGGCCCGGTCGCCGAGCGCGATGCCGACGAGATACCAGGTGGCGGCATCGATGCGCGGAGCCAGCGTGCCAAAGCTTACACGCGGCGGCGCATCCGGGCGCATCTCGAAATTCGAGGCGATCTGGCCTTCGGTACCCTGCAATTCCCGCAACCGCTCCAGTGTCCGCACCAAACCGCGCGCGATGATCGTGTCGTCGGCCAGCAATCCCGCCACGCCCGCCATGATCGCATCGCGCGCGAAAACCGACCGATACTCTGCCGTCGCGGATTTCGACAACGACGCCTGAATACCGTCGGGCCCGCTCAGCACATGCAAAAGGCTTATGGCCTCGTTATACCGACTGCTCTGGACATCCACCGACGCCTCACGCGAAAATTGCCCATGAAGAATTCCACCGTGGTAGCGCCAACGAGGCCGCATCTCTCGTTCTGGCACATCGTCAACATGAACATCGGGTTCTTCGGAATCCAGTACAGCTTCGGGCTTCAGCAAAGCAATATGAGCCCGATCTACAAATATTTGGGGGCCGACGAAGCCAGCTTGCCACTGCTCTGGTTGGCCGGACCGATGACGGGACTCCTCGTGCAGCCGATCATTGGCGCCATGAGCGACCGGACGCTGAGCCCTCGCGGTCGTCGAACGCCCTACTTCCTCATCGGCGCCGTGCTGTGCAGCATCGCGCTGCTGGCCATGCCGTTCAGTCCAGCGCTCTGGGTCGCTGCCAGCCTCCTGTGGATCCTCGATGCGGCGAACAATATCACCATGGAGCCCTATCGGGCCTTCGTCAGTGACCGCCTCGACCCAGCGCAGCACTCCATTGGGTTCCTGACGCAGAGCGCGTTCACCGGGCTGGGCCAGACGCTGTCGTACCTCACGCCGTCCATCCTGGTCGTCATCGGCATGAACAAGGATGCGGTGAATGGACGCGGCATCCCCGAGATCACGGTCGTCGCGTTCATCATCGGCGCCATCTTCTCAATCTCGTCCATCTGGTGGACCGTCAAGACCACCCCGGAACTCCCGCTCACGCCCGAGGAACGCACGCGAATCGCCGCGCTGCCCACGGGGTTCGCCGCCGCACTGCGCGAAGTCAGCGAAGCCTTCCGCGACATGCCGCAGACCATGAAGCAGTTGGCGGTCATGAAGCTGTTTCAGTGGTACGCCATGTTTTGCTACTGGCAGTACATCGTGCTGTCACTCGCCTTCACGCTGTTCAACACCCGTGATGCGAGCACGGCCGGTTTTCGCGAGGCCGGTTTGGTCAACGGGCAGATCGGCGGCTTCTACAACTTCGTCGCGTTCATCGCCGCCTTTGCCATGGTCCCGTTCACCAAGCGCTTCGGGCCAAAGGTCGTGCACTGCATTTGCCTTACGCTCGCCGGCGGAGCGATGCTCTGGATCCCCTCCATCACCGATCGCGCGCTGCTCTTTGTGCCGATGATCGGGGTTGGTCTCGCGTGGGCCAGCATCATGGGCAACCCGTACGTCATGCTCGCCGGGAGCATCCCACCGGAGCGCGTGGGCGTCTACATGGGCATCTTCAATATGTTCATCGTCATCCCCATGATGATCCAGATCTTTACGCTGCCGCTCTTCTATGAGTCGTGGCTTGGCGGCAACCCGGCCAATGTGATCCGCCTGGCAGGCGCGCTGCTGCTCTGCGCCGCCGTGGCCGTGTTACGAGTGCGACTCGCGAACACCGACGGCGCCGCAGCACCGCTGCCGACCACGGGCCATTGATGATGATCCGCCCTGTGATAGACTCCCCCAGCGGCCTCGCGGGACGCACGGCGACACGCCTCGCGCTGGCACTCTGCGCAACGTACTCCGCCGCAGCGCACGCACAGCAGGCGCCGCGGGCGTTCTCTCCGGCCTACGATCCCGTGCGCGATCTCGGCGCGCTCTTTCGCGATGTCCAACTCGGGTCGGTGTTTCCGGACTCGAAGACATTTGTGGACGCGAAGCCGCGCTTTGCGCCGGCCATCATCGTGCAGCGTTACGCGACCGAGAAGGTGAAGTCGGGGTTCTCGCTCGCCGACTTCGTTGCTCGAACCTTCGAGATGCCGAGTGACGGTGCACCGGCGGCGGCCGATCGCGCACCGTCAATGGAGCAGCACATCGTTGCCTTGTGGCCGATGCTCACCCGCTCGCCCGATACGTCGCACGCGCGATCGACGCTGTTGCCGTTGCCATTCCCGTATGTGGTGCCAGGCGGTCGTTTTCGCGAGGTCTACTACTGGGATTCATACTTCACCATGCTGGGTTTGGTGCAAAGCAAACGCACGGACCTCGTGCGAAGCATGCTCGATAACTTCGCGCATCTCATCACGACCGTCGGCCACATGCCCAATGGCAATCGCGTCTACTATCTGGGCCGAAGCCAGCCACCATTCTTCTCGGCCATGGTGGGACTTTATGCCGACGCGACCGACAGCACGCAGGCGCTGCGCTACCTCGATGCGATGCGACGTGAATATGCATTCTGGATGGACGGTGCGTCGCGCGTAAAGCCGGGCAACGCATCTCGACGCGTAGTGCGGCTGGCCAATGGCGCGCTGCTCAATCGGTACTACGACGACCTGCCGGGGCCTCGCCCGGAGTCGTATCGGGAAGACGCGACGCTGGCGGATCGCGTGAGCGCTGCCGCGCGACCGGCGTTGTTCACCAATTTGCGTGCGGCCGCCGAAAGTGGATGGGATTTCTCCACGCGATGGATGCGCGATCCCAATGACCTGCGCACGATCGAGACGACTGAGTTGGCGCCGGTGGATCTCAATAGTCTGCTGTATCACGCCGAACGCACCATCGCCGCCCTCCTCCGTCGCCGCGGTGGTGTGGGCGACGTGGCCGAGAGCGGTCGATTCGCCGCGGCCGCGGCCGCGCGACAAGCGGCGATTGGCAAGCATGCGTTCAATGTGCAGGACGGATTCTTTTATGACGTGCGCTGGCGCACCGGAACGCCGGAACGAACGCGTCCCACGATGGCTGCGGCTGCGCCGCTGTACTTCAGGGTGGCGACCGCCGAGCAGGGGAAAGCGGTGGCCGCGCGCATGGAGCGCGACTTCCTGCGGTCCGGAGGTTTTGTCACGACGCTGGTCAAGTCGGGCCAGCAGTGGGATGCCCCCAACGGTTGGGCTCCGCTGCAGTGGATGGCCATCGAAGGGGTTCGCCGCTACGGTCGTGCGGACCTGGCGAACACGGCACGCGATCGCTGGCTTGCCCTTAACCGCCGTACGTATGCCGCCACGGGCAAAATGATGGAGAAGTATGATGTCGCCGATGCCAGCCGACCCGCCGGCGGTGGTGAGTACCCGACGCAGGACGGATTTGGTTGGAGCAACGGCGTGGCACTCGCGCTCGCGGCGCAAGCCCGCGCGGGCGCAGCACGACGCTAAGGGTCACCCTCGCCCTATTCTGTCTCTGTGTCTGAAAACACCAACGTGCCCATCCCCACGCCATCCGCGTCGCAGCGGCGCGCGATCGAAGCGGAGCCGCGCGCACTCTTGGTGCTCGCCGGGCCCGGAGCGGGGAAGACGTTCTGTCTCACCGAGCGTATCCGGTATCTGATCGGGCACTACGGGGTTGATCCCTCTCGTATCTGCGCTTTCACATTCACCAACAAGGCTGCCGGGGAGATTGCGCACCGGCTGTCCGCACGGCTTGGCGAGGCAGCCGGCCACATCACCCGAGGCACCTTGCATGCGTTCTGTGCCGAACTGCTACGGACATCGGCTGAGCACGCTGGGCTTGCCACAGGATTCGGCATCGCCGATGAGGCATACCAACTGAGCGTGTT
>JANOPS010000055.1:0-43638 GCA_031421995.1 Gemmatimonadaceae bacterium
AGCTTGGGATCTTCAACCTGCTCACACACCGCCACACGAAATCCCTGCCCCACCAGTCGACGCAAGTACTCCGCGGCCGCCTTCACCGGAATTCCGGCCAAGGGTACTTCCGCCGCCCCACCATTGTTGCGTGCTGTCAGCGTCAGCCCCAGCACGCGCGACGCCGTCTCCGCGTCCTCGTAGAACATTTCGTAGAAGTCGCCCATCCGAAAGAACAAGATCGCATCCTGATGTCGCGCCTTGATCTCCCGATACTGCTGCATCAGCGGCGTCGCCGCACCGCTCATGGTGTCAACTCCGCAATAAACCCCTTCTGTCCCTGCTTCTTGAGTCGAGCCAACATCGCCGCCGCATCGGCGCGTGATTCAAAGCGCCCCACACGTACGCGGAAGGGTCTGCGATCGCCATCCACGCGCGCTTTGATCCCACGCTTCGCCAACCGAGCAACCAATGCCGACGCCTGCGCTCGCGTATCGTACGCCGCCAACTGCACGCTGAACCGCACCCCCGCAGTAGCAGTGCCCTCGCCCGCCCCCGCAGTGCCCCCACCCGCACTGGCAGTACCCCCACCCGCAGTAGCAGTGCCCCCACCCGCAGTAGCAGGTCCCTCACCCGCAGTAGCAGTTCCCTCACCCGCAGTAGCCGTTGCCGCAGTCCTGCATCTAACCTGCAGTTCTCCAACCTGCAGCTGCAGCTCCCCCTCCGGCACGCTCTCTCCACGCAGCGCGTCTGTCGCTTCGCACGCCTTCACCGTGTTGCGATCATCAAAGTGACTGCGCGCAATCCAGATCATGGCCTTCACGCGCTGCGGCGCGTCGGCGTAGTCCAGAAGAATCCGCGTCAAATACGCGCGCGCCTCCGTCGTCCGCCCGCGCAACATGTCCAGTTCGCCAAGCCGCAGCAGCGCATCAGGCACCCGTGGCGAAAGCGGAACATCAATCACGACGCGCTTCCAATCGCGCGCCGCCTCACCGGTGTTCTCACTCAGTGCGGCACGCCAAAACAGCGCTTCTGCCAGATCTTCCGATCCCGCTTCGACGTGCGTCACCAGTGAGTCCAACACGACGCGCGCACTGTCGCCCTTGCCATTGTCCAGGAGCCCGCGCGCGCGCGCAACCGCCTGCGAGACCGCGCTTGAGAGCTGCGCATCCGCGCGCGTGACACCAAGGCTGACGCACAAAAAGCCGATCAATGCGGCAAGTACGGTCTGATGCGTCAGACCACGGCGCTGCACGAGCCCGCGCACTGCGCGCATCACGCGACAACGCATCACGCGACAGCGCGTCACGCCGCCCGCCGCTTCTGGCCACGCAACGCGCACAACGACAACACCAACGACATCAGCGTTTGTTCAACCGTCGACACCGTAGTCTCCTTGAGCGCGATATCCGCATCCAGCAACAGGGCCAGCGCGCGTTCGCACGCGGCCGCACTCCATTGATCGGTCACCTTCGTCCACGCCGACGCCGCCTCACCCCATGGTCGTCCTGGATAGCCCCCCGTTTCTTTCAAGAACGCAAAGTATTCCTTCGGCAGCATGTTCGTCGACACCCCCGCGTCACGACGCGCGCGTCCAAACGACAGCGCAAACGCCTGCGTGCTGAGCATCATCACGATTTGCACGCCGGTGACTTTGGGTTGCCCCAACACATGACCAACCAACGCGATTGCCGCCGACGCATCGTAGCGCGCCACGGCGTCCAACAAATCACTGGTCGTTTCGCCGCGCCGCACACCCACCACCGCCGTGACCGCGTCTACGTCGATCATTGCTGTTGCGGATCCGTGCTGCACGCCCAGCGCGTAGCTCGCACACTTATCAAGCTCAGCGGCCAACAGCTGCAGATCATTGCCAACCGCCTGCTGCATCAGCTGCGCCGCATCGTCAGCGATGGACATGCTCAGCACCGTCTGCGCGTGATGCGCAATCCACTTCCGCACGCGCTCGGGCGACAAGGGCTCAAACTCAAGGGCGGTCGATGACTGCAACAACGCCGGATCCGCCTTGGTCCCTGCAGGGCTCGTCAAAAGTACGAGCGTATCGCTCGCCGGCCGTGCGAGATATCGATCCAGCTGTCCGCGCGCCGCCTTTTTCAACGTCGTCACATCGCGAATCACCACCGCCCGCCGTTCGGCCAGCATTGGGGGCGTGGCCAGCAAACTGCTCACGGCCTCGGCATCAAGGTCGCTGCCGCGGCGAATCTCACAGTTGAAGTCGCGCGTGGACGGATCGATCGCGGCGTCCAAAAGGTCCTTCACCGACGCGTCCTTCAGATAGTCGTCGTCGCCGAACAGGTAGTAAACCGGCGCAAACGTGCGCGACTGCACGGCCGCCTGAACCACGCGCAGGGGTGACGCTTCGCGAGGCATGGCCTAGACAGCGGTGAACGACGGGAACAGCGAGGGTGGCAGCGACATGGTCTGCGAAAGATATCGCGCCGGGCCACCGCGCGGACGCTATTGGCGAATGCTACCAGCGAATGCTACCCGCGAATGCCACCCGCGAACGCTATCGATCGTCTTGCGTCATCGAATAGCCCACATTCACCAACCCGCTCGCCGACGCTTCCTCAATCACCACCGTCGCGGGCCAGACAGGATTGCCGGTGGCCATCGCCTGCAGCAACGCCGGAGACACATAGCGCACTTCCGGCCGGGCAGGCGCCGAGGCAATCACCGGCTGCATCGCCACCACGGGCACGGTCTGTTCCGCGGTCCCCCGCCAGACGAGCGTGCCAACCACGGCGCTGGCCGCGATCGCGGCGAGCGTACGAGGCGTGAACCATCCGGCGCGATGGTCGCTGAAGCGAGCGCTGGCCGCCACCGCATGGGGCATAGACATCGGCATCGAAGTCGGCATCGCCGCGCCGGCCTGCAGCGCGGCACGCTCCTCACGACACTCCGCCAACCGCGCCTTGAGTTTTTGCTGAAAGGCGGCCGACGGTTCGATCATCGGCATGCTCTTCGCCATCATCAGCGAGCGGCGCACCAACGTGTCGTGCGCCGCGCATCCATTACAGGCCAGGATGTGCCGCTGCGCCGCGGCCATGTCATCACCAGACAACGTATCGTCGAGATACGCGAAGTGATGCTTTCGGAAACTACGACAGTCCATCAGACCCATCGACTGCGGCATCGGTTGCGGTTCGAGGAAGACACGCCCTCGGAGGTCACCACGATCGGTGATTCGTTCAGGCAGACAGCGGAGGGTACCCGCCGCGCCAAACCCGGTTCCGAACATTTGGGCGCCAGCGCATACTACGAATACGCATAACCCCCCGCCGAGGCAATCCCGGCGGGGGGTTTGATGCGAACGCGGTGGGCGCGACCGCTCAGGCGCGAAGGCCTGTTAACGAACCAGTGGCGCGATGATGTCTGCGAACGCTGTCCGGGCCCGGTTGAGTCGGGACTTCACAGTCCCCAGGTTCACGCCGGTAATCTCGGCGATCTCCTCGTACGACTTGCCTTCCAGCTCCCTCAGTACAAACACCTCGCGGTGATGTGACGGCAGCTGCGACACCGACTGCTCCACCATCTCGCGCAGATGGCGCTTGCGGAACAGGTCGTCCGGGCGCGTATGCACGTCTTCGAACTGCAGCGGGCGCTCTTCGTCTTCAAACTTGGCCTTGATGGTCTGGAACAGCACCAGCGGATTGCGCGATCGGTTGCGCAGCTCGTTTTTGGCCAGATTCGAGGCGATGGTGTAGATCCAGGTGGAGAACTTCTTGGAGCGATCAAAGCGCCCGATGTGCCGGTACACGCGAATGAACACTTCCTGCACCAGATCTTCGGCGCGGTCGCGATCACCGATCGTGCGATAGACGAAGTTCAGCAGGCGACTCTGATAGCGGTCGACGAGCTCTTCGAACGCGCGCTCCTCGCCTGCAAGAAATGCCGACACCACCTCGCCATCGTCGAGCGTGCGCAGCTGTTCGCGCACTGGCAGCGACGGGGAAAGGGATTTGAGTGTTTGAGCGACGTGTGCCATCAGTAGAGCCCTCCTCCTGCAGTGACGTGAACCAACGGCTCACGGCGTAACCTCGACGGCGACCGGACGTTCCGGCAGCTCATCGTGCGACACACCCCGTACATAGCACAGCGCGTGCCGCGCGGAACCCTACGGAACTTTTTGGAACTCGTTTCGCCAAATGTATACGGACAAAAGAGTTACAAGTTCCGTGCGCTGTGTCACCCTGTACGGCTGGCAACCAACAATGGATCTCGTTTCTCGAAAAAGGGACACCTTTTGTGGACAGTACCCTATCTCAAGCGAGCTCAGCCGATGCGAAATCCTGCCGCGTACATCAATGCGAGGGCCGTTTTGGCATCCTGGATCTCCCCCTGCTCAATCATGGACAGCGCCCGGGACAGCTTGGTTGGCACCAGCTCCAGGAACTCGTCCGCCTCGCGGGCCGACTCGCCCATCGTCAGCCCCGTGGCCAGGAACAGGTGGATCTTCTCGTCCGTGAAGCCGGGGGTCGTGAACATCGTGAACAGCTGTTCGACACGCGTGGCCCGGTATCCGGTTTCCTCGGCCAGCTCACGATGTGCGCATTCCATTGGGGTTTCTCCGGCGTCCAATCGGCCCGCCGGGATTTCATAGAGGTAGCCGTCGGCGGCGTACCGGTACTGGCGAATGAGAATGACGGTGGGGTCGTCGGCGTCGGCGTCGAGCAACGGGACGACGGCGCTGGCGCCGGGATGCCGAATCATCTCCAGCGAGCCAATCGACCCGTCGGGAAAGCGCACTTCGTCAACGTCCAGCGAAATCACCCGTCCGTTGTACGCGCGCGTGCTCGACACCTTCCCCGGCTGCGTCATGCCGTGGCCTTCTTCCGGTTCTTGTTTGTGGCTTTGTTCTTGGCCGCCGCCGTCTTGGTCACGGCGCGCGCCTTTTTCCGCGGCTTCCGCGGCTTGGGCACATCATTGCCGGCCAGCCACTCACGCGCAGTCGCCTTGAGATAGCGCGGCACCATCAGGATCGTGCCACGACACTTCGGCGTGCCGCAGCGACAGGCGTAGTAGCGCACGTCCTCCGGCTCAAACTCGTCCTGCCAGTCAAAGCGATAGTCGTAGACCAGCTCCGTCTCAGGCTTGATCGCCGTCGTGGCCTTGATCCACACGCGATCATTCTCGATCACCGATTCGCAGTTCGGCGTGCATGAGTGATTGAGAAAACGTGTGTCGGTTCCGCCGTATCGCGCATCCAGCACGGTGTCTTTGTCCAGCACAAACAGGAACGTGTGATGACGCCCATCATTGTCATCGTATCGACGATCGGCCTCTTCGTGCGAAATCTTCTGTCCGATATACTCGTCGACGCGCTGCCCTTTGCGAATGGGGCGAATGGCAAAGGCACCGCGGCCTTGAATCCGAGAGCGACGAACCTCATAGACGGGGTTCTTGACGGCAGCCTTCTTCGCGAGTGTCTTTTTTGCGGCCTTCTTTACAGCAGGTTTGCGCGTCGTCTTTGCAGGCACGGGGTCTGGATAAGGGACAAGTCAGAGCGATCGATCGGCGAGTGGTGCCAGCGACATCACGCCGGCGTGTCGCTAGGCGTGTCGCTATCAGACGGATCGTACACGGTCACGGGACCAACGCCAAGCGCCGCCAAGGGTTCTTCGATGGCGCGCGCGTCGCCAACCACAACGACTTGCAATCGCGACGGGTCCAGATGGATGCGCGCCACGCGCAGCACATCGTCAACGGTGACGGCCCCCACGCGGTCGCGATACGTGTCGAAGTAGTTCGTCGGCAGGCGGAAGATCTCCACGTTGGCCAGTCCACCCGCCACTTCGGCCGTGGTCTCGAAGCGGATCGGAAACACCCCAATCAGATAGCTGGTCGCGAGCGTGAGCTCATCGTTCGACACCACGCCCTCGCGGATGCGCGCAAACTCGCTGACGATTTCACGAAGGGCATCGGCGGTGACGGCTGTCTCGACCGCCGTGGAAATCTCGAACGGACTCGCCGCACGGCGCCAATCAAATGCCGAGTGGGCGCCGTAGGTGTAGGCGTGTTCTTCGCGCAGGTTGAGATTGAGGCGCGAGGAAAAGAGGCCGCCGAGAATGGCATTCATCACGACGAGCGGGAAATAGTCTTCGTGCAGGCGCGGCACCGCGACGTGCCCCACACGCAGCTCCGACTGCGGCGCGTCGGCTTTGTGCACAATGTGTACGCGAGCATCGGCGAAGCGCTGCGTATCGATCGGTTCGGACACCTCAGGCGCCGTGCCCTGCCAGTCGCCAAGGCTTCGCGAGGCGTATCGCACCGCGTCGTCCACGGTGATGTCACCCGAGATCATCAGGGCCGTGGCGTTCGGACGATAGAACGACTCATGATAGGCCACCACGCGGTCGCGCGTGACACGCGCGATGCTCTGTTCATCGCCACCAGCCAGGCGCGCGAAGCGCGAGTCTGGCACATACAGCAGCCGCGAGAAGAACACGTCTGCCAGTCCGCGCGGCTCCGCCCGCAACTGCGCCAGATCCGACAAACGCTCGGCACGCATGCGTTCCAGTTCATGCTCGGGAAAAGCGGGTTCGCGCAAGACTTCCGCGAGCACCGCAAACCCATCTTCGACGCGTGAGGAAAGCGCCGTGAGTTGCACAATGGCCGAATCCCAATCGGCGCCCGTGTCGAGCGTGCTGCCCAGCATCTCCAGCCGTTGCGCCAGCTCGAACGAGTTCATCGTGCGCGTGCCTTCGTTGAGCGCGCGCGTGGCAAGTTGCGCGACGCCCTCGACGTCGCGCGGGTCACGTGTGGCACCCGCCTCCACGACCGCCAGAATGGTGACCACGGGGTAGGCGTGAATTGGCGCCACCACGATGCGCAATCCGTTGGACAGAATCCGCGTTTGGAAATTGGGAAACCGATACGGACGAGGCGTTCCGGCACCCGGACGCGCGGGCGCTGCTGGCATAGCGGATGCTGGCATGGCGGATGGTGGGATCACGTGTGAATCACTCACGCGACGACCGCCGCATTGGCCGACGCCGCTGCATCAGCATCTTCATCATCGGGGGCGGGCACGTAGATCAGCAGGGCCCGATTGTCCGGCCCAAGCCGTTCGCGCGCCAGCTTACACACGTCAGCGGCCGTGACCGACTGATAGCGGGCAACCTGTTCGTTGGCCAACTGTGCGTCGCCAAAGTACGTCGCGAACCGCGACAGTTGATCCGCGCGCTCTGCGGCAGATTGCAAACTCATCACAAAACTCGTCTCGATCAGGGCGCGAGCGCGGGCCACTTCAGCATCCGTCACTCCGTGCTGGTAAATGCGATCCAACTCGGCCAACACGGCCGCTTCCAATTGCTCCACGCTCACGTCACCGTGCGCGGTCGCGTCGACGATCAACAAATCGCTGCCCTTCGCCAAGTCATAGGTGAACGCGCTGGCCGACGACGCGACGCGTTGTGTGCGCACCAACGATTGCTCCAGGCGGCTGCCCGTGCGCAGCCCCAGCACGGCGGCCGCGAGGCTCGCGGCGTAGTAGCCGTCGCTGCCAAACACTGGCGTGCGGCACGCTACGAACACACGCGGCAGGGCAATCGCATCGGTGACCACTTCGCGCAGTGTTGTCCCGAAGGTAGCCGGGACGGTCATATCGCGCAGCGGCGGGCGCGGACCACCCGGCGCGATCGGACCGAAGTACTCCTCGATCAAGCGCACGGTCTGTTCGCGATCCAGATCACCAGCCACGGTCAGCACGGCATTGTCCGGCGTGTAGTACGTGCTGAAGAACTCCGCCACGTCGCCCAAGGCCGCGTCCGAGAGATGCTCCATTGACCCGATCAGCGAGTGGTTGAACGGGTGGCCTTCGGGGAAACAGAGTGCCGGAAGTTTTTCCCACCACGTGCCATAGGGCTGATTGTCGACCGACCAACGCCGTTCGTTCTTGACGACGTCGCGTTGGGTGTCGAGCTTCTCCTGTGTTAATCCTGGCAGGTAACGGCCCATGCGGTCCGCTTCCAGCCACAACGCGATCGCGAGTTGGTTGGACGGGACGGTCTCGTAGTAGTTGGTGCGGTCCAGCCACGTCGACCCATTCAGCGTGCCGCCGGCGCGCTGGACCAGTTCGAAGTGTTCATTCGCTTGGACGTTTTCCGACCCCTGAAAGAGCATGTGCTCAAACAGGTGGGCAAAACCGGTCCGCTCAAGCCGTTCATTGGCCGAACCGACGTGGTACCACAGATTGACCGCGACGATGGGCGCTGTGTGATCTTCAGAAAGCACCACATGCAGGCCATTCGGGAGGCGGTAGCTCTCGACAGGGATGCGCATCAGACAATATTGATAGTGGACGCAGCAAAGCGGTAACCCTAGCACACCTTCTTTTCTCTGTGAGCCCCGGCAATGATTCGTTTACTCCGACTCCGTAACGTGCCGCGCCTGCTGACCGGCGTTGCAGCGGCCGTCCTGCTTCAGGCATGCGGTGACGATCCGCAGGTCCCCACCACGTTCAAGCCGTCCGGTTCTGCGGCGATCCTGCTGAACGGTGTGGTCGCCACCGATGTGCCGGTCGCGCCGCAAGTGCAGATCCTCGATGCCAAAGGCAAGGGCATTCAGGGGCTGCGGGTGTTGTGGCGCGTAGCCGCGGGAAGCGGCGGCGGTGTGGCCAAGGATTCCACGTTCACTGACGCTGCCGGCATTGCATTGTCTGGCGGCTGGACACTCGGGACCATCGCGGGAACGCAGACGTTAACGGCCACCGCGGACGGCCTTTCGCCCATCAGCTTCACCGCGCAGGCCGCACCGGGGCCCGCGGCCGGCTTCACTCGGCTCACTGCAACCACCCAGCAAGCCACGGTGAACAGCAACGTGCCGCAGCCACCATCGGTGCGCGCCGAGGATTTCTTTGGGAATGTGGTGCCGGGCGTCGCGGTGACGTTTTCGGTCGCCACCGGCGGCGGCACGATTGAGGGGCCTGCGCAGGTCACGAATCAGAATGGTGTTGCGACAGCGGGGGGGTGGAAGCTTGGCACGGGCGTGGGGCAGCAGCTTCTCAGCGCCTCGGCGTCAGGCGTTGGACCCGCGTCGTTTTCGGCGACGGCGCTCGCGGGGCCTGCCTCGAATATCGTGAAATTTGCTGGCGATGCGCAGGATGTTGTCGCAGGCTTTTCCGTTGGTGTCGCACCTGGCGTGCGCGTCGTGGATGCATTCGGTAATCCCGTCGGGAACGTCACCGTGAACTTTGTTCCGGGCGCGAACTCCGGAACGGTGACCAATGGGACGGTCGTCTCGGATCCCGCAACGGGCATTGCGTTCGTTGGGAGCTGGGTCGTTGGCAACGCACCCACCCCGACACTTACGGCCATCGCCCCCTCCATCGCCGGCGTGTCCGTAACATTCGGCGCTCGACTGGTCACGTCATCGTTCACGATTCAAGTGCGGTACGTTGGCGGCACTCCCAGTGTCGGGCAACAACAGTCGTTTGCGCGCGCGGTTGCCCGCTGGCAAAACGTCATTCTCTCGACCAGCGGTACCTCACGACAAGCCCTGAGTGTCGGCGGGTGCGGCCGATCATGGCTACCGGCGATCGATACCACGTTCTCCAACGTGATCATCTTCGCCAATATCGGCCCGATCGACGGCGTTGGAAACGTGCTTGGCAACGCCAACCTCTGCCGACTGCACGGCACCGGGCTTGCGGCGATCGGGACGATGTTGTTTGACAGCGCAGATCTGACCGATCTTGAGTCGCGCGGATTGCTTGATGCAGTCATCATCCACGAAATCGGACACGTGATCGGCATCGGAACGCTCTGGTCAACGCGAGGCCTGCTGACCGACGCAGGAGGAACCGATCCGATCTTCACCGGACCGACCACACTCGCGCAGTTTCTCGCAATCGGTGGTGCGACGTATGCTGGCCGGCCGGTACCGGTGGAAAACACCGGCGGTGCTGGTACTCGAGATGGGCACTGGCGCGAGTCCGTGTTTCGCAATGAACTGATGACCGGCTTTGTGAACCTCGGCGTCAACCCGCTGAGTCGTATGACGATCGGTTCGCTTCAGGATCTTGGATTCACGACGGTCGCGCTGACGGCGGCGGATTCGTACACGGTGCCCGCAGCGGCCGCCGCGTTCCGAGGATTGAGCGGCGGTGTCTCACTCGAGAACGATATCGCACCCATTCCGCTGGAAGAGCGTATTCGTGCCGGCCTCGATCGCCCTGGCCCGCTGCTCCGTCGACGCTAGGCGTTCCACCAACGCATCAGTGGCTACTCGTGCCAGGGCGAGCTCGGGAGTACAGGCACCGCGTCCATCACACGGTGCCTGTACTTTTTCCGCGAGATGATGTCGGTCGACGTTAGTCCCGCACCCGCCGCCACAGCATCATCGCCACATCCGTCGGCAACGCAATCGATTCACGAAACACATACTCCATCGCCACCGCGCGCTTCGCCGAAATCGGGCTCGTGCGCGTGGGTGATGGCAGCGGCGTGAGTCCGTGCAATCGCGCCAGCACGTCTAGGCGCAGCATGTGAAAGGGATCGCTGACCAGCAACACGCGCGGCCGCGCCGACATCGGCGCGCCGATCGCGTTCCCCTGCGCACGTAACACGTCGTCCGCACCGCTCATGGATTCCAGCGACGTGCGACCCGTCGATTCCAAAAGAATGGCCGTCGCCGGCACGCCGCGACGCATCGCAAACCGACGACCGGCCGCCGCTTCGCTGATCAAATCGCCGTCGCGCCGTCCGCCGGTAAACACCATGTGCGGCGCCCGGTGCGCGTGCCAGAGAGCCACCGCGTGATCCAAGCGCGCCCGCAACACCGGCGATGGTCGCCCGCCATACTGCGCGGCGCCCAGCACCACGATGGCATCGGCCTGCTCGGTGCTGCTGCGCGTCGACCACGCCATGATGCTCACCAGACAGGCAAGCCACCCCGTCACGGCGAGCACCAGCAAACGACCCAGAATGCGTCTCTTCCGACGCGGCGCGCGGCGTGACATCACAGGAACTTAGTCACATCGCACGCGGCAATAGTAATTACAGTGGCCGGTGTTCGCCCTGCGCTGGGGCGTCCACCGTAAACCCGTCGCCTTGGAGCGTGGCGATGAACGCGTCCTGCGCGGGGGGTTCGCCATGCACCAAGTGGACGCGCGGTGATCCGCGTCCACTCGATACGCCACCGCTACGCACCTCACCAAGCCACTGACGCAATTGTGCGCGGTCCCCGTGCGCGCTATACCCGTTCAACACCTCGACCTGCGCGTTGAGCTCGACCTCATCACCAAACACCTTGATCACCGGACGCTTCTCCACAATACGGCGCCCCAGTGTATGCTCGGCTTGGAATCCAACGATCAACACCGTGTTGCGCGGATCGCTGGCCCCGTGTCGCAGGTGATGCAGAATGCGACCCGACTCCACCATACCCGACGCCGCGATAATGATCATCGGACCGCGCTGCGTGTTCAGCGCACGCGATGCCTCCACCTCACGGGTGTACGTCACCATCGGAAAATCGAACAGATCCGTTTCGTGTCGTACCAGCGCTTCACTCTGATCAAACGTTTCAGGGTGCATCGCAAAAACGGCCGTCGCGCTGATCGCCAACGGGGAATCGATCGCAATAGGAATGGAGGGGATTCGCCCTTCGCGCTGCAGGCCGTGCAGGTCGTACACCAGCTCCTGCGTACGTCCAACGGCGAACGCCGGGATCAACACACGACCGCCGCGCGCCGCTGTCTCGCGCACCACGCGCGCCAGATGCTCGCGCGCATCGTCCACCGACTCGTGATCGCGGTTGCCGTACGTCGATTCACAGATGATCACATCGGCCCCGCCGGTAGGTGGTTCGGGGTCACGAATGATCGCAAGGCCGTCACGACCAATGTCGCCTGAGAACACCAGACGCCGGGTCTCATTGCCCTCACGCATCTCGATCACCACCGATGCTGAGCCCAGGATGTGTCCCGCATCGACAAACAGCGCGCGCACCCCGTCGGTGACGTCAAACCATTTGTGATACGGCATCCCTACCATCAGATCCTGCGTGTGCGTCGCGTCGACAAGGCCGTAGAGCGGCTCCGCATGTTCACGCCCGCGTTTTTCCAGAAACGCGGCGTCCTTCTCTTGAATGTTCGCCGAATCCGCAAGCATGATCGCACACAGATCGCGCGTTGCCGCTGTCGCCCAGATAGTGCCCTTGTATCCGCGATTCACCAAGAACGGCAATCGACCGGCGTGATCGATATGCGCGTGCGACAGGATCACGGCGTCGATCTCCTCGATGGGAAGCGGAAGACGGAGATTCTTTTCGCGACTCTCGGCGCGATGCCCTTGGTACAGGCCGCAGTCCAGCAGCACCGTGCGCTTTCCCACGCGCAGAATGTGGCAGGATCCGGTCACTTCACGAGCGGCGCCGCTGAACTCGATGTGCATGAGGGCCTGGAAGGCTGCTTGCCGGAGAGAGGAGTTGGGACGTGGGTGCTCCTCAAAGGTACGATCTCCGACGTCAGGCGCCCAGCTTTTTCCGCCGCCGAGTTCCAGTCGACTCAATACGGCCACTCATTATTTCGCACAGTTTCATTATGTCCCGATCATTCAGTGCGTAGTAGACAAAGAGCCCTTCCTTGCGTCGCGTCACGAAGCCCGCCTGATAGAGCAGATTCAGGTGTTTGGACGCGTTCGCCTGCCCCAGTCCCGTTGCGGTCACCAACTCGCTGACTGCCATTTCCCCCGTGCGAAGGGCGGCGAGCAAGCGTAAACGCGCGGGTTCGGCAAGCGCCCGAAAATGGCTGGCGAGTACTGGAATGTGTTCGGCCCGCATGTCGCTCCGTGAAAGCAAAAAGGCGCGCCGTCGCCCTTTCGGGAGATCTGCGCGCCTTCAACTGCCGAGGCCGGTGCCTCGGTCGTTAAGGTCGACCGACAAGTCGGTCTCTATCTGTCCCAGCACGTGCGATGAACCGTTCGGCGCTACACCCTCCGCGCCCACCTTCTATCGGATAACCGCCACGCTACCGATCCCGCAAGGG
This sequence comes from Gemmatimonadaceae bacterium, assembly GCA_031421995.1. Lineage (GTDB taxonomy): Bacteria > Gemmatimonadota > Gemmatimonadetes > Gemmatimonadales > Gemmatimonadaceae > Gemmatimonas. The sequence continues at coordinate 12,989 of JANOPS010000055.1, forward strand.
AGGCCGCATGAAAAACGCATTACACCCCGCCTTTTACACATGCTCCACCAATAGTTCCAGCCTTCGACGGAGATCACCTAATGCTTTAGACTTGAAGGCCCCTTTTGTTTCCTCGAGCAGCGAAATCGTGTCTTCGACCGCCTGTTGCAGCTGTGTGCCGCGCGGGCAGTTGATCAGCTGGCAGGCATGCGACGGGGATTCATTTGCCGACGCGAGGGCGCGACCGAGCTGCTCGAGATCGGTGATCGACCCCAGCACGTTGCGCAGCGTCAGGGCCAGAAACGAGTCGACGCTACTCCGCGGGTCTCGCGGCGGCGTTTGTGCCAACGCGTTGTACTCTTCTCGGTACAGGCGTAGGCGCGACTCAGCGCGTTGCATGCTCTGAAAGCTGCGAAAACGCGCGACGGCGGCCGACACCCGCTTCAAAAGGCCCGGAAAGTCCACCGGTTTCACCAGGTACGCGGCAACCGGGAGCTCGATGCAGGCCAACGACGTCCGCACGGACGGATACCCCGTGACGATGATCACGGGAAGACCGCCCCCGATATGCACTACCTGTTGGACCAGATCCAGATCGGTATTCCCTGGCATTTCGAGGTCGGTAATCATCAAGTCATACGACTGCCCGGTGACCGCCGACAGCGCGTCAACAGCATTGTCCGTCGTATCCACGTCGTAACCCTCCCGCCGCAGCAACTCGGCCGTGGACGTGCGAAACGTCGTCTCATCATCAGCAACCAAGATTCGTCCTCTGGTCATCACAATACTCCCAACTTGATAGGGGTCATCGGTAGACGCACACGAAATTCAGTCCCTCCACTCAGGCGAGAACATACCTCAATGTCACCACCCACGGCGGTGACGGACTGTGAAACGAGGGACAACCCAAGGCCCATACCGCCGGTCTTCACCGAGCGGTCCTTGGAACTGAAAAACGGGTCAAAGATTCTCGCGCGTGCGTCCGCTGGAATGCCGGGACCTTCGTCCTGCACTCGGACAACACACCACTCGTCCTCGCGCGCCACGATCAAGCGGACCGAGCTGCCGTTCGGGGTCGCGTCAATTGCATTCTGCACCAGATTGTAGAGGGTTTGCCGAAAGAGCGCGTCAGGGACCGGGACAACCGACGGTGCGGCGGTGACGTCCGTTTCGAGACGGACCTGACGGGCTCGGTTGACCTGCTCCAGGAACACGACGGCGTCGTTGACGGCGACCAGCACCGACGTGCTGTCGGCCAACGCCTGATCGGGCCGGTACGTTTCGTACAGCTGGCGCGTGACGGCGGCGATGCGCACGATTTCTCGCTCGATCGCGCCGACAAACCGGTGGTGCGGATGGTCAGTCGGGATCGCGTCGCGCACCAACAGAAAGGCGTTCTGAATTCCCGCGAGCGGGTTATTGATTTCGTGCGCAACGCGCGCCGCCAGGAGTCCCATCGTCGACAGGGCGGCGATCTCTCGCAACGACGCCTCCGCTCGTCTGCGCTCGGTCACGTCGCGGCCGTCGACATACAACTGCGTCACCCGTCCGCTGTCGTCAACCATCGGCTTGAGCGAGAGCTCCACGTACACGGGGCGCTCGCTCTCGGCCCACAGCATCAGCTCGAACCGATGACTCTCGCCGCGCGCGGTGCGCTCCACACGCTCTTGGAGCAGCACGCGAGTACACTCGTCGGTCGGCCACCCCGGAAGCGCGCTAAAGGCCATGGTGCGCAATTGCTCCACCGGTTGTCCCGTCACGGCCGTCATCGCACGATTCGCCTCGAGCACGCGGCCCTCGCGGCTGAGCAGCATTTGCAATTGATCCGTGATGTCGAACATCGCACGAAATCGCCTCTCCTCGAGACCCTGCTCATGCGGATGCAACGTCATGCGCTAGGTATCAGCCTGCCGAAGCCAACGGCGAACCGCGGGTGGTTCGCACGTGCGCAATCGCTCAAGGAGCCGCGCGGCGTCAGTCTCGATCACCAGCCCGTCCCGCGGGGTGCCGCGCAAAAACCCCTCACCCTCGGCGTGCGCCAGCATCTCGATCAAGGGCCCGAAATAGCCCGCTACATTCAGCAGCCCAATCGGCTTCTGATGCACACCTAGCTGCGCCCATGTCCACGTCTCAAAAAGCTCCTCGAGCGTGCCCAGGCCACCGGGCAATGTGATGAACGCATCCGCCATGTCGGAGAGCAGTGCCTTGCGCTCATGCATCGAGTCTACGACGTGCAGCGCCGTGAGCCCGCGGTGCGCCACCTCGCGTTCGACCAATCCGTGCGGCATGACCCCGATGACTTCGCCGCCGGCGGCGAGCGCCGCGTCGGCCATCGCGCCCATGAGACCAACCCGCCCGCCGCCAAACACGAGCGCGCTTCCCTGCTGGGCAATGAGCGTGCCGATCTCACGAGCGGCTGCGAGATACTCCGGTCGCGCCCCCTCGTTTGAGGCACAATAGACACAGACACGCTGCAGTGGATTCGCCATTGAAAAAAGTTAACGCACGTACGGTAGCGTGAGCCACTGGCCGCGCGCTACTTTCGCTGGGGTTCGGAGTCCATTTCTTGCTACCACGCGGTGTCTGCCTATGACGTCCCTCTTTCCCACGCTGTCCGTTATTCAGCACCCGCTCGTGCAACACAAGATCACCCTGCTCCGAGATCGCGCAACCTCGACCAAGCAGTTCAAGGAGTTAGTTGACGAAATTGCGATGCTGATGGCGTATGAAGCAACCCGCGATCTCGCACTCGATCCGATCACCGTGGAGACGCCGCTGGAAACGGCCACCGGATGGTCGGTACGCGGCAAGAAACTCACCCTCGTCCCGATCCTGCGCGCAGGTCTGGGCATGGTCGAGGGGATTCTTCGGCTGATGCCCTCCGCGCGCGTTGGCCACATCGGCCTCTATCGCGATCACGACACCCTCGAGCCAGTCGACTATTACTTCAAGGTGCCCGGCGACGCGAGCGAACGCGATTTCCTGCTGCTCGACCCCATGCTCGCCACCGGCGGCAGCGCCGCCGCCGCGGTCTCTTCACTCAAGCGCGCCGGTGCCACGCGCATCCGTTTCCTCTGCCTCGTCGCCGCCCCCGAGGGCGTCGCACGACTGGCACGCGAACACCCCGATGTATCCGTCCTCGCCGCAAGTCTCGATCGGGAGCTGAATGAGCACGGCTACATCCTGCCAGGCCTAGGCGACGCCGGCGATCGCCTCTTCGGAACCCGATAACCCCCGCAGTAAATCTGTCCCACCCCCACCCGCAGTAAATCTGTCCAGCCCCCACCCGCAGTAAATCAGTCCAACCCCCACCCGCAGTTAATCAGTCCCACCCGCAGTTATTCCCGCACTTCAAAACCACTCCCGCGGCGCCCGCTGCTGCTGCACGGCCGCGTCCATCACCCACGACTGCGCATCCTCGTCGGTCACCTCAGCGGCGACCTTGCCAAGCCAGTGCGCCGCCTGCCCCTGATCACCAACGCGCCGCCACAATTCGCCCACCAGATACGTCAACACCGCACGCTCCTCGGCGGGGACACCATCGTACGTATCCAACGCATCCGCGAAGCGCCATGCCGCATGTCGTCGAAAGTAGCGTTCCGCCTCGTGATCCAGCTCATCGACCGCACACCACGCGGCGCGCAGATACAAATCGGCCAGATAGCGCGGATCGTTGCCTTGCCATGCGGCCACCTTGGCGGCGTGCTCATACTTCAGTGAGCCCGCCGGTACGTCGCGTCGGAGCGACGGTGCCAACTCGGTGAACACGAATTCGCGCAACGCCTCTGTCGGCTCCGCCGCGTCGGCGAAGTCACGCTCCACGCCCGCGTAGCCGCAGTGTGCGCAGAGATGCACGAAGTAGGGCAGCGGCTGCATGCCCGCCGCGCGCTCGTGAAAATCCGTCCGCTTGCCCCCGTACCCGTTGGTGGCGACCACCGTTTGTGAACGAAAGTCGTTTGCGCAGACGGGACACGTCAGTTCAATCAGATTCAGCGTTGTCATGGTTTTCTTGGCCGTCGGACCCGAGGAGCCCATCAGGGGGACGGGTCCACACCGTAAAGTGTCGGCACCATGCGCGCAGGAGTTGAACCACCTTCCCGCGCGAGGTATCTTGCCGCGTCGCGTTCTTCGCGTTTCGTTATGCGATGCCAATTTTGCTCGGCCTCATCGGTTCCACCACGATCGCGCCGAATTCCCGTGCCCTGGGTTGTTGATGTTGATCAACCTGCTCCCTGATTTTCTAGCCGTACTCAGCGCCGATGATCGTGAAGCGGCGTATTACGCATATTTCGAACGCCATCGCGATCTGTTGACGGCCTACTGGGAGAACTATGTTCTCGAGCCGTCAGGGCCCCATTTCGAAGAGGTGGTGCGTGCAACGGTGAGTGCCGATCGCGAAGATCTCCATGCCCTGCTTGTGCACACCGACGTGGAAGCGCTCGCGCGGTATGCGGAGCAGCAGGTCCGCGAGCTGCTGCAGCCCGACGTTGAGTTTGATGTGGTGATCATGGTCGGTGTTGGCGGGGCCAATGCCGGAGAGCTGGTGGTCAATGGCCGCGGTATCGCCTTCGTCTGTCTCGAACATTTCACCAGCGTCGCCAACCCTGATACACAGGGCCTCGGGCTCGATCCCGAGCTGATCCCCCTCTGGCTGGCACACGAAATCGCGCATGTCGTGCGGTATACCTCACCGTCCTCGCGCAGTGAGATGCGGCATCTGATCGCCGAAGCGGGCGGCCATTATTCGTATTGGGAAACCGGTCGTCACGCCACGCTGCGCGAACTGCTGGTCAACGAAGGGCTGGCCGTGCAGGTCTCGCGCGCCATTTCGCCCGGGCACGCCGCGTGGGAGTATTTCGGGTTCGCTCGTCGCCAGTATGCACGCGTGCGCGAGCTTGAGCCGTCGTTGCAGCGCGCCGCCAGTGCCGACTTCGAACGTTGCGCGCTGGGTCTGCGACTGCGGTACCTGTGCGGTGGCATCAGTGACGAAGCACGAACCGTTGAACGCGTCGTCTTGCCTGAGCGTGCGGGGTATTTTCTCGGCGCACGCATGGTCGAACCCGCCGTGCAGGCGCGCGGGTTTCCGTGGGCTGTACGGGCCAGCGCACACGAACTCGCCATTGCGGCGCAGCCGGTGGCGATGGATCGTGCACGCATGATCGGCATCAGCTAAGGGCCTCGAAGGCCTTCTACGGTGGCGGGCTTCGCGAGCCCGCTTCCGCTACTTGCCGATGCAGAAATCGGCAAAGACGCGGTCAAGCACGTCGTCGATCGAGATCGATCCCACCAGCTCAGACAGGGCCTCGCGCGCGCTGAGCAAGTGCGAGGCGGCTACGGGCGCCGGCAACGCTCCAGAGCGCCAGCCGTCGAGAAACATCGCGACCTCGTCGCGGGCCTCTCGCAGTCCGCGCTGATGCCGTTCGCGGGTAATCATGACACCGTCTCCCGGAGCCGTTGGGAGCGTCGCGATCACCTGATCCGCGCGCGACAACAACGTCGCGAGTCCCTCTCCCGTTTCCGCACTCACGTAGCTCCACCGTGGGTTGCGTTCCGCATCTGCGCTCAGGGTGTCGGCTTTGGTGAATACCGGCACGATAGTGGCCGTGGAGTGGCGCGATACGGCATCACAAGCAAGTAGGATCGTCTCCGGTGACGCTCCGCACGCAAAGACGATCTGCGCGTCGGCCAGAAAGCGGGCGCTCACTTCGATGCCAAGCCGCTCGAGCGCGTCCGTGGTCTCACGCAGGCCCGCCGTGTCCACTAAGCGAAGCGGTACGGGCGCACGATCCAGGAGCGCATCAATGGCATCCCGCGTCGTGCCGGCGAGTGGCGTGACCAGCGCACGGCTGTGGCCCAGGAGCGCGTTGAACAGGGAGGACTTTCCCGCATTCGGTGGCCCGGCGATCACGACCAACACGCCGTCCCGCAGCATCGCGGCGCGCGGAGCGGTCGCGAGCAGCGCGTCCAGCGCGTCCAGCAATGCGCCAGCCGCCGAGTGTATGCGCGCCGGCGCGATCGGGCCGTCGTCTTCTTCTGGGAAGTCGATGTCGTACGCAATCAGCGCCTCGAGGTGGATCACGTCGTCACGCAAGGCGAGCAACCGACGAGACAGCCCGCCGTCCAGCTGAGAGAGGGCCTGTTGCTGCATCGCGGTGGTGCGCGCGTCGATTAAATCCGCGACGGCCTCTGCCTGCACAATATCCATCTTGCCATTCAGGACCGCTCGGCGTGTGAACTCACCCGGCAGCGCGAGTCTGGCCCCGGCGTTCACGCATGCGGCGACCACCTGCGCGGGCACCATGCGCCCGCCGTGCGTGGTCATCTCGACGACGTCCTCGCCGGTGAACGAATGCGGTCCGACAAAGGTCGTCACCACGGCTTCGTCCAGGCCAAGGCCCGTCGCGGGGTGTCGCAGGTGCACGCGTCGCACGGTCCGCGGCGTTGCCGCAGGCGCGCCGAGCGCGCGGGCGATGGCGATGGCGTGCGGTCCGGTCATTCGAACCAGTGCCAGTGCACCACGGCCCTCGGGCGATGCGAGTGCCACGATCGTATCGCCACCACCGGCCAACAGGTGCGCGCTGGCGCCACGCTCGCCGGGCTCACGCATGCTGAACCCGTCGCCAGGCGAGAGCGGACATGACGCCGCTGTGCCCTGAACTAGCCTCGCACCAACGGCGTCGACTTTCCACGTTCCCGAGCGATCAGCCACTGCTGCGGCAACGATGCCAGATTCTGCACGAGATAGTACAGGTTGAGGCCTGAGGCCATGCCGAAGAAGATGAACAGCATCATGGCCGGCATGATGTACATCATCATCTTCTGTTGCTCGTTCGCCTTGACGCCTTTCATACCGATGAAGGAGAGGATCATCGCGGTCGCGGCGACCAGAACGGGCAACACGAAGATCGGATCCTTGACCGAGATATCGGGCAGCCACAAGAACGAGACGCCGCGAAATTCGATCGTGTTTTGAAACACGAAGAAAAGCGCGAAAAATATCGGCAAGGGAATCAGCATGGGCAGGCACCCCGTCAGCGAGCTGAAGGGACTCATGCCGTGCTCTTTATACAGCTGCATCATCTCGGATTGCAGCTTCTGCGGATCGCCCTTGAACTTGGTCTGGATAGCCTGCATCTCGGGCTGCAGCCGCTGCATCGCCATCGAGCTGCGCATAGCCTTCTGGTTCAGGGGCCACAGGATGATGCGCACGGCGATGCCAAAAAGAACCAGGATCCACCCGTACGAAAGCCCCAGCGACGCCTTCATCCACAGCAACAGGCGGATGACAATGGTGGCAAACGGCTGCACCAACCCCTGAAGGAACCCACCATAGGGATTCGAGGTCTCAAACTCGCGCCCCATCGCGACCAACCGCTTGAATTCTTGTGGGCCGGCGTAGACTTCGAACGAGGTCGCACCATTGGCGAGTGGCATGACGATGGTCGCCTGCGCTCTCGTCGCTTGCTTGGCGCTGCGCGTTCCGCCCATCGCATCGAGCTCGGCAAAACCGGGCTGCCCTTTCGGAGTCAGCACACCCACCAGGAAGTACTTGCTTTTGGCGACGGCCCACGTGAGTGGACCTGCGGCAATTTCCCGCTCGCCAGGATCGAGCGAACTGAAGGTGATCCCCTTCGCATTCTGCTGATCCGGCTTGTATGCGTACGCCAAGTGATTGTGATCTTCGGTGGTGTCTGCCTCGGACGATCGAAACGCCGGCGGCAGATCCACGAGCAGATACGCATTGGTTGGGACGTTCGTCAGCTGCGCCGCCACATTCACCCGAAAGCTGTCGGGAAGAAACGTGTAGACGATCGAGACGGCATGCGTCGCGACCGTGGCGTCGTAGCGCACAATGGTGTTCCCCGCTTCCTCGCTGCGTGCAGAGGTGAAGACCGCACGATCCAGACGCACGGTGTCACCCGGTACCACCAGCCGAAACGACAAAAGTGGATCACCCGCTAGCGCCAATTCGACGGGATCGCCCTTGGTCTTGCCGCGATCTTTGAGCGTAGGGTATTGCACCATCTGCGCCCCAATCAGTGCCGCGCCGCGATTGGTGGTGCGATACACGGCGCGCGAGGTCGTGGTGGCGGTGGTATCGATGGCCCGCACGGGTGCGCTGTCCGGCGGTGCCGCGATCGCCGACGCCGAGGGAGCGGATGGGGCCAGCGGGGCTGCTGCTGCGGGCGATACGGGAGTGCCCGTGTCACGCGATACCGCGGACGCTCGGGTCGAGTCTGCCGCAGCGAGCGTCGCCGCCCGTTGCGCGGGTGTCGGCGGAAACAAAAACTGCGAGACGATGAGGACGGCCGCCATGAGGACGACAGCGAGAGCAATACGGCGAGGTTCCATAATCAGGTCGAGGTCAGCCTCAAGGGACCGGGTCGAAGCCCCCGGGCCGGAACGGATGGCAGCGCGCGATCCGTCGCAGCGCCAGCCATCCTCCGCGCATCGCGCCGTGACGCTCGAGCGCCTCGATCGCGTATGCAGAACACGAAGGATAATAGCGGCACGCGCCGCCAAAGATGGGTGAAAGGACCAGCTGATACCCACGCACCGCCCAGACAAGCATGGTCCGCGGAAGCCTGGCAACCACCGAGTCCGCCATGTCAGCTATACGGCGGAATCTGTGGCGGGTGTCAGGACGCGCGGTGGCAGCGCCAATCGGCCCAAACGCTCGCGCGCTTGCAACAGCTCAGCGCGCAGCGCGTCGAAGTCACGCTGGTACGCCGGCGGAATGACCCGCACGACGACGTCCATTGGCGGCAACACAGGCAGCCACTCGATCCGCACCACTTCCCGCAATCGACGCTTCAGTTTGTTGCGCGCGACGGCGGACTGCTTGTAGCGGGGAACGACAAAGCCCACGCGGACTGACGCAGAAAGGGAAGCGATCGCACGCACGTCCATCGAGGCGGTGCGCACGCGCTTCCCTTCGAGTCGAACCTGCGCGAGATCGTCGCCACGCGTCAGTCGTTGACCGCGAGGAAACGCTCTCGATTCGCCGCGCACATCGTCGCGCGGCGAGGACGCAGAATCAGGCGCCAGCGTACTTCGACGGCAACCGCACCGAGATCTGCTTGCGGCCCTTCCGGCGACGACGGCTGAGGACCGCGCGGCCCCACTTCGTTTCCATACGGGCCATGAAGCCGTGCTTGCGGATACGACGCGTATTACGAGGACGATATGTGGGCTTGCCCATGGTGACTCTCTGAGTACGAAGACGGTGCGCGCGATGCGACGTGAATGGCCGCAAAAAAGGGGGCGGCGAGGCTTCCCGACAACGGACGGACGCGGTGGCGCGTGCGCTGTGAGGGATAGCCTCGTAACATATGCTGTGTCATGGCTTTCGGTCAAGGTGAGGAGGGACGTCGGTGAAGATCTGTGAACACTTGTTTGCACTCACGTATCGCAAAGACGCGTCACGCAATTGACTTATCCACACGTCCGGGGATAGCTTCGCCCCCCGCCGTCTTCTCCGCCCCTCGCCCCCGCTGATGTCGCTTTCGCCAGCTGAACTCTGGGACCGTCTTCGCCAACGCGCTCGGCAAGCCCTCCCAGAACAGACCTACCGCACCTGGCTTGAGCCCACCGAGGCGTTAGCCGTCGAGGGCGACACCCTCATGATCGGATCGCCCGACCAGTTTTCGGCCGATTGGAACGAGTCCAAACACGCCGATCTGCTCACCGGGTTTGCACCCGTGGCGCTCGGACACCCGCTCAAGGTTCGATTTCGGGTACATGAAGAGCGGGTCACACGGGTGCAGATGGACATGTTCGTTCAAGCGCCGTCTACCCCTGCTGTTGCGCCACTATCGCAGCAGTCGTCGCGCATGTCGACGCCACTGAACCCGTCATACACGTTCGATCGCTTTGTCATAGGCAAGTCCAACGACGTCGCCGCCGCCGCCGCGCAAGCCGCCGCCATGTCCCCGGGAAAAGTCTACAACCCGCTCTTCCTCTACGGCGACACCGGACTCGGCAAAACGCATCTCATGCAAAGCATCGCGCATGAAATGCTCAGACGCACCCCCTCCCTCCGCCTCGCCTTCGTCGGGACCGAACAGTTCACCAACGAGTTCGTCACCGCAATCAAAGACGGTCAGATGGGTGACTTCCGTCGGCGGTTTCGCGAAATCGACCTGCTCTTGGTGGACGACGTCCAGTTCCTGAAAGGCAAAGAGGGCACCCAGGAAGAGTTCTTCCACACATTCAACGCCATCTATGAGGCGGGACGACAGGTCGTCCTCACCTCGGACCGGCCGCCAAAAGACATTCCCGGACTCGAAGCGCGCCTCGTCTCACGCTTCGAGTGGGGGATGGTGGCCAATATCGACGCCCCCGACTTCGAACACCGAAGCGCCATTCTGCGGAAAAAGGCCAGCCTTGATCACCTTGAACTCACCATCCCCGACGAGGTCATCGAGTTCATTGCCCAGCACGTCAAATCCTCGGTGCGCGAGCTTGAAGGCTCCATCATCAAACTGCTAGCCTACGCGTCATTCAAGCATCGCGATATCTCCGTCGATCTGGCGCGGGAGGCGCTGCGCGACAAACTGCGCGGCAGTACTTCATCGGATTTGGCCGACGCGGCGCCCACAACCATCACCGTCGCGACCATTCAGCAGGTCGTCTCCCGAGAATGGGGCGTGACGACGGAAGGCCTGCGCTCGAAAACCCGCACCAAGCAGCTCACCACGCCGCGTCAAGTCGCCATGTATCTCTGCCGAGAGCTGCTCGCACTCCAGCTCGTGGAGATCGGCAACGCCTTCGGGGGGCGCGATCACTCCACCGTTATTCATTCACTGGATCGGGTGGCGGAAGATATGGGCAAGGAACCCGGCTTCGCCGATCGCGTGCTGAAGGTCCGTACCATGTTGGAAACCCTGAGGACAACCGGCCTCATGGGCACCTGAATCCCCATTTGATCCACGGCGCTCCACAGAACGGCAGAGGCCCACGTGGACGCGTGCGGACTTCTGGTACGTCTCGACATCGAATGCACATCAGGAACGGTGGCGAAAGTCGTTCGCGGTACGTAGCTTATGGCGTCTGTCGACACGCCCACATCCTCTGCTACTACTACTAGTTTTTCTTTTAAAAGAACAACAACAGTAGGCTTTGGCAGTCCTTCCACACTCCGGGCATGCGTTTCACCATATCTCGCGAAAAGCTGCAAGAGGGTCTTCAGGCCGTTACCGCTGCGGTACCAGCCAAGACCACATTGCCGGTGCTGGCAAACCTGCTCGTCGAAACGACCGAGCGTGGGATTCGTCTGTCCGCTACCGATCTCGATATTGCGGTCAGCACAGAAGTTGTCGCTGACGTGGAGTCAGCAGGGTCGATCACGATTCCCGCCAAGAAGCTGGGTGAGATCGCTCGCGAGCTGCCACCATCACCGGTGAAGATTTCGGCCAGCGGTGAGCAGCGCGTCACGATCGAATGCGGACGGTCGAAATTCAAATTGCTCGGTTTGCCGCGCGATGAGTTCCCAACGTTCCCGACCGTGCGATTCAACGACTCGTGGCGCGTGAAGTCTGGTGAACTGCAGAAGCTGATTTCACACACGGCCTTTGCCGTCAGCACGGAAGAGTCGCGACCGATTCTCAATGGGGTGTTGTGGGAATTGCGCGACGACAGGATGCGCATGGTCGCCACGAACGGTCACCGGCTGGCGAAGATGGAAGTGCCCGTCGAATCCAGTACTGCGCCGGCGGGAGACCTCATCATTCCGCCGAAAGCCCTTGATCAGATCCGACGACTTTTTCCTGCGGAAGAAGAACTCGAGATCGCCCGCGGCGACAATCACCTCGGCTTTCGATCGCCGTTCACGTCAGTCTTTACCCGCCTCGTGGAAGGCCCGTATCCCAACTACGAGCAGGTCATCCCGAAAGACAACGATCGCTACTGCCTGGCCGACAAAGCCGCGCTGACAAGCGCCCTCAAGCGCATGTCGGTGATTGCGTCAGACCAGACGCACCGCATCAAGATGTCGTTCAACACCGGCATGTTGAAGTTCAGCGTCACGACCCCTGACCTTGGGGAAGCACAAGACGAACTTCCCGTGCAATACGACGGCGATCAACTCGACATCGGGTTCAATGCCACGTACCTGCTCGAGATATTGAGATTCATGCCGACCGAACAGGTGCGACTCACATTCAAAGCACCTGAGCGCGCAGCCACGATCGAGCCTGAAGGGTGGGATGATCCAGCGAAGTACCTCTGCCTCGTCATGCCGCTGCGCCTGATGGACTGAGAGGGCCGCCCGGCGACGTGCCCATCCGGTGATGCGCTCATCCCGCGTGGCGTGGCGCTACTGGTCGTGAAGGCGGCCAGTAAGCATCACGCGCTGCGTGACCTGTTGGGTACGAACGAGGGTGGGCGTGCTCTTGTCACTCACCGTCAGCGTCAATGTTGAGCTCTCCTGGATCCGTTGTACGGCACCGCTGAAGACCGAGAGCCGAGCGTCCAGGGTGGAGCTGCCAACGCCGGATACCTCGATTGAGCGCCAAGCGGTAGCGGTTTTCCCTTCCACACGCGAGAGCGTCGTGCGACGGATCATCAGTTCCATTCCGTCGCGCCCACGTTCGGCGTCGACCACCGTGTAGGTGTTGGTGTTTCGAAAGATCAACGGGACGCTGGATCGACACACGACGCTCACGGTGCTATCGCGCCAGCTCTCGCCAACAGCGATTGTCGCCGGAACGCGGATCAACAGATTGCGGACAAGCGCGAGCGCTCCAGTTTCCGGCCGATCACATTCGTTGGCCAGAGGTGGCTGCAAAACCACGCGCAATGCCGTGCCGTCGAGCACCGCTTCAAAGCGCAGCGAGTCGATGGCAATGGGAACGGTTGACAGGGATGATTGAACAGCATATCCCGATATCCGACCGGTCGCGGCCAAAGCGCCGTTCGCGCTGCGTCGCATCCTCACCGTCACGTCGGCACGACCGGTCTGGTGTTGCGTATCCCGACGACCCGCGCTGTCGCGCTCGAACGCCGCGACACTTTCCAGACGATAGCGCGTGTCAGTCACCACCGACGGAATCGCGTAACGCACTGGTGACACGTCGACCGGTGCCGTCGGGACCGGCACGGGTGTTGGTCGCGGAACAGCCGGCGGTGTCGCGATGATCGTCGGGGCACAGGACATGGCCCACAGCAACGTGCTGATCAGGGGCGGAAGGCACCGCATGCGCCTCCGGGGCCGGCACACCCGAATTTTCTGAGACAGCATCAATCGGTTGTTCATACACATGGGGGGGAAGTCGCTGACCTGTAAGCCGGGTTCTGTCAGCACAGACGCACAGGAACGTGCGCATGTACCGGACGGTCATTCCTCTCGGCGTTCAGTCACCCGAACGCTCCAGCAGTCTACCCACGGCTCGGTGTCCGAAAACACCGTGGTCGAGACGGGCCGTCTCTCGCCGCTTATTTGACCTTGCTCCGGCTGGGGTTTACCGAGCCATCATCGTTACCGATGACGCGGTGGGCTCTTACCCCACCCTTTCACCCTTACCGCAGTTCGGCTGGTCGCCTCGCCGCGGCGGTTTGCTTTCTGTTGCACTGTCCGTCACACGAAGCTCGCGCCGCATGTGCCCAGGCGTTACCTGGCAACCTGCCCTATGGAGCCCGGACTTTCCTCGGTGCTCAGCGCATACGCGCCAAACATCGCGACCGTCCGGCCAACGACTTCCCGTGACGTAATCTATCGCCACCACGCGGTGTTCCCAACAGCAATGACAATGCCCACGCCAAAACCTTGCATCGCACTGACGGTACGCTGATGGCGACACCCTACCATCACAGTGCGTTCGGCACTCATACGCGATCGCAGCACCAGCAACACACACGTATCGCGCCTCGACCGCGTTCACAGCACTTCCGCTGTCGCGCACCAGAGGAGCGCCGATCTCTGCAGAGGAATCATGTCACGCGATTCGTTGCACTATCGAACAGCGGCCGTCGTCGGCAGGCCGGGTAGCAAGACGGCCGTCGCCACCTTTCTCACACCTACCGAACAGCAACGCGTTGATGCGGCTGGGCAGGGATGCTATGTCACACTCCATCGGGAATGCGTCGATGATCTCATGACCGATCTGCGCACACGTGCCGTGTCGGCGGTGCTGGTCTCCGTGGCCCGCTATCAGGCCCAGGATGCGCCCAGCGTTGCGAGACTGGTGCGAGAATTTCCGCGTGTCCCCGCGGTCGCGCTCCTCACGTCGTACGAGGCTCGTACCACGCAATCCCTGCTGGCGCTGGGGCAGCACGGCGTACGCGCGCTGGTCGATACGCGCGATCCGAAAGGGTGGCGTGAACTCCGCCACCTCGTCACGACGGAGCGCGAAGACCTGATCGAACAGCAGGCCGTACGGCACATACGCGACGATCTTGTTGGTGCACCCGACGGCTGTCTGCGGTTCTTCGACACCATCTTTCGGTCGCCGGCGTACGTGTCAACCGTTCAGCAGATCGCTCGCACCAATAACGTGCTGCCAAGCACGTTCATGAGTCGGTTTTTCCGCGTGCGGCTGCCCGCGCCGAAGCAATATCTTGCTGTGGCACGTCTGGTGCGCGCGGCGCGGTTGTTCGAGAATCCCGGCTACAGCATTACGCACGTGTCGAATCATCTGGAGTATTCCAGCGCGCAGAGCTTTTCGAGACACGTTCGACTGCATCTCTCCTGCACGCCAATGGATTTTCGGCGCCGATACAATGGCGTCGAGATGCTGAACGTGATGCGCGAGCAGTTAGTCCTTCCGTATCGCGACATCCTGCTGCAGTTCGACCCGTTTGCGACTACGCCGCAATGGAGCGTGTTGCGTGGGACGCAGTAACCGTCGCCGAGCCCAGCGGAGTAATACGCGTCGGCCTGCCAGCGTGATCTCCACGCGCGGCCGTGGCGAACTCTCCCGTGTGGCGCACCGCCACCGCGTGCATCCGCGCCGCGGCCTGCGCCAACTGCGCGGCACTCCGCGACAGCGCGGCGAGACTGCCGCGTTGGGCAAGCGCCGCGTCAGCGGCCTGCCGCGCGCCACCCGAGGCGTCACGGACCGACGAATCGAGCGCGTCGAAAGCGCCGACTGCCGCACCGGCAAGCGCGGTCTGTGTCCCCGCCAAGGCCGCCACTTCATCGCTCTGCTGCGCGATCCGCGCGATGCCGTCAACCATGGCCGACAGCGCACGCGTTGCGTCACGCGCAATCGTGCCGGCATCGCTCACATCGCGCGCGGTCTGATCCATTGCCTGCACCGCCTCGCCAATGTCCTCACGCACACGGTGCACCGTGGCGGCGATCAGCTTCGCCGCCTGAGCGCTCTCGCTGGCCAACTTGCGGATTTCATCGGCGACGACCGCAAACCCGAGGCCCTGGTCGCCCGCGCGCGACGCTTCGATCGCCGCGTTGAGCGCCAACAGATTTGTCTGGCGCGCGATCCGTGAAACCGTGGCGACAAACTCGCCGACGCGCTCCGACGCTGGCGCCAGTCGCTGCACCCGTTCGGCGGAGTTGCCGACGTCATCGCGGACACGAACCAACGCGTGTGCCGCACGCTCGATCGCCTCGCGGCTGGCTGACGCCATCAGGTCGACGGCGTGCGCATCTTCCGCCGTGTGTTGGGCCGTGATCCGCGTCGACTGTGCCGTGGCCGACGCTTGCTGGCCGGCCAACAACCCGTCGGCCGCTAGCGCGCGTTGCGTGGACAAGCTCTCCCGAAGCGCATGCGCGCCGTCGACCACGTCTGCCGATCCCGTCTGTATGGCGCTTGCGGCGTGGTGTACCTGCATAGCGACCAGCCCAAGGCTCTCGGCTTCGTGCTGGACCGTGTCGACAAGCGCCGTCAGCGTGTCGAGCATGCGATTAAAGCGGTGTTCCAACAAACCGAGTTCGTCTACAGCCCGCTCCTCCGCGCGCGCGTGATATTCACCACGTTCAGCACGCGCCATCACCTCGCGTAGCGCGCCGACGCGAGCCATCCACGCGGCAGGGACGTGCAGCACATACAGCGCTACGATCAGCAAGAGTGCGGTCGTCAGCGCGAGCCGTATCCAGGCGGTCGTGTCGGCCGACTGCGCGATGGCGTGCGCGGCGGTCGCCACCACGAAGCCGGAGACTGCCACAGCGGTCACGAGGTATCCGAGGGTGCGTCGCCGATCGAACGCGACGCTCGTCACCACTGGCAGATACGCGATCGCCAGGGTTGGCATCTCGAAGAGATAGACGGCACCGCTGGTCAGCAGGGTCAAGCACACCATGACCCAGCTGCGGAGAGCATTGCTACGCCGCGCGTCGGCGAGGCCTGGGGCCGGTCCGTCGATGGTCTGACCGCCCAGTGGGGGCCTGGAAGCAGAAGGCGTCATCATGCACAACAAGGACGCCCCACTCCGCCCGTCGTATCGCCCGTCGTATGGCCAGCTCGTGAAGCGCGTTCGTGAAGCGCGTTCGTGGAGTGCGCCGGATCGCTCAGACGGCTGGCATCCGTCCGAGAAGATCCGCTGCCGTGACCAGCGCCACCACGGAGTAGCCAGCAGTCTCTAGCGCCTCCCTGCCGCCTTCCTGACGATCGACAAGTGCCAACACGCCGAGAATCGTGCCGCCAGCCGCGGCCACGGCTTCGGCGGCGCGGAGCGCAGACCCACCGGTGGTGATCACGTCCTCCACAATCACCACACGGTCACCACTCGCGAACGGTCCCTCGATGAGCTTTCCAGTCCCGTGCTGCTTGGCTTCCTTCCGAACAGTAAATGCCCGAACCATCGGACCGGCCCCCTGTTCGGTGGCCAGGGCACTCGCATGCGCGATCGCGTACGCGATGGGATCGGCGCCCAGCGTCAGACCGCCGACGCTGTCGATCGGCCAGCCCGTCTCCCGAAGCGCCGCGAGACCAACACGGCCGATCAGGAGTTGGCCTTCTGGACTCATGGCGGTCAGGCGGCAATCGACATACAGCGACGACCGACGGCCGGAGGCCAGTACGAAATCGCCCCGCTTGGCCGAACGACTGGCCAGCAGGGCGATCAAAGACGACAGCGATGAATCGGTCACAGAATCGGGAAAAGGAGTGGTCAGCCGCGCCCGAACAAGCCTCGCATCTTGCCCATCAGGCCGCCCTTCGACTCTTCGACAGCCGGGGCGCTCGCGTTTCCGGCTTTGTCGCAATCCTGTGCGGCGAGCGTGAGTGCCTCGGAGAAAGCGCGAACGGAGGGGTACCGATCGCTCGGTTGCTTCGAAAGCGCCTTCATCACGACCGCCTCGATCGATGCCGGGAAGGTCAGCGACGGCTTGGCCTTGTTGAGCGAGATTGGCGGTTGCGTGAGCAGCTGGGAAAAGAGCTCGCGCGGCGATTTGCCAGTGTACGGCAGCACCGCCGAGAGCAGGTAGTACGCGATGGTTGCCAAGGAGTACTGGTCGGCCGTCGGCCCCACCAACTCGCCGGACAGCGCCTCAGGGGCAACGTACATCAGCGTCCCGACAAAGAATCCGGCGCGCGTCAGTCGTTGGTCGGGCGCCGCTTCGGTATCGGCGGCAATGCCGAAATCCAAAAGCTTGACCACATGCGTATTGGGATCATACATCACGTTCTCGGGTTTGAGATCGCGATGGACGATGTTGACGTCATGGGCAGCCTGCACGGCGCTGCAGATCTGATCCATGATCCGCGCAACCTCTCGGCAGGGCAGCGGTCCAGACTTGTCGGCGTGTTTGTCGAGGATCTCGCCGGCGGCCCATTCGATCGCTAAATAGTAGCGACCCTCTTCTTGGCCGTAGTCTAGGGTGCGGATGATGTTCGGGTGTTCTACCCGTGCACCAAACTGCGCCTCACGCAAAAAGCGCGCGACGGCGGTTTTATCTTGCTGCAGCTTTTCGCGCAGCACTTTGAGGGCGACGGTACCGTGCTTGGCATGATCCGCACGAAAAACCGTCGAAGTTCCACCTTCGCCGACCTTTCCACGTATCGTATAGCCGGCCAGTGTCGTTCCAACTAACGTCTCGATAGCCACAAGGCGAACCTAACGCCGGAAAGCGGCCCTATGCAAGACAGAATCCCATACTCCGTGACATTTCTTATGTCGATTTGCGTGAAACCGGTGGAAATCCGCTCCAGGTTCGTGCGTCGGCGGTTCCGCGCGCGGTGCGTCGCCTTGGTCGCCCTCGCGCTCGTCGCCTGTGCGCCGAATCGGAAGGTGGGTCAGCCGACACCGGACGCCGGTCCGCGCTCGGGGGGACCACCAGGCGGCGTACCCACCCAGACGTTGTCGGCTGCTGGTGAGTTGCAACGCCTGTATCGGGGCATGGGGCTGATCGCCGGCGCCGGGTCGCTGTCCTTTGTCGCGTCGGTCTCCTTTCTCGGTGCGCCAAACGCCGATTCGACGTTGGTGTTGTTCGCGGTCTCCATGCCCTCGCGATCGCTGGGCTTCACGCGCGAAGGCGATCGGTACATCGCCGAATACACGGTGCGCGTCGAGGCCCGGCAAGGCCTTCGACTGGCGGCCCAGATCGACGCGCGAGAAACCGTGCGCGTCCCCACCTTCCGCGAAA
This sequence comes from Gemmatimonadaceae bacterium, assembly GCA_031421995.1. GTDB lineage: Bacteria > Gemmatimonadota > Gemmatimonadetes > Gemmatimonadales > Gemmatimonadaceae > Gemmatimonas. The sequence continues at coordinate 31,509 of JANOPS010000055.1, forward strand.
CGTCCCGCACTGACGAGAGCATCATCTGGCAGCAGTATGTGCGTCTCGCGCCAGGCCGCTATCAATTGGCGATCGTTCTCAAGGATGAGGCCGGGCTCCGCAACGCGGCCGAAGAGGTGGTCCTTGAGGTACCGCGGATTGCCACAGGCGCACTGGGCTCGCCGGTCCCGGTGTATGAAGCCATTCCACGCAGCTCCGTCGATTCCGTTCCGCGTCTTCTGGCGCGTCCGCGCAGCACCGTGGTGTTCGGTGTGGATTCACTTTTGCCCCTGTATCTCGAAGCGATCGGTGCGGACGCTCCGGCGCAGGTGAAAGTGCGTGTGGTTGGCGAAGGGGACATTGAGCTGTTCAGTCGCGACGTGGAGATGACGCAGCGACTTGGGGTGCGCAGTGCGACGATTGGCGTGCCCGTGTCGCGGATGGGAGTGGGCGTGTCGAGCATCGTTGTGTCGTCGAGCAGCCGCGCCGATACTGCGCGCACGCGCGTCATGGTCAGCCTTGGCGATGATCTGCCCATCGCCACCTTTGAAGAGATGCTGACGTACCTTCGCCTGTTCGCCACGCCAGACAAGTTGAAGGCCTTGCGGGACGCACCGATCGCTAGCCGTTCCGACGCGTGGTTGCAGTTTCTCAAGGCCACCGATCCCAATCCCGGGACGGCGGAGCACGAAGGGCTTCGCGATTATTTCGTGCGCATTCGCACCGCGAATCTGCGCTATCGCGAGGATGGTCCCATCGGCTGGCAATCCGATCGTGGCACGGCATTCGTCGGATTGGGTGATCCAGACAACATTTTTGATTCGGCCATGCAGGATCCGAGTGCGCGCGTCCGGCAGCAAGTCTGGGAGTACCGCAATATCCGACTGAACTTGGTGTTTCAGGATCAAACGGGATTCGGACGATGGCGCTTGGCCGTGTCACAGCGCGCTGAGCTGGAAAACGCGATTCGCCGCCGCCTGTCGTCGCCGTGACCGAGGTGCTGAAGCCGACGGCGCCGCGACTCTTTTTGGTTGACGGCTACGCTCTGATCTACCGCGCGTTTTTCGCGCTGATGACCCGTCCGTTGCAAACCAGTCGCGGGGAGAATACGTCGGCGGCGTGGGGGGTCGCGAACTTTCTGAAACGGCTGCTCAACACCCACAAGCCCGAGCTGTTGGCGTGGGTGCATGACTCCGGCGCGACGTTTCGCGATGATCTGTATCCGGACTACAAGGCCACCCGCGAAAAGCTCTCCGACGAACTGCAAGCGGACTTTGATCGCGGCCTTGAGCGCATCACGCAGCTGCTCAACGCGTACCATATCCCCATACTCGCCGTCCCCGGCTTCGAAGCGGATGATGTCATTGGCACCCTTGCACAGAAAGGCGTTGCAGCGGGCTACAACGTGGTCATTGTCTCGGGCGACAAGGACTTCCAGCAGTTGGTACGTCCCGGTGTGTGGTTGCTGAATCCCGGACGCGGTGGTCCGGCCAGTGTCGAGGAGTCATGGGTCGGGGTGGAAAACGGCAGCGAACGGCTTGGCGTGCCCCCCGACCGCGTGATCGACTATCTCGCCATGGTTGGTGACTCGTCGGACAATGTCCCCGGGGTCAAGGGTATTGGCGAAAAGACCGCGCAAGAGCTGATCGTGCAGTTCTCCTCACTCGAAGAGATTCTCGCCCGTGCTGGCGAAATCACGAAGAAGCGACCGCGCGAAGCGCTGCTCGAGCATGCCGATACGGCGCGCCTGTCAAAACAGTTGGTGACGATTCACTGTGATGTCCCGGTGGCGTTCGACACCACCTCGCTGACGGTCGACGCACCCGATCTTCTGGCCCTGCGATCTCTCTACCTTGAGTTGGAGTTCAATTCCATGCTCAAGGATCTCGGCGCCTCCGACTCCGACCGCGTGTCTCCGCGGAGCAGCGCGGTGTCCAGCGACACGGGCCCCTCGGCCGTCACTGTGCCCACAGGCGCACCATCGGCGTCCGTAGGCCCCGCGGCGCTCCCGGTGCGCACCGGCGACAGCGGTATCGTGGTGCCGAGTGACGCGGCGTACGTCACCGTTGACACCATCGACGAACTCCAGCGCGTCGTCCAGCGTGCGCGCGCCGTGCCGTACATCGCGATCGAGACGAAAACCATTATCGACGAGGCCTCACCGGTTGAAGGCGACGCGCTTCGCGCGCATCTGATTGGACTGTCGATCGCCGTCGCGCCAGGGGAGAGCTACTACTTCCCCTTCGCCCATCGAGCGGATGACGGCGGCGGCAACCTCGGCTTGCTGTCTGGTGAAGGTGGGCTGGCCGGCCTTCGCATCAGCGCTGGAACGCCCACCCCCATAAACCTTCCCGCCCTTGCGAGCGACGAAGTCGCACCGCTGCGCGTGTTGTTGGAAGATGCAGCAGTCCCCAAAATCGCCCACAACGCCAAGTACGCCGTGCTCGTGTTGCGTGGGGCAGGGGTGCGCATGTCCGGTCTGACGTTCGATACGATGTTAGCCAGTTACGTCCTCGACCCCGGACGTCGCTCGCAGAGTCTGGATGTGCTGGCGCTGGAACAGTTGGGACAGACCATGACCGGGTACGAGCAACTCTGCGGCAAGGGACGCGCGCAGCTGCCGTTCAGCGTGGTGCCGATCGACGCGGCCCGCGACTACGCGTGCACCGAAGTCGATGCGGTGATGCGTCTTCGCGCGCATTTCGAACCGCTGCTTCGTGCGCACGGCGTCAGCGAGTTGCTCACGGAGATGGAAGTGCCGCTGGTCGACGTGCTGGCGCAGATGGAGTGGGAGGGTGTGGCGATCGACTTTGCGTGGTTCGCGTCGCTCAAGACCCGATTCAAGGCCGAGCGTGAGAAGGTCGAGCAGGCGATCTACAATGAAGCGGGCGAGGAGTTCAACATCAACACCAACCCGCAGCTGCGAAAAATCCTTTTTGAAAAGCTGGATCTTCCGGTCAAAAAGAAAACGGCAACAGGGCCGAGCACCGACGCCAGCGTCTTGCAGGAGTTGGCCGACGAGGGGTATACGCTGCCTACACTGCTGATGGAGTACCGCGAGTTGTTCAAGTTGGAGGGAACGTATATCGACGCCCTGCCACGCATGATCAATCCTCGCGATCAGCGCATCCATACCTCCTATCAACAGACGGTGGCAGCCACGGGGCGATTGTCGTCCACCGATCCCAATCTCCAGAATATTCCGATTCGTCGCGAGCTTGGCCGCGAGATTCGTCGCGGGTTCGTGGCGCGTCCAGGGTGGCAACTGCTCTCCGCCGACTACTCGCAAATCGAATTGCGGTTACTTGCGCACCTCTCGGCCGACCCCGCGTTCGTGTCGGCGTTCAAGGCGGGTGGTGACATTCATCGACAAACCGCGGCGATCATTTTTGGCGTGGATATTGCCGACGTGACCAGTGAGATGCGGGGGCGCGCCAAGACGATCAATTTTGCGACCATTTATGGACAGGGCGCGCACGCCCTCTCGCGCAATCTCAAGATCACGAACGCGGAAGCGAAGGCGTTTATCGAAACATACTTTGAGCGATTCGCGGGAGTGAAAGCGTTTCTCGAGCAGTGTGTGGTGGACGCGAAGCACAAGGGCTACGCCGAGACGCTGTTCAAGCGTCGTCGATATATCCCCGAGCTCAAGGAGCGCAACTTCAACATGCGCGCGTTCGGTGAGCGGGTTGCGGCCAACGCGCCGATTCAAGGCTCGGCGGCGGATTTGATCAAGATCGCCATGATTCGGCTGCATCATGCCCTCGAGGCGCAACAGCTGGCCTCTCGGATGTTGCTGCAAGTGCACGATGAGTTGGTCTTCGAGATAGCACCCGGCGAAGAGTCGGCGATGCGTGCTCTCGTCAAGCGTGAAATGGAGGGGGCGGCGGTGCTGGACGTACCGCTGCTGGTCGACATGGGTGCGGGACACGACTGGATGGCGGCCAAGAGCTAACGCGCGGGCTTCGTGGCAGTTTGCCCTGAAACGGGCCGGTTGCGGCAGCTTTGACCTCGGCGCCCAGGCGCCAACAAAGCGCTCAAGACAAAGCCATGCTGTGACTTAGGTCGTGTTTCGCTCATCTGGCACTGTCCTTGCTTCGCATTCGGGGTGTGAGCAGGGACCATATCCCTGCCGGAGCACCGAAAGAGTCCGTGACGATGTGGGCCCTCACCGAGAGCACGCCATGCGCGCCGAACGTCAAGAAGCAGGTTTTACCCTGATCGAGCTGCTGATCGTGGTCGTCATCATCGGCATCCTCGCCGCCATCGCGATCCCCAAGTTCGCCGAAACGAAGGGCAAGTCGTATGCGAGCGCGCTCAAGAGCGACTTGAAGAACTTCTCGTCGGTACAGGAAGGCTACTTCTACGACAACGAGACCTATGCGACCGGGTTGGGCCTCGTCAGCTTCAAGCCGACCAGCGGGGTGATCCTCACGGTCACCGAGGCCAACGCGAACGGGTGGTCGGCTACCACGACGCATCCGTCCGCCGCGCCGCTCACGTGCGCCGTGTTCTACGGACAGGCCTCCCCTGTTGGCCCTGCGACCGCCGAAGGAACCATCGCGTGTCAGTAAGTGCGGCATTAGACTGCGAGAATGCCTTCGTGCCTTCCCAGTATTGCTGACGACCACGAGCAGGACCGCCGGACCGAGCGCCTGCGCGCGTTGAATCGGCGCGCCGGCGCTCGCGAGTTCACCAAGCGTCGGGATGGGATGATTCACGCCATGGACGGTGGACTGTGGCTTCACCGGCATGTCTGGATGGGAAAGCCGATGGTGCATTTGGTCAGCACCGATCGGACACGCCTCCTTGACTACGGCTCAGCGCTGGGGATGCCTGCGCGGCGTCTGCAATTCAAACCGTTGCGTGATCCGCGGACGACGGTTCCCGTTGATGCCTGGCACTGGGATCTTGGCGGGCCCGTGTACCCGCCACCTGATCCTGCCTTGCTTCAGCACGACACAGGTACCGCGCAGGAATCGTGCAGAAATGACGCGGGAATGATGCAGGAATAGTGCAGGAATAGTGCAGGAATGGTGACGGAATGACGACGGAATGACGACGGCGCGTTAGCCCGCTGTCGCCAACAGCTCCAGCGCGCCCGCCTCGGCGCGGAGCCAGTCCGCATCAAGCAGCAGTGACGCTTGTAGTGCGGGTGTGGCGACAAACTGCCGATAGGCGCGCGCTCGGGCCATCACGCGTTGCAGGCGGTCACCATAGCGCAGGTCGCTGCTGGCCGATGGAATCAGCGTGGCGAAGAACAGCAGCGCCCACCACGGGCCAAACGCGGCCCCCACGAGCGTGGTCAATATCGCGTACGCGCCGAGGACCAGCACGACACCGATCACGAAGGTGCGCATGGGCGGTTCATCCTGCGCACGCACATTGCGCAACGCGAGATACCGCGCCAGACGCAATGGCACCACATGCGTCATCCGTCCCCAGAGGCTGACCGGCACCAGCACGGCGGCGACGGCGATCTCACGCACTACAAAGCGTGCACCGAGCGCAGCAGATCGATCGATGCCGATATCGTGCACATCGATCCGCAGCGCTGTCAAACGCGCATGCAACGCACGAAGGCGTTCTTCAAAGTGCTCGATGCGTGCATCAAGCGCCGGAGAGCGTTGTGCCTGCAAGGCCTGCTGCGCGCGCGCAATCCGCCGGACGAGCCCCAGTGTCCGGGCGAGTGGCGGCGCACCATCGGTGATGCTCGTCGTCGGTTCGAGGAGCGCGGCGAGCGTGGTGCCCAACAGGTGAATCCGGGCAGCGTCCGCCTGGCTTTCGAAATTGAGTGTCACCGCGCGCAAGCGCAGATCAATCAGCTCGGTCAACCCAGAGACAGTCGCGGCGTGTCCGCTGAGCGTGTCCACGTTGATCGGCTCGCCGACCTGCAACAGAATGCGCGAGCGCGGCGCCGCCTTGTCCTCGAACAGCAAACCGATCGGGACAATGCGCACGTTGCCGATGTGCCGTTCGTCGCGGGCCATCAAGGCCATCCGGGCAAGGCCGGTGCGCAACGGCGCCATGTAGGGTTCGTCGTGTGTTTTCCCCTCTGGGAAGACGACGATGCAGGCGTGTTCAGCGAGGGCGTCCGCGACCGCGGAGAATGACGCGGCGTTTCGTGCCGCGTCAGGAATGGCAGCCACCGGTGGAGGCGCGTCGGCGTTCCCATGTGCCTCGGGCGCCGCGCGGTGTTCATCCGCGGCGCGCCGCAACGGGACCACGCCAAGCGAGTGCAGCATCCGCGCTGCCAGCGGATTGCCAAAGAGCGTTGCCTTGGCCGTGAAGCGGACACGGCGCGGCGAGGCCCAGCCGACGACCATGGCGTCGGTCAGCGAATTGGGATGATTGGCGGCGAGAAACACCGGTCCGTCGAGCGGAATGCGCTCGACGTCGGCAAGGGTGACTGCGCGATAGTACCAGTGCAGCGCGACACCCACGATGGGCTTGAGCGTGGCATACAGCACTAGTCGACCGTGGAGATCGCGCGACGGCTCGTGTGCACCGCGCTTATGAAGCCACGCGACGCACGTCAGCGTCGGCGGCGCGGGCTGCACGTTCGCCTTCGGGCACGTTCACGAACGCGAGCAGGATGCCGCCCACCACGAAGAAGCCGATCACCCAGAGGATGGCCACACGACTGCTTCCGCCTTGTCCAACCGCGATGGCGAAGACGAGGGGCCCGAGGATGCCGCCAAACTTCTCGAACACCGAGTAGAAACCAAAGAACTCACCACTCTTGTGCTTCGGGATCATGTTGGCAAACAGTGAACGGCTGAGCGCCTGCGTGCCACCCTGCACAAGGCCAACCAGACATGCCAGAATGTAAAACTCGCGCGTCGACGTGATGCCGTAGGCGAAGATGCAGATGCCGGCATAGACCGTCAGCCCCAGAAAAATCGAACGCTTCGCACCGAGTTTGCCAGCCAATGCGCCGAAGCCAAACGCGAAGGGGATGCCGATGAATTGCACCAACAAAATGGCGGTGATCAAATCACTCTGGCCAATGCCGATTTCGGCACCGAAGGCGGTGGCCATCTTGACGATGGTCTGGATGCCGTCGTTGTAGATCGTGAAGGCCAGCATGGCCAGCGCGGCCTGCTTATAGCTGCGCAGTTCACGAAGCGTCTCGCCAAGTCGTGAGAAGGCGATGGTGAACGGATTTGCGGTGCTGCCTTCATCCGACTCAATGGTGCGAGGCGGTTCCGGTACGCGCCGCAACACAGGGATGGAGAACAGCAGCCACCAGACACCGACCGACAGAAAGGCCAGTCGAGACGGAAGGGTCGCTTGCGCCCGCGTCAGGTCGTCGCCGTGCGGCAGGCCGAAGGCCGCTGGGTTGGAGATCCAGGCCAGATTCAAGGCCAGCAGCAGCCCTCCGCCGATGTATCCCAAGGCGTAGCCCGCCGTTGATACGCGATCCATCTCGTCTTCGGCGGCGATGTGCGGGAGCAGCGACTCGTAGAACGTCATACTGCCACTGGCGCCCGCCATCGAGAGCACAAACAGAAAGGAGGCAAACAGCAACTGTCCATGCTGGATCAGAAACATGAGCGCCGTCGCGGTCACCCCCAGCAACATGAAGCCGACCAAAAAGCGCTTCTTAGCCGCCTTGAAGTCGGCGATGGCGCCGAGAATCGGGGCCAGCACGGCGATGAAGATGGCGGCCACGGTATTCGCTATCCCGAGGGCCTGGGTGCCCTGGGCCGGGCTGAGATCGACGGCGGCGACTTTCAGGAAGTAGATCGGGAAGACGGCCGTTGAAATCACCGTTTGCATGGACGAGACCGCCCAGTCGTACATCGCCCATGCCCGCAATTCGGGGCGGTGCAGGCCGATGGCCTTGAGAAACCTGTTGGGCGACGACGGGCCAGTGGCCATAAGAGTCTCGTATTGGGGAGGGAACTACGGCAGATTAGTGTCTGTGACGATCCGACCGCTGTCTACCCGTGCGCGCAGGATCCTGCGCCAAAGAATGCCTGCTGCGCGCCTGATCGCGCTATCCCTTGGTGTGACGCTGTTGGGCGGCACGGCGGCGTGCGATCGCACGTCGCGTGGTACGTCGGCCGAGTCGGCCAGTGCCGCCGCGCCTGATTCGCTGCCGACCGACGAGATCGTTGCCAGCGGATGGAACACGGATGCCGGGCCCTTGATCATTCTACCGACGGTGGACGGCGGGATGGAGTCGGGGTCGCTGTTGCGTCCGGAAGCCACCGAGTTAACCGTCGGCGACACCAGCGGCCTAGGTGTGGCGATCGGCGCTGGTGCGGTCGAACTGTTCGCTCGCAGCGGCAAGGTCGGTACGGCGAACCTTCGCGTCGGGGTGGTACCGGCGCTCGATTCCGGATGCACGGCGTGGCCCGTCGCACGTCTCACCATGAATGGTGGCGGGACAACGATGCCCTGGACGGCGGCCTTCGCGGCAGGTCGCATCACGGCCATCCCGCTCGATTCTATCGAGGGGCTTGCACCGCGCGACTCAGCGCGACTCGCGGTAGAGCTGACGCGCCTTGCCTCGGGAATTCCCAATGACACGTCGGGGACGTTCCGTGGACTGCCGTATGTGGTGCTGCGCGCATGGCGGACGCGCGGCCTCGATACCGGGTTCGTTGTGGCCACATTGGCGCGTCGCATTAACCAGGAAGACTCTCCGCAAGAAGAACGGTTGGTCTTGGTGGTCAACCAAAACGGTGCTGATTCGAAGCAGTGGGTCGTGGCGTGGCACGAACGCGCGTCGGGCCGCGAAGAGGAACTGGTCGTCGCCGAACCACTGCTGGCCTTCCGCGCCGGGACGTCTCGCGATCTGCATCTGCTATTCGGCCGCGACGACGGGGTGGCGTTAGGTGCTGCGGTGCTTACGCGCAGCGCCGGCGGATGGCACGTGCAGTGGGAAAGCGCGGTGGCCGGCTGCGACTGACGAGCGGAACCCAAGCCGCAGATGCAGATCAACCAATGAATCCAGCATGATGCAGCGATGGCTCCTCGCGGCTGCGACCGCCGGCACGCTGGTCTGTGACGTCGCCGGCTGGCGGCGCGCGATTGACCAGCATTGGCGCACGTATCCCAAAGCTGAGGCACAGGATCTTTACAAGCTCGCCCATCAAGGAATCCTTGGCAGTGAGCACGCGGTGCTCGATACGGCTCAGGTCCGGGTGTGGATGCACCGCGAGGTTGGCGGTCTTGCAGGGCGTCCAGAACCCGGCCCGCGGCACGCGCCGCGCGTGGAGCCACTGCCTCCCAACGGACGCTTCGTTCGGGTCCATCTGCGTCCCTACCTTGATGGCCATGGCGACGTGTCCGCCCTCATGCAGGCCTTCGTGGCGACGGCGAATGCGCCCCGTGGTGACACCGCGCAGTTTCACTGCGCCGAACGCGCTCTGCAACACGTGGGCGCGACGCGTGATGTCCGTGCCGTGCTCACCCTGTTCGCGGCGCAGCGCCGTGCGGGCTTCTCCGCGGTGCACCATTCAGACCCGTTCGAGGCCGCATACGCGCCAGCGTATCGCGTGGTCGACACGAGACTCGCCGAGCGCCTTCGCTAACGTCGCTAGGAGACGAGGTCGTGCCGTCGGCGACTGATCTGGCGCTGCTGGTGAGCCGGCAACAGGTTAGAGCGTCATCAGGTCTCGCTCCCCGCCCCGTCCTCGCCAATGCGCCTCACACATCGCATGCCCAACGCCGTCACGTCTGCTGTCGTCGTTGCTGCGGCACTCAGTGCCCCATCCATGATCACCGCGCAGTCGGCAGAGCCCGTCAAGTTCGCGCGCTACGCCCACATCGCGAACGACGGCACGATCGCCTTCACGTATCAAGACGACATCTGGGTCGCGGACGCCGGAGGCACCAACCCGCGTCGGCTCACCGCCCACGTGGCGCGCGATATCATGCCGCGCTTCTCCCCCGACGGCAAATGGATTGCCTTCACCAGCAACCGGCTCGGCAGCAACGACGTCTATGTCGTGCCAGCGTCCGGCGGTGAACCCAAACAACTCACGTGGCACTCCGGCGACGATCAAGCGATGTATTGGACGCCCGATGGACGCGAGGTCGTGTTCACCAGTGCGCGTGGTTCGCATCCGTTTGGATCACCGCTCTATCGCGTGGCACGTGATGGCACGGCGCCGAGCCCCATGGCGATGGACTTCGGCCGCTCGGGGATGATCAAGCAGGACGCGACCAAGGTCGCCTTCAATCGCACGCTGCCCAGTTACTGGCGCAAAGGGTACCGCGGGAACAGCAACGCCGATATCGCGGTGCAAGACCTGAAGACGGGCGAGATCACGGAGCTCACCGACACAGACGTCAAGGCCTACAAAACAGCGACGCATGATGTGCACCCCATGTGGGGGGCCGACGGTATGATTTATTTCGCGTCCGAGCGCGACGGCACCTTCAACATCTGGCGTGTCGCATCGAACGGTGGAACGCCGGAGCAGATCACGCGACACAAGGATGATGGCGTGCAGTTTCCCGCCATTTCACCCGACGGCACGCATCTGATTTACGAGAACAACTTCGATCTGTACACGATGGATGTGCCATCGGGTACGTCCAAGAAGCTCGCCATTCGCATGGCCTTCGATCCGAAGGAGAATGACGTCGACGTGCTCACCACGACCAGTCGCGCCGATGGCTTCTCGCCGTCACCGGCCGGTGACTATCTCGCCGTGGATTTCCACGGCGAGATCATGATTGTGCCCACCGAAACCGGCGTTGGGGAGAAGACGGCGGTCACCAGCTCGCCATGGCGCGAACGCTCGCAGAGCTACAGCCCTGATGGCAAGCGCATGGCATTCATCTCTGACGAATCGGGCGACGAAGAGATCTGGCTGTATGACGTTGCCACAGCCACGCGTCGCAAACTCACGACGCAGGGGTCGATCAAGGCCGACATCACCTGGGCGCCCAATTCGCAGAAGCTGGCGTACACGGGGGCGAATCGCCTGTGGGAAGTGGACGCGGCCAGCGGTACGCCGCGCGAACTGGCCTACAATCAGGCCGGCGGCTTTACGATCGGGACATACACGGCCGACGGCAACGCGATCAGCTACATCAAGCGCGACGACGATCAGAACGCGGATGTGTTTGTCTTTGACGTGCGCGCCAAAAAGGAAGTGAACGTATCGCAGAATCCGTTCACCGACGGCAACGGCATGATCACACCCGACGGCAAGCACGTGGTCTTCACGTCGTCGCGTGATGGCGGCGTGTCGCAGCTGTTTGTGGTGTCGCTGGCCAAGCTGACCGATGATCCGAACGATCCGTTGGTCCGCGAGCGGCAGCGCCGCGCCGTGGCCGGTGGTGCGAACGGAGCGCGCAGCGACTCGGCGTCTGCCGCAGGCGCACCGGCGGCGACGCCAAGCGCTGTGACCGGTGCCGCTGCGCTACGGATTGACGAAGCCGGCATCGAGCGTCGCGCCATGCAGCTTACGCGCGGCGCACTCCCCGTCGGCGCATTCTTCCTGTCGCGCGACGGGCGCACCATCACCTTCACGGTCGGTGGCGGTGGTGGCGGTCCCGGCGGCGGACAGAACGCCGCGCCGGTCGATCCGGAGAATCCCAACGTTGGCCTGTTCGCGATCGGTATCGACGGGCTGAATCGCCGTCGCATTGCCGGTGGCTCGTATCCGGGGATGATGCCGACGGCCGATCGTCGCGCGATCTTCTTCCGTCGGCCGGCGCGCGGCGGCGACGCCGACGGTGCGGCCGCAGGCACCGAAATCGCCAAGCTCGTGATTGCTACGCCGCAGCGCGCCGAACCGGTGAACTTCGCTTTCACGGTGCGGGTCGATCGGCGCGCGGAGTGGAATCAGCTGTTCGAAGAGTCGTGGCGTGTGATGAAGTACCGCTTCTACGACGAGAAGATGCACGGCCGTGATTGGGATGCCATCAAGACACGCTACAAGCCGTTGCTTGCCGCCGTCGGCACCAACGAAGATGTGTATGATCTGGCCAACGAGATGATCGGTGAGTTGAACGCCTCGCACACCGGCGTGAACGGCCCGCCAACGCGCGCGATGCCCCGTGTGTACACCACGCGCTTCTTGGGACTTGAGCTCGACCCCAGCGACGTGGGACGGTATCGCATTGGCCACATCTATCGCGAAGGACCGGCGGACAAAGAGTGGCTGGGGCTTGCCGAGGGCGA
>JANOPS010000056.1:0-11125 GCA_031421995.1 Gemmatimonadaceae bacterium
ACGCCATGACACCGACGTTGATTCACGTGGTGGAGGGCGATCCACGAGTGCCCTGTCCACAGTGCGTCGAGTTGCACAGGGCGCTCAAGCGACTCGGAGTCCCGACGGAACTGTTCATGTATCCCGGTGCCTCGCATGGCATTCCCGATGCACGGAACCGGCTGGTAAAGAGCGCCGCTGAGATGTCGTGGATGAACTACTGGGTGCTTGGCAGCGGCAAGAAGTTCTCGTGGCGAGAGGTCCTGGAGACGCTGGAAGACACGCCGTCAACGCCAAAGCCGACTATCCGCGGTCCCTGACCGCGGGAGGCGCAGGACGAGGAGCAGCGTTCCAGACGTATGACGTGGAAGACTTTATGACAGGGCACCTCATACTATAAGTGAGGTGCCCTCCATGGTATTCGGTCAGACGTGGGGCAGTCCGTAAAGACCGGTCGGGGAGGACAAGGCCGCCTCGGCAGCCAGCAGTACCGACATCGGCAACGGCGTGCCCGCGCTTCGTCGAGCAGCCTCCACGACCATGGTCAAGGCACGCGCCTGCGCGGCGAAGGCAGCGAGTAATGCACCGCCGGCCCCCGGTGTTGCCACAATGTCGTGCGCTAACAGGTCCAACTGTTCGTTCAGTTCGGCGCCGCGCGCTTCCACCGAAGCCGACCGCTGCGGCGCTTCGCCGAAGTACAGTTCGTCGGCATGATCGTCTCCGAAAAACCCTGGGAAGGCGGACGGCGACAGCGCTTCCTGCACCCGCTTGTTGGTCGCCGCAACGGCGGCCAGGCGCCGACGTGCGGCGCGTGATGACTCGTATCCCACTGGTGCGTCTCCGATAATCGTTCAACAGACCTTGACAGAAGGCGGTCTGTTACATAAATGCGACAGGGATCTAGCGGTGTTGCTGCAGCGGTGGTAACCGCATGCGGTAGCTTCTCTTGCGCCGAGTGCTGTGGCGCCGGGACGCTAGGGTGTGTAGGATCGTCCGAGAAGCGGGCGACACGGTGTCTGCACTGGCCGTTGTCGCGCGCTACTGATGGGATCGACGTGCCGCCAATTCCGGTGGTCGTTCGATGTCCGTGAATCGACCCCTCCACGAGAGGTGGCGGCATGCAGGTGCTGAGCCCGGCTGCGGAGCGTGATCTCGCGATGCGTGAACTGGCGACCCTCGCCAAAAGCACGCTCGACGAGCATTGGGCCGTCGCCGCTATTCCAGCGGAACGACGTGCGTTGTTGCTGGAGCGGGCCGAGGCTGCCTCGCTTGTGGCTGGCGACGGCTTGGGTGAGCCCATCGCCGACGGCTTGGCGCTGTTGGGTACTGCCTACGAGCTCGGTGCGCTGAGCCATCTGGAGGCGGCATTGCAGCCCGTCGCCACGGCCAGTCGGGATTTGGCGCAGACGGTCCTTGCCCTTGGCGCCGCTCGGGCCTTCCGCTGCAGTGCTGCGCTGCGCCCACCGCTGGACGACGGTGAGTCGGCGGTGAAGTGGGCGTTGCGATTGGGTGCTCTGGCGCTCGTCTCGCGTCAGACCGACAGTTACGTGCGATGGTGGACACAGCGAAAGGGCGTGGCGGACACGGTCAGACGCATGTCGGCGACTCTCGACAGTGAGCCTTGGGAGCCCTACGCCCGCGGCACACTCTGGATGTCCTGGCTGGGTCTGCTCGGTGCCCCAGTTGCGGTACTGCCCGAGTACAGCGGCGACGACTTGCCGATCATCTCGGCGACCCGAAGCCGATTGGCGCTGTTCCGAGAGCGTCGCGCCGACCATGAGATCCCTGGCGAGCCGCCGGTGCTGAATGCTGCTGCCCTGCGCGCACGCATGAACGAGTTCGCCATCCGACACCTCGCCGACGCCACCGAACTGCTGACGGTGGCTGTGCTCCGCCGCACGCTGCCCGATGTGTCGGGAGAGTTCAAGCTGCACTTGAGCGCGGCGCGCTCGGCGTTGGCGGGAGATCACGGTCAGGACGTCTTATTGGCGTGGTTGCAGGCTGCCGGCGTTACGCTGGCAGGCGGCGTGACCGCCCAGCTCGAACTTCCCGGATTTTAGTCCGGCCACCACTTTCCTGCGATCCGGTCCTCCAGACGCGATAGACTCTGCGGCCGGAGCTCCCAAACGGGAACGCGATCCGCCCGCCGCCAATCGGCGTGATGTTCTCCATCATCTTCGCGATGGCAAGCCGCTCGGGGGAGTCGCTGGTGCCGTTCAGGCTGCCAGCGTCTGTCCGGTACCACTGCGTGACGTCGCTGTCGCCAGACGACGTTGAGCGCAGATAGTACACGTCATCCGATCCCCAGAAGGCGGCGACCTGTGAGTTTCCAACAATCGATGCCAATGGCAAGGATGTGATTGGGGCTGGGTCAAGTTGACCGTTTGGCGCCACACAGGGGAGGATGATCATAGACAGATCCGAGGCGAAGAAAGAACGTGACGATTCGCCGATGACGTTTCTCGGCGGGCGGTGATGTTATGACGATTCGACTGCGAACGCAATACGAGGCACTCCACCTAAGTCCTTACTGCAATTGTGCATAGCTGTTGACAACCGTGTTGATAACGCGCTAACCCCCCACGGCATGGCGTCATGGCTGGCGACGGGGTGTGGATAACAGGATGCCAAATCGGGGCGCATTTAGGGGGCCTCGGGGGATGGTTTTCCACATGCAGGGTGATCACAATTCTGCTGTTTGCTTGGCCGCAAACACGTGAACACGGGCGGAGCGCGGTGCCGTCATTGTGACAGCCCGGTCCCAGGGTGACGTCCCGTCGCGCGGGAAAATGTCAGTTCCCTATGGCGACTTTCGCAGGAATTCACCATTCTCCGGAATCGTGTTCGCCCCCATTTGGAGATCTCTATCGTGTCAGTCGAACCTCGGATCGGATTGCTAGTCGGGCGGGAATGGTCGTTTCCTCCGGCCTTTCTTGAAGCGGTGGCTCGGCGCCAGTCTGGCGTCGCGGCCGACTACATCAGGCTGGACGCCACGCGGATGGCACAGCCTATCCCCTACACGCTCATCATCGATCGCATCTCGCATGAGGTGGGGTTTTACCGCACGTTCCTCAAGCATGCGACGCGGATGGGTGTAACCGTCATTAACAATCCGTTCATGTGGTCGGCCGACGACAAGTTCTTCGACGCCACGTTGGCCATTCAGAATGGGGTCGCTCATCCCAAGACGATGGTGCTGCCGAACAAGGACTACATCCCCGGCATCTCGCATTCGGAATCGTTGCGCAACCTGGCGTATCCGCTGGATTGGCGCGGCGTGGCGGAGCACATCGGTTTTCCGTGCGTGCTCAAGGATGCGCACGGCGGCGGCTGGCGTGACGTCTACATTTGCCAGACCATGGAGGAGCTCATCCAGCACTACAACGACAGCGGATTGCTGACGATGGTGGTGCAGGAGTTCGTGAAGTGGGACCAGTATGTGCGCTGTATGGTCCTGGGCCGCGAGCATGTGTTGCCGATGCCCTACGATCCTGGACAGCGCAAGTACATTCCCGACCCCGGCTACCTGTCGAAAGAGATCGAGGACCAATGCGTGTCTGGCGCGCTCGCGCTGTGCAATGCCCTCGGATACGACATGAACACCGTGGAGTTTGCGGTCAAAGACGGGGTGCCGTACGCCATCGACTTCATGAATCCCGCCCCCGACATGGATATCAACTCACTCACGCCGAAGTACTTCGAGTGGGTGGTTGAGCACATGGCGGATTTGGCGATCAAGCTGGCGACGGCCCCGCGCATCGATCCGGCCGGTGGTCCGCCGATCGGCGGTGCGCCGAAGGGTGCGTCGAAGACCGCGCCCAAGTAACGGACAGGCTCATGGCTATGCAGGCGATTGCGCGGTACCACGACATTCTGGCGCACGGCGATTCCGCGGTGGCGTCCGCTGAGCTCCTCACCCGGCTGTTGAAGAGCGAGGGGCTGTTTTTTGGTGACCGTCCGCTGTGCAGTGTCCTGAGGCCGCGGATGCTCACCCTCGAACAGTATCGGCATGTGGCGCGCGCATCGTCGCTGGTTGGCGGTGCCTTCGAGGCCGTTCGCCGCGCCGCCATGTCCGACAGCGGGTTGCGGGCGCAGTTCGGCCTGACCAGCTGGGAGGAGCAACTGATCCATGCCGATCCCGGCTTCGCGGTGGCCAGCCCGACGTCGCGCCTCGACGCGTTCTACGCCGCAGGAGAGGGCGGCCTCAAGTTCACTGAGTACAACGCCGAAACCCCCGCCGGCGCGGCCTACAACGACGCGCTGTCGCGTGTGATGATGGCGCTGCCCGTGATGCAGGACTTCACGCGCACCCATGTCGCGTTGCCCTTGCCGGCGGCGCCGTCGGTCGTCAACGCGATGCTCGATGCATACCACGCCTTCCGTGGCGTCCGCGAGACGCCGTCGGTGGTGATTCTGGATTGGGCCGACGTGCCGACCCGCAGCGAATTTGTGTTGTTCGAGCAGGAATTCGCCGCGCGTGGTATCCCTGCCTTCATAGGCGATCCGCGCGACGCGGCCTACGCCAACGGCACGCTGACGGTTGGTGGCACGCCGGTGACGTTGATCTACAAGCGGGTGCTCATCGACGAGTTGGTGACTCGCGAGGGGCTGGACTCTCCGGTGGTCCAGGCGGTGCGGGACGGAGCCGTCTGCATGGTCAATCCGTTCCGCTGCAAGCTGCTTCACAAGAAGGCCTCGTTGGCCGTCGTGAGCGACGAGCGCCAAGCGTCGCTCCTGACCGAGGAGCAGCGCGTGGCAGTGGCGGTACACGTCCCGTGGACGCGGCTGGTGGAAGAGCGGAACACGACCTACGGCGACCTATCGGTCGACCTGCTCCCGTTCATCGCCGGCCGGCGCGAAACCATGGTCCTCAAGCCCAACGACGAGTACGGCGGGAAGGGCATCGTCCTGGGCTGGACGGTTGATGACGCCACGTGGCAGGCGGCCGTTCGCGCCGCGCTGGGTGAACCGTTTATTGTGCAGGAGCGCGTCGAGGTCCCAAGCGAGCCCTGGCCAGCGTGGGAAAACGGCGCGCTGCAGATCGGTGAACGCATGCTGGATACGGCGCCGTTTCTGGTGGACGGCACAGTCATGACGGGCTGTCTGACGCGGATCGCAACCGATCCGTTACTGAACGTGACAGCCGGTGGCGGCTCAAACGTGCCTACTTTTCTTGTTGAGGAACGGTGATGTCTTTTTTGGCGCGCCCGGTCATTGGGCTGACAACGCAAACACTGCATTCGATCGACGGAATCCCCACGGGATTGCCATCGTCGTGGGTCATGAATCAGCGGTATTTTCTGGCGGCCACCATGTTCGGCGCGGTCCCCTGGATGATTCCGTTGCTCGACGACGACCTTGAGACCTTGCGTGAGATTTACGAGCGGCTGGATGGCATCCTCATCCCTGGCGGTGTGGACATGAATCCCGCAGAGTACGGTGAAGCCGTGCGTCCAGAGTGTGGGAACCTGGATCCGGCGCGCGACCGCGTGGAGCTGCAGTTGACCAAGTGGGCGATGGAAGACGGCAAGCCGCTGTTTGGGCTCTGTCGCGGATTGCAGGTCATCAACGTCGCGTCTGGCGGCACGCTGTGGCAGGACCTGGCGTCACAGAATGGCGCGTTCCACAAGCATGACTATTTTCCGACGGCCGGATTTGAGCGCGACCATCTTGCCCATGCCGTGGACGTAGTTGTCGGCACGCGGTTGGCGGCATTGCTTGAGTCTCCGCGCGTGCAAGTGAACAGCATGCATCACCAAGGCATCAAGCAGCTGGCGTCGGGGCTTGTGGCGTCGGCGGTCGCGCCGGACGGGTTGATTGAAGCCGTCGAGGGAGCGGGCGACGCCTTCTTGGTCGGCGTCCAGTGGCACCCCGAAGTATTTGAGATGGCCGATCCGCATATGCGTCACCTGTTCGGCGGCTTTATGCAGGCCTCGCGTGCGTGGGCCACGCAGCGCGATCAGCACCGCTCGACACGCGCCTTGGAGGGCGCCGGTCACGGACACTCCGTCCGCACTGTCTAAAGTTTTCGAGGAGTTCTATGAAGGCCCCGAGCCTCACAGTCGGCATCGAAGAAGAGTATCAGATCATTGACCCTGTCACGCGTGACCTCACGCCGGGCTTTGATGCGCTGATGTCGAGCGACTTTGCCGTGCTGGCGGAGGCCAAAGCGGAGCTGCATCAGTGTCAGGTGGAGATTGGCACCAAGGTGTGCGGATCGATCGCCGAGTTGCGCACCGAGCTCACCAAGCTCCGCGGGCTCGTCATCAAAGCCGCCGCGCAACACGGGCTGACGATTGCCTCGGCCGGCACGCATCCGTTCTCGAACTGGATGAATCAGGAGATGACACCCAAAGAGCGGTACTTGGGTGTGAAAGCCGAGTTGCAGGACCTGGCGCATCGCCTGTTGATTTTCGGGACCCACGTCCACGTGGGCATCGAGGACAAAGAGTTCCGCATCGACTGCCTGAACGCGGCGCGCTACATCCTGCCGCACATCCTGTGCCTCTCAACCAGCTCACCGTTCTGGTTTGGTCGCAACACGGGACTGCATTCATATCGTAGCATCGTGTTCAAGAATTTCCCGCGCACCGGCGTGCCGCGCATTCTGCAAGGGTGGAGCGACTACGAGGACTTGGTCGATACCTTGGTGAAAACCAAAAGCATCCCCGACGGATCGAAGATTTGGTGGGATGTCCGTCCGCACCACCTGTATCCGACGCTCGAGTTCCGCATTTGCGACGTCAATACGCGCGTCGACGAGGCCATCTGTGTGGCGGCCCTGTTGCAGGCGGTGGTCGCCAAAATGTGGAAGCTGCGACGCGACAACATGACGTTTCGCGTGTATGCGCAGGACCTTATCGAGGAGAACAAGTGGCGCGCGGTGCGCTGGGGCCTAAGCGGCAAGCTGATCGATTTTGGGAAGAAGCAAGAGTCGTCAGCACCCGTGCTCATTCGTGAACTGATCGAGTGGTTCCTTGACGATGTGCTCGACGAGCTGGGCACGCGAAAAGAGGTCGAGTACGCCTTCAAGATCCTCGAGAACGGATCCAGTGCGCAACGACAGCTGGCGACCTACGCCCAAACGGGAGACTTGCGCGCGGTCGTGGACCAACTGATTCGTGAAACGGCCGAAGGGGTGTGTGAGCCGACTTTGGGACCGCCACTGTCGAGGCTGGATCGCATCGACGCCTCGCAGCCTGCGCCAATGACCCCGCAAGATTCGCCGTCGGTGTCGTCGCACGCGCCGGTGCGCGGGCAGTCCGTACCGTAGCCGGTTCAGTGTTCGCTGGGGTGGCTGTCAAAGTCGTGATCGTGAGCTGATGCGTGCCACGTAACGACGGCCCGCTTGAAGAGCGTGAAGCGATCCAGCAATCGAGCTGGATCGCGAATGCCGAGGCGTGGACTGCTGCCGTGCGTGGCGGCGAGATCGCGAGTCGCAAGAACGGCACCGACGCCGCGATTCTCGAGGCCTGCCGAGCCGAGGGTGGCATGCGTGTGCTCGACGTGGGATGTGGCGAGGGGTGGCTCGCTCGCGGGCTGGCTACGTCAGGCGCGTCGGTGGTTGGCGTCGACGCGAGCGCTCCTTTGATCGACGCGGCGCGTGCCGCCACCGGTGCCGCCACCGGTGCCGCCACCGGTGCCGCCGCCGGTGACGCGCGCTACGATGTCGTGGACTACGACACGATTTCCCGGTCCCCTCATCTGGTCTCCGGACCCTTTGATCTGATCGTCTGCAATTTCGCGCTGCTTGATCACGATCTCGTCCCGCTCTTGCGCGCGCTGCGCGAGCGACTCGCTCCGCAGGGACGAGTCGTTATTCAAACGGTGCATCCCTGCTTTGCTGCGGGGGAGGAAGGGTACCAGGACGGGTGGCGCGAAGAACGCTTCGCGGCCTTTGGCGGTGGCTTTTCAGCACCCATGCCGTGGTACTTTCGCACGATGCAGTCGTGGTCGATCGCGTTCGCTCACGCGGGACTGGCGGTCCGAGACCTGCGGGAGCCGCGCAGCTCCACCGGAGCGGTCCTCTCCGTGATTTTCGAATGCGGGAGCGCCGAGGTCGGCTAAGGGCGGATACAGGCCTGCGAGGCGCGGTGAAGACCCCGGTGCAGTTGCTGATTGCGTGCCAATTGATGAATGTGTTGCGCAACGGTGCGGAAGCGGCGTTCGCCGAATGCGCGAACGCTCGCTCCACCATTTGGAGGTCGAGTATGACCTGGACAGAATTACGGCGCGGCGTGGCGCTGGTGGGGCTGATGGCTCTGCCTGCGACGCTCACCGCGCAAACCATGACAGGAACCGTGAGAGGTCGCGTCACGGAAGCGGGATCCGGCCGCGCTATCGCCGATGCACAAGTGCTGGTGACGGGCACGCGTGTTGGCGCCATCACGAACGCGAGCGGCGACTATACGCTCGTTCTGGTACCGAGTGGACCGCGCGCCATTTCGGTCCGGCGCCTGGGCTTCCAGCCGCAAACGAAGTCCACCACGGTGGCTGCCGATGCCAGCGTCTCGGTCGACTTCGCACTGAACGTGAGCGCGGTCAACCTGTCTGAGATGATCGTGACCGGCTCGGCGTCGCCGACCGAGAAGCGCAAGGTTGGCACGAGCATCGCCTCAGTCGACTCGTCGACGATCTCGCGTGCCTTTGCCGCGACCCTCGATCAGGCGCTGCAAGGCAAGATTGCCGGCGCGCAAATCACTCAGAATTCCGGTGGCCCTGGTGGCGGCGGTATGTCGGTCCGCTTGCGCGGCACGAACTCCTTTATCTCGGGCTCTGATCCACTGTACATCGTCGATGGCGTCATCATCGACAACAGCTCCTCGCAGCTGGCCGACCTCGGCGGCCGTTCCAATCCACAAAACCGTCTCGCCGACTTGAATCCCGCCGACATTGATCGCGTGGAAATCATCCGCGGCGCCGCCGCGGCCGCGCTGTATGGCTCACGTGCCAACAACGGTGTCGTGCAGATCTTCACGAAGCGTGGCGCGATCGGCAAGCCGCGGTTCACGTTGTCGTCGCGCTACGCGTCGAGCGAACTGCGCGAGCAACAACCGTTCAATTTGTATCCGTTCGACGTCAACGGCCTGTCGATCGCCCGGTTTAACTATCAAAACGACATCTTTCAGCGCGCGAATACCACGGAACAGAATCTTACGATCGAAGGCGGCAGCGACCAGACGCGATACTTCGTCAGCGCCAATACGATGTCTGATGGCGGCATCCTGCGCTCCACGAGCTCCAACCGTCAGGGTGCCCGAATCAACTTGCAGCAGCAGTTGGCGCCCCGCTTGGTCGCAAATGTCACCGCCAACTATGTCACGACCAAGAATGCGCTCCAAGCCTTTGGCGAACAGAACGACTATGGCATCATGGGGTCGCTCTTCTTCGCGCCCACGCAGACCGATTTCCGCCCGGTAAACGGTATTTATCCTTTGCCGCCGGCACTCGGCACCAATCCGTTGCTGGCGATCGATCGCATCAAGAACCCGCAAACGATCAATCGTTTCATCGGATCCACCAAGCTCACCTGGACACCGCGTGCTTCGCTGATCCTGGACTACACGGTGGGCTTGGACGGCTACAGTTTCGAGCAGCGTCAGTTCGTACCGCGCAACGCGGTGCTGGGCAGCGCGCCGCTTTCCACCGGCCGCTCGCAGTCAGTCGTGTCGAACAATCGCGTCGTCAATCAGGACGGCGTGGTGAGTTATTCGTACGCGCTCGGCGACAAGATCGACCTGCGCACGACCGGCGGATTCAACTACACGCAACAGACAGTGAACACGACGAACGCCGTGGCGAACGGGTTGGCGCCCGTTGGTGAACTGGTCGGCGCCGGCTCCGTGTTCGCCGCCGGACAGACCGAGGTGGAGCTCCGGACGCTCGGCTTCTACGGACAGCAGGAGCTCTCGTTCGGAAACCGGCTCTTCCTCACGGGTGCGGTGCGCTATGACGCGTCCAGCACGTTCGCCCCCTCCGAGCGGTGGCAGGCGTTCCCGAAGCTCTCCGCATCGTATGTCGTCGCGGAGAATCGTGATGGACTGTTCAACAGCCTTCGCGTACGGAGCGCGCTCGGGTGGGCTGGTAGCCAACCCGGCATTGTGAACGCGTACTCGCAGTATGTGGCCTATGCACAACAGCCGTTCGCCGGCCGTCCCGGATTCGTCAACGACGTGACCTTCGGCAATCCCTCGCTGCGCAACGAACGCGCGCGCGAACTGGAGTTTGGTGCCGAGGCTGGCTTCCTGAAGGGCAGGGTTGGTGTTGAAGCCAACTACTACGATCGTGTGGTCAAGGATCTGCTCTTCTTCCGTCCCCTTGCCACCAGCACCGGTTTCTCGCGGCAGTTCTCACCGATTGGCTCGATGTCGAACAAGGGTGTTGAGCTGTTGCTGCGCACGGTCAATGCCGATAGCAAGAACTTCAAGTGGGAGTCGACCGTCACGTACTCGACCAACAAAAACCGTGTGGAGTCGCTGTCCGTGCAAGACTTCCAGTCGGCCGGTGGATATCCCAACCGCATCCGCACCGGCGAAGCCGCTGGTGTGTTCTACGGTTCGTATGCCGCCCGCAACTGCGTGACCGGTGCGCTCCTGCTGGACTCGCTCGGCCGGTATCGTCGCAGTAACCAAGCCGCGGATATGGGTGACACCACGCGTCGTCGCGTCATCAGCGGCGGTACATGCAACGATTCGCTGAACAAGGTGATCGGCGATCCGAATCCCGACTTCCTCGCGTCGTTGCTCAACGAGTTCACAATCGGCGGCAAGCTACGCTTCCGCGTCCTTCTTGATGGCGTATTTGGCAACGACATCTTGAATTTGTCTACGCGCGCGCAGAACGCCGGCATCGCGAGCAATTCGAAGGAGTACGAACGCGAGTTGTTGCCCTATGGTGACCCTCGCAAGCTCCCGCCCACGTTCAACTCCCGCACGCAGGGCGTCTTTGAGTATTGGGTGGAGGATGGCACGTTCGTGAAACTGCGTGAACTGTCGGCCAGCTACTCGCTCTCTACACCGCAAATTCGTCGCGTGTTCAAGGATGGCATCGACTTGACCGTCTCCGGGCGCAACCTCGCGGTGTGGACCAAGTACTCGGGCTATGACCCAGAGCTCAACTTGTTCGGCACCAACGGCGGCGGACTCGG
>JANOPS010000057.1:0-5468 GCA_031421995.1 Gemmatimonadaceae bacterium
CATCTTCCCGACGCTGGGGGCTTCGTTTCCTACGCAAGCGCACGTCGTGCCAGAAATCGTGAAGACGAAAGCCGCCGACGGGCTTGAGATCTCCAACACGCTGTTCGTCCCAAAGAATCTGGCTCCCGGCGAGAAGCGGCCCGCCATCGTGTTCGTGCACGGCGGACCCGTGCGTCAGATGTTGCCAGGCTATCACTACATGCAGTTCTACCACTGGGCTTATGCGGTGAATCAGTGGTTGGCAAGTCAAGGATACATTGTGCTCTCGATCAACTACCGCAGTGGCGTTGGCTACGGTCGCAGTTTTCGGAATGCGCCAAACACGCAGGGGCGCGGCAACTCGGAGTATCAGGATGTCGTGGCCGGTGGAAAGTATCTGCAGGGTCGCGCCGATGTTGACCCAACGCGGGTCGGCATCTGGGGGCTTTCGTACGGGGGCTTGCTGACGTCGCAAGCACTGGCGCGCAATTCCGATATGTTTGTCGCGGGCGCGGATCTGGCAGGCGTGCACCTGTACGGCAACGTGATCGACTCCACCAACATGGCGTTCCGTTCGTCAGCGGTGGGCGCCATTGACGGATGGAAGTCGCCGGTGTTTCTGGTGCACGGCGATGACGATCGGAACGTGGACTTCGCGCAAACGGTTGGCCTGGTGCAATTGTTGCGCGCACGCGGCGTCTACCACGAGCTGGTGGTGGTGCCGGATGATCTCCACGAGTCGATGCTGCACAGCAAGTGGATCGAGACGTTTGACAAAATGGGAGTCTTCCTGAAGAGGTTTGTTTGGGAGAAGCAGCATGCGCCCATTCCGAACTAGAGGGGTGAGGGGAACAGAATGAAGAAGGTCTGAGGCCTGAGGAATGAGGGAAAACAAGGTGTGAGGCAACCACAGGCGTGGGCTCTGAGGTCTCAGCCCTCAGGTTTGAGCTCCAGCCTGAGGCCTCAGGCCTGAGCAGGGCTCACACCTCGAGCCCCATGCCTCGGCTGGAGCTCTCCCCTCATTGCTGAGGCCTCAGTGCTCACGCCTGAAGGTGCCTCACACCTATCTTCCCTCACCCCTAAAACCTCTAGCCTTCTTCATTCTGTTTGCCTCACCGCTCATGCAGCAACCCGAAGTCCTGACCGCTCCTCCAACTCTTGCCTTTCATGATCGACGTTCGCTGCCCGATGCTGCGCATAGCCACTCCCTTGCTGCTCCTGCTCCCCATGGTCGCGAGCGCGCAGCGGCCGCGTCGTGGTGCAGAGAAGCCTGCTCCTGTCGCCGCGCTGCCGCCACTCACGGCCGATGCGCTGCAGAGCCTGCGCGTGCGGGCGCTCGGCCCAGGACTCGTCACTGGCCGCATTGCCGATCTCAAGATCGACCCCAACAGCCCGAGCACGTGGTACATCGCGACTGCCTTTGGTGGGCTCTGGAAGACGACCAATCGCGGCGCGTCGTTCACGCCGTTGTTCGACGAGCAGAGCACGCACAATCTCTGCTGCATCGAGATCGACCCGAAGAACTCCGATGTCCTCTGGCTTGGCACGGGTGAAAACAACAGTCAACGCAGCGCGCACTTCGGCGACGGTCTCTACAAGTCGCTCGATGCCGGTAAATCGTGGAAGCGAGTTGGGCTCGCGACGTCAGAGCATATTGGCAAGATCATCATCGATCCACGCAATTCGAACGTGGTGTATGTCGCATCACAGGGTCCACTCTTCTCGTCCGGTGGCGAGCGTGGACTCTACAAGACCACCGACGGTGGCACGACATGGACGCGCAGCCTGTTCATCAGCGATGACACGGGGATCACGGATATCGTGCTTGATCCGAAGAACGCCGACGTCATCTACGCGGCCACGTACCCGCGTCGCCGACACGTCGGGCAGGCGATTGGCGGGAGCCCCGAGGGCGGCATTCACAAGTCGAGCGATGGTGGAACGACGTGGACCAAGCTGACGAACGGTCTGCCAACTGGAGACGTGGGCAGGACGGGGTTGGCGATCGAGGGCCGCACGCCGACGACCCAGATCTTCGCGTTCATTGAGGCGACCGTCGGGCAGTCTGGGCTCTATCGCTCCATCGATGACGGTGCGACGTGGGCGAAGTTTGGTAAGAACGCGAGCATCGCTGGCGGACGTGGCGGTGCACCCGGTGGCGGTGGTGGTGGCGGTGGTGGTGGTGCAGGCGCCGCGGGCCGAGGGGGCGCGCAGACGCCAGCGGCGGCGCCAGTCACCGCGGCCGACAGCGCGCGCGCGGCTGCCGCGAGTGTAAGCTGGTTTACCAACGGACTCGGTCAGTACTACAGCGAGCTGTTCCTTGATCCGCATCGCGTTGGCCACATGTACGAAGTTGGCACCAATCTCTCGCGCAGCACCGACGGTGGTGCAACGTGGTCCAACACGAACTGGGAAGCGCGCGGCGTGCATGTTGATCATCACGCGATGGCCTTTGATCCGCTCGACAAGAACCACATTCTGCTGGGCAACGACGGTGGGCTGTACGAGACCTACGATTTTGGCGAGACCTGGAAGTTCCACGCCACGCTTCCCATCACGCAGTACTATCGCGTGGGTGTGAACAACGCGAAACCGTTCTACTACGTGTGTGGCGGCACGCAGGACAACTTCTCGCAGTGCGGTCCGTCGCGCACGATCAACAGCTGGGGCATTCGCAACAGCGACTGGTTCAACATTGTGGGCGGCGACGGATTCCAGGCCCGCGGCCACATGGAAGATCAGAACGTGTTCTTCGGCGAATCGCAGAATGGTGGTCTGTCGCGGTATGACATGCGCACCGGCCGAGGGCAGGGGATCCGGCCAACGACGGCGTCGACTGCCGGTGACGACGCTGGTACTCCGCCTGCAGATACCGCGCGTGCGATCAACGCAAATGCCGCCAACCGCCCGGCCGCTGTTCGCCCCGCCGCCGCGGTGCCCCCGCCCGCAGTTGCCGTATCCCCACCCGCAGTAGCAGTCCCCTCTGCCGCAGTAGCAGTGCCCCAACCCGCAGTGTCCGTTCCCGCAGTAAGAGACCGCACCAACTGGGATGCCCCCTTCATCATGAGTCCGCACAACGCGGATCGCATCTACTTTGCCAGTCAGTTTGTCTATCGCAGCGACAATCGTGGCGACAACTGGACGCGCGTGAGTCCAGACCTCTCTCGGCAACTCAACCGCGACTCGTTGCCCATCATGGGCAAGGTCTGGCCGCGTGGATCGGTGGCGCTCAATGCCTCCACCACGGAACTCAGCAACGTGGTTGCGCTCGACGAGTCGCCCGTGCTGGAAGGGTTGCTCTGGGCAGGAACCGACGACGGGCTGGTACAAGTCAGTGAGGACGGCGGCAAGAACTGGCGCCGTATTGATGCATTCCCGAACGTACCGAAGTTCACCTACGTGAGCGACGTCCATGCCTCACCGCGCGACGCCAACACCGTGTTCGTGACGCTCAACAACTGGCAGCGCGGTGACTATGCGCCGTACATCGTGAAGACCAGTGACCGTGGTCGCACATGGGTCAACATCAGCGGAAACTTGCCGGCCCGCCATGATGTGTGGGCCATTGCGCAGGATCACGTGAACGGCGACCTGTTGTTTGTTGGCACGGAGTTCGGATTGTTCACCAGCGTGGACGGCGGCGCCTCGTATGTGCAGATCAAGGGTGGCATGCCCGTGACGCAAGTTCGCGACCTCACGCTGCACAAGCGCGAGAGTGATGTGGTGATGGGCACCTTTGGGCGCGGCTTCTATGTGCTCGACGACTACAGCGCGCTGCGCGAGATCACCCCGAAGACCATGACCGAGCCTGCACGTTTGTATCCGCTGCGTCATGCGTACGCCTTTACGCCAGGCGGTCTTGCACCAGCGGGTGCGGCAGGCTCGCTGGCGATCAGCGGCAACTTCAGCACACCCAACCCGCCAGTTGGCGCGACCATCACGTACCATGTGCGCGACACACTCGCTACGGGGGCCAAGTTGGTCTTGACGATCAGCGACAACACGGGGAAGACCATGCGTCGCTGTGAGCTCGATCGCACGATGGGGCTCAAGCGCATCAACTGGAACCTGAATGGTGATGCGACGCCGACACCCGCGGCATCACCCGCGGCATCACCCGCGGCATCACCCGCGGTATCACCCGCAGCATCAGCCGCAGCGCCTGCGGCGACTGCGACGCCCGTCCCCAACGACAGTGCGCCCCGAACGCCACAACCAGCGGCGGTCGCGGTGCAGTCGTGTGCCATCGGTACGCTGCCGACAGGTTTTGGCGGTGGCGGCCCCGCGCGGCCCGGTCAGCCACAGCGCGTGCCGTTCGGTGTCTACAAAGCCAGCATCGGCGTTATGCTCGGCACCACGGTCACACCGATGGGACCCAGTCAGAGCTTCTCGGTGCTGGCACTGCTGGAGCCGTAACGTTCTGCACGCTTTACAACGTGGTCCGCGCCGACTCCTCGCTGTTCGCGTCGGACCACGTGATGCGTTCGAAGAGTGTCTGCAGTCGTTGCCCTTTGGCGTCGTTCAGCGAACGCACCCATGCAATGCGACCGGCAAGATGCGCGCGGAAGTCCGGGTGCTGTTCCCGGTTCTGCGTGTCTTCGCCGTGTCGTACACAGTTGGTGAGCACGGCCTTCAACGCATCGTAGTCGCGACGCGACACGTTGAGGTGTGCGTTCACCACAATACCGGCGAGCCGTTGCTGCACGCCCTGTCGCATGACGCGTGTCTTGCGATGCTGCACCTGCCACCCTTCCTGCTTGGCGATCACGGCGATCTGCGTCGCGTAACGCGCGATATGGCGCGCCACGTCCCCGTCACCGGAGAACGCGATGTCGTCGGCATACCGCGAGTAGACAGCGCCGGCCCAATCGGCGAGACCCGTGAGCCGACAGTCCAATCGATGTGCGCACAGGTTGGCGAGCGCGGGCGACGTCGGCGCACCCTGTGGAAGATGCGGGCGCGCGTAGAGCTGCTGTGCCGCTCGTAGTTGCATCGCACCTACCCCTGGCCAGCGCGCAGAGCTGAACAGGCTGCGCGGAGTGATCGTCGTACACAAACCACCGAGCGTATCAGCGACGGCTTCGGGATAGCCAATGGTGCGAAATAGCGCTTGCACACGTACGCCACTGATCGTTGGAAAGAAGTCCTCTAGGTCCATGCGCAGCACCACGCGTTTGCCCACATGCTCGGCGGCGTAGGTGCGCGCCGAACGTCCGCGCACGAATCCGTGGGCGGCGGTATAGTACGGCGGAATGTGGTTCAAGACGCCACGCAGAATCTGACGCTGGAGCACCTTGAGTGTCGCTTGCGGTGCTTCAAGCAGTCGCACGCCGCCATGCGCTTTGTTCCGCAGAACGTAGTGGTAGTGGTGTCGAGGTGCGGCAGGATCGCGTCGCTCGCCGGTTCGCAAATCGGCATACCACGCCAGCGCCTCAACCGAGACACCCAACCAGTCGGCAAGTGCGCCGACGGTTTCGATCGCGGGGATC
>JANOPS010000058.1:0-21752 GCA_031421995.1 Gemmatimonadaceae bacterium
AACAGCAAGATGACCCTCAAGCAGGTGTTCAACGGCTTCGGCTGCACCGGCGAAAACGTGTCGCCGTCGCTCACGTGGAGCAGCGCTCCAGCTGGGACCAAGAGTTTCGCGATCACCGTGTATGACCCAGATGCACCAACGGGTAGTGGATGGTGGCATTGGATGGTGTACGACATCCCGCCCACAGTGACGTCGATCGCCGCAGGAGCGGGCGCGCCGGGAAAGGTCGCGCTGCCCAGCGGCGCCAAGCTGGGCATGACGGATTTTGGCGTGAAAGGCTGGGGCGGTCCGTGCCCGCCGCAGGGAGACAAAGCGCACCGTTATGTGTTCACCGTGTTCGCGCTCAAGACAGCGACGCTTGATGTGCCGGCGACCGCGACGAGCGCGCTGATCGGCTACAACCTGAACGGCAACGCGCTGGCGAAAGCCAGCTTTACGGCGCTCTTTGGAAGATAGTCGTCGAGTCCGGTGAATTCGTTCTGTTGCCCTTGCTCTGACTCGACAGGATTCTTCGCGGCTACTGCCAATTTCCACTACTAAACTCTATGGATGCCCGTGTTGTCCCGCTCGTTCGACGATTCGCCGCGGTGCCGGATGATGCCGACACCGCTGATGAAGAAGCGATCCGGATCCGTTCAGGGCTTTCGAAGGCCTTCGACTGGGTTGACCTTCTTGCGGCCTATCGGACGGTCGTTCTCGCAGGCGCGGGTTCAGGAAAGACCTTCGAGCTTCGTTCGCAGGCAGAACAGCTTCGCGCGAAGAATCGCCGGGCATTTTTTACTCGAATTGAAGACATCAACGCTGATCTGCCGAACGGATGCAAGATCCGCACGAGTAAAGACCTGTCCGAGTGGCTCGCGAGTGAAGACGAGGCGTGGTTCTTCTAGACGCTGTAGATGAAGCGCGCCTAGACAGCGTTAGGTCGCTCTGGGTCGCTTTAGGTCTCGGTTAGCGAGAGCGTGCGTTTCGCGAAAATGACTTTGTCATCACCAACGCCGTAAAAGTCTGGCACGCGCCCGCACTCCGCGTAGCCGCGCTTGCGGTAGAACGCGCGTGCGCGCGCCAACGACGGAAGCGCGCTTGTCTCGATGACAAGGAGTCGCCCTGACGCGCTGGCGACGGCCGATTCTACCGCATCGAGTAGCGCTTGGCCAGCACCGCGCCCGTGATGTGGCGGGCTGACGCCGATCCACCAGAGATTCCAGACGCCTTCCGCGTGCGAGTCGGGTGCGAAGTACACCCAACCAACGGGTGCGTGTTCACGATCAGGCGTCCAGAGCTGGACGACATGTCCCTCTCCGAGCTGTCCGGCATGGAATGCATCGAGCACCCCGCCAAGCAGCGTGGCTGCTTCCTCCGGCGCAAAGAGACCTGTCTCGGTGGCGATCGAGAGCAACACTCGGGTTTCAGCAGGCAACGGGAAACGCAGCATCAACGCCCCGGTCAAGGTGAATCATGTTGTGACGGAAGCCTCGCTGGCCTCGTGTCGCACGTAGCCGTTCGACCGACGGATGGTTCCATGGATCCTGAAAGCGCAGTATTCACTGAGTGACCCTACTTCCCCGCACGCTCCCGTGCCAGCCGCGCGACCAGCGCGACGCGCGCGTTCTCGGCAAAGCGCCTGCATGCATCGCGATCAACCAACCCCGGCGATGACGCCGACGCAGCGAGTCGTTCCCACAGATTCGACGCGCCGGGATGCGGCGTGATCAGCACATCACATCGCAGTCGTTCGATGGTCGTGTGTCCCCGCGCAAAATCCGCTGCCGCGCTGGGGTAACGCGCGTCGCCGGAGTAGCGAAACGTGTCGTCGGAGATCGGCGACTGGCTATCGGCGTACACCATATCCAGGCACCGGGCGTTCTCACACGATTGCCAGGTCCACGTCGTGCCTCCCGCGGTGTGGCCTGGCGTTGCGTACGCCACCAGTGCCAGCGGGCCCACTCGCAGCGTGTCACCCGCAGCGATCACCTGTACGCGTGGCACCTTCGGCATGGGCAGGATCAGGCCAAACTGCGGATCACTCGGCCCTGATCGACCATTGCGCAGCGTGGCCGCACTGGACGCGCGGGCCGCCACGCGCGCGCCGGTGGCTTTCGCCAGCGCGGCGATGCCGCCCGCATGGTCGTAGTGGTCATGCGTGTTTAGGATGAGCTTCACGTCGCGGAGCCGGAACCCGAGCGCCGTGATGTTGGCGAGGATCAGCGGCGCCGATTCGGGCAGTCCACCGTCGATGAGGACGTGCCCATCGGGCGACGTCACGAGAATCGACGTGAGGCCGTCGGTGCCGACGTAGTAGCTGTTGCCAAAGAGCTTGATTGGCGCGTGCGGCACATTCCACCCGGCGCAACTTGGACACTGTTGCGCGGTGTAGCCCTGCGCGGCCAGCGGCGATGTCATGACCACCACGGCGAGGCTGGCGATGTGCCTTTTGAACGGGAATACTTGCATCAACGGCGATGTGAGCGCGTGAGCGAACGTGGGCGAGCGTTGAAGATACGTTGCGTCCCGGAATCCAGCATACCGCTACTGCCCCGTTACTGCCCCATCCGTCCATCGTAGGCCCACCGTCGACGCACCAGCGCCACGACGTGCGCGGCCGATGCATGCCGCGGGTTGATCAGCACGTTTGACTCCTCCGGCACAACAACCGACGGCACGTCGGCAAGCAGCGAACGTGCGCTGGTGGCCCACGCACTGCCCCACGCGATCGACGTGCGCCCGGCAGGCAGCGCGTCCCACGCCGGATGTTCGTTCACCGGAAAGATTTCGCGCGCGTCCCACAGGTCGCGGGGCACGGTGATTTCGACGAGGTACCGATTGAGCGGCAGCGTTCGCGTGCCGGCGAGATGCACCATGGTCTCAAGGCAGGCGAGCGCTCGCGTGGTCGATGCGTAGAGCATTGGCGTCCCGATCATGTTCCACCGGCCGCCACTCGCTTTCGCGCCCATGCCACTGACATCGATGGCGTGATACGCTGGCGTCTCCGACGCGATACGCCAGAGACTAACCCTCGCACTCACGCGTAGGCGCCCGTTTGCATTTGGGAGATGAGCCCCGCGACGAGATCGCGCCCCTCCGCGGTGTCCAGAAATTCGCGCGGCGGACGGCCACCGAGCGCGGCATTGGGTTCTTCGATAAACGCGGCCAACCAGTGCGCGGCTTCAAACCCTTGCGGCACGCCGGACTCGCGCACGATGGCGTCTACCTGACCGATCAACCTCGCTACGCCAACCACACGCTCTCCCTCTTCGGTGCTGAGCGGACGCTTGTCCCGGATTTTGCGATCGGCCGTGGCCCGCGGAATGCTGACTGCCTGAAAGAACCGCTCGCGGGTGACGGCCATTACCCCAGACATCACCACGAGGAAATCCGCAGGTACGCCTTCCTTCACCAGGGCGATGCGCTCAACCGGCGGATAGGCGTACAAGGACTGCACCGCTTGGGCGCCGTCGACCAACGCCGCCCAGTCACTCGCTGGCGCGGCAAGCGTGCGTTTTTTGCCTTGACGTTCTGCCATAAACACCTCACCGAAGCGAACTGCCGTACGATCAAACGAATAAATAGAATACATCGTTTGATTCACGAACGCAAGACGCCTACCGCTTCTCCGTCGCGTCTCGCACGTCGAGCAGAATTTCGAAGTACAGCTGCTCACGTCGATAGGCGAAATCGAGCGAGGCCATCTGCGCCGGATCGCCACTTTCCTTGGCGCGCTCGAAGGCTTCGCGGTACATCTCTTCCAGATTGGTCAGGATTCGTTCACGGGAGCGCGACATTCGGAGGCCCTCGAGGGCTTTGACGGTGAGTCGTGGAGGCACGTCGTGTGGCGTGGCCACGCTCTCCTCGGTGTCGAGGAATCGCGTGAACTGATCAAAAAACATGCGTCGAGCGCGATCAGGGACGTCCACGGAGTCTTGAGGAGGTGGCAGGGTGCAACGCGCATGAAACGCTTCGAAATCTTTGCTCGGGACGGCCACCGGTGCGTGTACTGCGGCAGCGTGTGTGAGCCCGACGATCTGAGCGTCGACCACGTCCAGCCCAAGATGCGGGGCGGCGACGGGTCTCAGGGCAACGTAGTGACCGCGTGCAGGGGCTGCAACACAGCCAAGGGCGGGATGCGCCTGGCCCACTTTCTGGCCGGGAACGCCACGGCCCGGCGGAACTTCTTCCAATTGGCGCGGTATGTATGGCCACGACACATGAGAGCGGTGGCCGAGGAGCTCGCGCGCCAGGGCGTGGTGGAGCGTTCTGAGGAAGTTTCTGCGGATTTCGTGGAGGGGGTCCGATTGCTGCGCGGCTCCGAGGCCACCGTTTCTCTCACACAACCCAACGACCCCGACGCGACCTAGTCGCCAAGGGGTCGCGTTGCACACAGGAGCGAACGCGCATGAACAACATAAAAGTATTTGTCCTGATGGCCGGGTTAACGGCCCTCGTCGTTGGTATTGGCCAGCAGCTCGGCGGGAGCACCGGCGCGATGATGGCGCTCGGCATGTCGGCCCTCATAAACATCGGCATGTATTGGGGATCGTCGACCATGGTGCTCCGGTCCTATGGCGCCAAGATCGTCTCAGCGCAGGACGCGCCGGACCTGTACGCCATGGTTGATCGGTTGCGCCAGAACGCCGGCCTGCCGATGCCGGTGGTCGCGATCGCTCCGTCCGATCAACCCAACGCCTTTGCGACGGGGCGCAATCCCGCCAACGCGGTGGTCTGCGTCACGCAGGGGATCCTGCGCACACTCTCCCGCGACGAGCTGGAGGGTGTGATTGCGCATGAGCTCGCGCACATCAAGAACCAGGACATGCTGCTGTCCACGATCGCGGCAACGATGGCGGGCGCGATCAGCAATCTGGCCCAGATGGCGTTCTTCTTCGGCGGACGTCGCGATGACGAAGACCGCAACCCGATTGCCGGGATCGCGATGCTGATCATCGGACCGTTCGCGGCCATGCTGATTCAATTCGCGATCAGTCGACAGCGTGAGTTCAAGGCGGACGCGGTCGGCGCGCAGATCAGCGGGAAGCCCCTCAACCTCGCCAGCGCGTTACAGAAGCTGGACGCCGGGTCTCATCGGATTCCGATGCAGGTCTCGCCCAGCGCGGCAGCGCTGGCGATTGTCAACCCGCTGGCGGCGTTCAGCCTACGTGGTGCGGCGAAGTGGATGAGCACCCACCCGCCGACCGAGGAGCGCGTCGCCGCCCTGCGGGCGCTGGCCGTTCGCTAGATCACGGCCTCACCACTCCCCCCGGACCGTTCGTCGCGCTAGCGTCAAGGGTATGAACGCTCCGTTACTTCCTGGCCTGCCAGATCCGCGCGTTGTTGCCAAGGGCTATGCGCACCCCGAACGCCTTGTGTCCACCGAGTGGCTTGCCGAGCATCTCGCGCTCCCGACGGTGCGGCTGCTGGAGTGTAACGAGGATGTGTTGCTCTACAGCGTGGAGCATATCCCCGGTGCGCAGAAGTTGGATTGGCACATCGATCTGAACGACCAGGTGGAACGTGATTACGTGGGTCAGGCGGCGTTTCAGGCCCTGTTGCGGTCGCGGGGGATCGACGAATCCACGACGGTGGTGCTGTACGGCGACAAGAACAATTGGTGGGCGACCTACGCGTTCTGGGTCTTTCGACTGTTCGGCTTTCACAACGCGGTGATTCTGGATGGCGGGCGCGCGAAGTGGCTGGCGGAGGGTCGGGCCACGACGACTGACGTGCCTTCGTTTCCAGCGAGCAGTTATGTGGCGCGCTCGCGCGACGACTCGGCGATTCGCGCCTTCCTCACGGATGTTCGTGGGCACTACGAAGACAAGCTGCCCATGATCGACGTGCGCTCGCCGCAGGAATACACGGGTGAAAAGCTGCACATGCCCGATTATCCGCAGGAGGGTACGTTGCGTGGCGGACACATTCCCGGCGCGCGCAGTGTGCCGTGGGCGCGTGCGGCGGCGGCGGACGGGACGTTCAAGACGGCCGATGACCTGCGATCGATTTACGAAGGCGAGGCGGGGCTCACGAAGAGTGACAACGTGGTGACCTACTGTCGCATTGGTGAACGCTCGTCGCACACGTGGTTCGTGCTGACATACTTGCTGGGCTACGAGCGCGTTCGGAACTACGATGGTTCATGGACGGAGTGGGGCAACGCAGTTCGCACACCGATTCGCAAAGGAGAGATTCCATGAATAAGCCTAACGACACCAATACTGGCACGTTCAAGCTCCAAGACACGGCGACGATGCCGGCAGCGAAGCCGCCGTCGCGTACGCGCGTCACGTGGGCGGGCGAGCACCGCTTCGACGCGGGCCGCGCGTCGGGCGGCCCGACCAGTCGTATCGATGCTTCCGGTCTGACCGGCCCTGGGCCGGTCGATATGCTGATCTCGTCAATGGCGGCCTGCACCGGCATTGACGTCGTCGACATTCTCGAAAAGCGCAAGACGCCGATCGCCACGCTCACGATCGACGTGGTCGCCGGGCGCGCCAATGCCATTCCGGCTCGCGTCACGAGCATTCATTTGACGTACAAGGTCACCGGCGAGGTGGAGCGCGTGCATGTGGAGCGCGCGATCGACCTCTCGGTGACCAAGTACTGTTCGGTGCGAAATTCGCTCGATCCCAACATGCCTATTGAGTGGGTGCTTGAGCTGAACGGCGCTAGAAGCTGAGTCGTTCGGCTTTTAGCGTGCCAAACGGGACTCCATCCAGCGCACCGCACGCGGGTCTTTACTCTGCGCAAGCCAGAACACGGCGGTCTTGCGCAGCTCTCGATCCGGCAGGGTCTCGACCATCTTGAGGAGCGCCGGCACCGCCTCGTCGGCCGGTCGCCGCGCGATCGCGAAAATCGCCTGCTTTCGCACTTCGCGATCGCCGGGTTCGTAGGCCAGCGAATCGAGTGACATGGCTACCTTGTCACCCACGATCTCGCCAAGCCAATTGAGCGCGCTAGCGCGCACTTCCGATGGGCGCGCGTCGTCCTTCGCAATCCGTAACAGCGTTGGCGATGCATCAAGGGAATCGGCGACCGTGGCTGCCGTGATGGCCGTACGCGCGGCTTTGCTGGGACCCGTTTCGGCCATGCGGAACAGATAGGCGCCGGCGTTTGCAGCGCTGACGCGACCAAGATCTGTCACGCCCGTGTCCGCCCTCCAGGTGCCGCCGACATACATGCGCATGTCGGTCGTTTCTCCGGCCGTTCGAACGATCACGAGCCGCACAGGACCGCCGTCGCAGGTGGCGTCCACATCCCGGCCACCGCTCCAGTTGCCGTTGATGACCGTTCCGGAGAGCGAGCCGCCACGGTTGCGAAACCAGCTCATGCCGTTGCCGCACACGCCCGGGCGTGCGGTGAACGCGATGCGTACCGTCCCCGACTGCACGCGGTCGATTTGCGATTCAAGCCGCCCGGTCGGTTGCGCGCCAACCCCAGCGGCGCACACACCGAGTCCGAGCAGCGCTGGCGCGATACGCCGCCCGATCATTTTTCAATGATCTCGGCAAACAGCGCCATGACCCGCGGGTCCTTCGACCGGGACATCAAGGATAACGCCTGCTTGCGCAGCTCGACATTTTTTTCGTTGCGCCCGATGTCCAGCATCTTATCGAGGCCGGCATTGTCCTTCAGGCTCATGAGCGTTGCCATGACCTGTTTGCGCAAGTCTACCTCGGGCGAGCGATCGTAAATCTGCGCGACCTGCTGGGCCGTGATACCCGCGTTGCTGAGCGAACTGATGGCGATGCGACGGATCTCCAGCGATTCCTTCGCGTTCTGGGCCACGTCAACCAGAAACGCTCGCGATTCATCGTTGCGACGCTGCGCCACCGTATACAGGACCCGCTGCCGGAACCGATTGTCGTCCGCGCGGCCGTACGCGTCTTTCAGAAAGCTGAGCGCGTCGTCCGCCGTGCGACCCGGTCCCGTCATGTAGCTGTTCAGGGCCTCGCTGCGCAGCTCAACGTCAACGTTGGAGTCGAGAATGATCTCTCGCAATGTGCTGGCGGCACGCGGTGACTTGGAACGTGAGAGCGAGTACACCGCGCGCTTCCGCAGCTCAAGATCGTCTCCCTTCTTGGCGAGCTCGATCAACATGGAGGTCGCTTCTTCGGTGGGTACGTTGGCCATCCAGAAGACCGCCTGCTCGCGGACTTCCTTGTCCGGGTCCGACTTCGCCACGGTCATCAAGATCGATGCGGCCTCGGCTTGTCGCTTGGACGCGACCAGCCACACGGCGGTGCGGCGCAGCTGCTGCGTGCACGGCTCACGGCGGGCGATCACCCGCTTGAGGATGGGCAACGCCGCCTCGGGGTCCATCTGTGCCACGGCATTCAGGGCGTCGATGCGTTCGTCGTCCTGCGCTCGCGGGCAGCCGTCACGCGTGGCATTGCTCGCGCGCGCCGCCAGCAGGGCGATCGCCGTGGCATCTCCGTTGCGCGCCAACATGCCTTCGACGCGAGTGCGCAGCGACGTCGCGTCGCCACGTGTTGATGCCTTGGGGAATTTCTCCTGTTGCATTTCGAGTGCCTCAAGGGCGCGGCGGAGATCGGCGTCACCTCCAAGGCGGTGCAACGCAAATGCCTCCCAGTACGGCGCGTCAGGCGTGTACGTCGACTTGGGATAGGTGTCGCGAATGCGCCGGAACAAATCCGCTGCGCGCCGATATGCATCCGACGAGAGCGCTTTGCGCGCTTCGCGGTACAGGGAATCGGCGGGATCATCTGCGGCCCATGCGCTCGGCGCTGCGCTGCGATATGACGGCGCGCTCGTCGCCCAGTTACCGGGACTGGCGAAGGTCAGCGCGCGCAGCTCGTCGAGTCGGCCGGTGGTCCCAAGAGGATAGAGCTCGGCGAGTGGCGCCAGGCCAGACACAGGAACGTTTGCTTCAAGGAGCGCACGCCGTCCATCCAGCAACGCGCGCTGACTCTCCATAATCGCCCGCTGGCCTTCCATCTGCGCTCGTGACGCTTCCATCTGTGCACGTGCACCATCGAAGCCGGCCAGTGCCTCGGGTGCGAAGGAGAACGGGTAGTCGAACGTTCCGGTGATGGTTGACGCGCTCGACGAGGAGGGCGCCGCTGGTGCCCGGGGCGTCGTTGGTCGTGGTGTGGTGGTGCGCGGCACCGTCGGGCGCGCCGGCGGCTGCGGCGGCGTGGCAGGCTGCGCGACGAGCGCGAGCGGCGCGGCGCTGCTCGTGGCAACCAGCAGAAGCGCCAGCGTTGACGTGCGGCGCATCGCATGACGCATCGCATGACGCATCGCACGACGCATCGCGAGTGTGGAATCAGTGACGATCTGCATCAGAGTCCTCCTCCGGGGATAAAGTCTTCGCCGGGCCGCGACGCCGAAACGGCGGCGCGCATGCGCGGCAACAAGTTGGTTTCCCGCATCGTCTCTCCAGGAGCGCGCGCCGTTTCCGGCGCGGATTGTCGGACCTGGATGATCTGCGCGAGTACGAGTTCAAGATCCTGCAGCAAACGGCGAGTGCGTGCATCGTCCAACTGCGGTTCGTCCAGCAACAGGCGGGTTGTGCCCAACAACTCGCGCGCCCACCCGCTAATATCGGCGCCCGGTTTCCGTGATGGTTCATCGTTGCGCATCGCGACCAACAGCGCCACGGTGCGCGCCAGATGCTCATCCATCGCGACACGTGCTGGCTCACTGGACGGAGGCAGTGCTGCGAGTGCCTCCGGACCGAGTCCCAACGCGGCGATACTGTCGGCCTTCGCCACACTCGTCACGATGGCCGTCTGGTACTTCGATGCGCCCGTTGCCGGCAGCAGGAAGCGTCCAATGCCAATGCCACCGATCAAGAGCGCCGCGATGCCGACGACGCGCAACAGCCACGGCGATGTGCGTTGGGGAAGCTGCTGTGCGAACAACGGCGACACATGCGTAGCCGCTGGCGCTGCCCCTGGCACCGCCGCTGGCACCGCCGCTGGCACCGCGGACGACGCGTGGCCGTGGCCTTTCGTGCGTTGCTGCTTGATACGGGCCCACATCATATCGTGGGGAATCGCCGTCGGCGCCACATCCGTGTCCTGCTGCGCCAGCGCGATCATCCACGAATCCAGCGAAGCGTCAACGCGTGTCGTACTCGCGCCAGGCGCTTCGTCGGCAGGCCGACTGTGATCGGCCTCATCGTGCAGAAAATCGTCGTGCTCAAAATGCTCGTGTGTCATGCAGTTTCCCTCGGCGCGAATGGCGCTAATGCCACGCGCAGTTTTTCTCGGGCACGGGAGAGCTGCGACTTGCTGGTGCCAATGGCGACACCAAGCTGGGCGCTGATCTCTTCGTGCGTAAACCCTTCCATATCGTGCAACATGAACACCGTTCGTGTTCCCGCCGGCAGCGCATCGATCGCACTGCGCATGCGCTCCTTCAGATCCGGTTCGCTGTGTTGCTGCAGCTGGCCGATACCCAGCGCCTCGTCGAGCGGTGCCGACCGACCATCGCGTCGCTTCTGCGAGCGCAGACCGTTCAGCGTGACCGACACGGCAATACTGTGCAACCAACTGGACAGCGCCGCGTCCCCCCGAAACTGCCCGATCTTTTCGAATGCCCGAACAAAGGTGTCTTGCGTCCATTCCTGTGCAAGATCCGCCCGCCCCGCCATGCGATAGACCAGCCGGTACACGCGGTCGACGTGCCGATCGTAGAACTCGCGTTCTCCCGTGGGCTCGCCCGCTTGTACTCTGGCGATCAGGTCGGCCTCGGTCGCGAAGGTCATTCGAGAGCCAGCTTTGCCGTCGCCATCAGTCGGATGGGTCGTTGCGCATGCATGTGCACCCTAGAGACAGACCGTCTTCGAAAAGGGTTGCGTGCTGGCGGTCCGGAATGCAAAAACGCATGAGACCCGAGCGGGCTCATGCGCTTTGCGTCTGGGAAGGACGGCGATCAGGTGCTTGGCCTGGCCCCGACGCGTTCGGCTTGTGCTTGGGGAACTGGGATCGGCTGCGCGGCCCCGACGCCCAAGGCGCGGCTGTTTTCGGTCATGACCTTGGTCACAAATCGCTGCCCCTCGCCGATGCGCTCCACTTCGATGGCAATGGAGTCGACGGCGTCACCGAGCTGATCGAGGCGGTCGCGGACCTCCTGAGGGACCGGCCCGACCACGGTCGACGCCTTCTTCCAGAGGCGTCGGGAGTAGGCGAAGGCGATTGGGAACAAGACGAAGAGCGTGAACACGACCGGCACCGCAACGTACACATCGTCGGGAGGGCCGTTTCGCTCCGGACGCGGCGGCTCAGTGGTCGCGCCGGGAACGGCGGCGGCCTCGGCGACCGATAGATCGGCCTTCGCAATCTGCCCGTCGAGATCGGAGATCCGCACGTCGATCTCCTTGATGCGCGCTTCGATCCCTGGGCGCAGTTCCGGGCGCATCTCGTCCGAGTTGAGCTCGTTGCGCAGGTCACCGCGCTTGTCCTCCAGTCGGTCCAGCTGGTTCTTGAGTTCCGACCGCTTCGCCCGCACCCCTTCAAGCACCCGAGCGGCAAGTTCGGGATTGTACGTTTGCCCGCCAGCCAAAACGCCTGTGGGTACTGGGGGGGGTGGTGGTGGCGGCTGGTACGGCATACCAAAGCTCAACGGTAGAAGGCGAAAGTCCGTGCGGCGTGCCGCAGAATAGCCTGCCGTACGCCATCTCCTCAAGGCGGTTTCAGGACTTTAGAACCCCTGCTGAACGCGGAGCACAAGGAAGTGTTCGCGGATACCGCGCTCACGGCGAACCTTTGTCAGGTCGTACGCGAGCGACAGGCGCGTGAGCGTTGTGGGAATCCATGCGACCGCGGCCCCGGCGCTGGCGACATGCGTGGCCGAGCGGCGAGTGATGACCGCATCAATATCGTCGCCCCACGCGCCGAGCACGCCGACGCGTACGCCGAGATCGATCGCGCCTCGACGACTGGACGGTACGATGTCCTGCGTGGGCCGGCGCGTACCGCCACGAGCGTGCGCGGCTCGGACCGTGAGCCCACTCGCCGTGAGTTCACGTCGGACACGCTCGAGCCGAACCGCTTGCGAAAAAAGGGCACCCTCAAGCCCAATCATGGTGCGCGCGTCGCCCATCGCGCCGCCGAGCGAAAGGCGGCGGCGCGCTCCATCGGCAAGCGACGTGCCCGCCGTCGTGCCATCGTTGCGAAAGGCCAGCAGTGGCTGCTGACCGACCGTCAACAGGCGCGAAACGCCCGTCGCGTTCGCCTCTCCGCGCTCACGTCCCGCGAGCAGCGCAACCTGCATATCAGCATATCGTGCGCCGCGCCGAGGCATCCATGCAATGCGCGTGAGCAAATCGTGCCCCGATCCGGGGACGGCCTGATCGTCACCATCTGTATCAACAACCTGTTGCGTGGCGCCGATCGGCGTGCGAAATCCACCGATCACCAGCGTCACTGCACCCCGTCGGACGGTCGCTTGTGCGCCGAAACTCCGACTGGGCATCAGCGAGTTCACCAGCGACCGCTCACCATGCAGTAGCGTGGCGGACGACTGGAAACGCTCAATACCAAACGCTGGCCGAAATCGACCAATGCGCGCCGTCGCACGGGCATTGTCGTAACCCACGTACGCATCCTGTACCAGGACACGCGACTGACCGAAATCCGGTTGCAGCCGGAGGTGCCATCCGCTGGGCATTCGGGCGTCGAACACCAGTCGTGCGCGTCGAAGCAACAGGCCATCGGACGGCGTTGGCAGCGTCCCCGACATGAGGCGACCATCCACCTGGAGGTATCCACCGAGCGTGAGGGTCATCTCGCCATCGGAGGCCAGTCGCAGTGTACTCCGCTCGTCACCTGGGACCCGCGACGTATCACGAACTCCGGACTGCGCAGACACATTGTGCCGCACGACCAGCAGCATCGTTACGACCAGCCGGACACAGCGCCATGGCGACGCGGTGAGTCCTCGGAGACCTCGCATCCGACTACTTGCTGCTGCGTTTAGCCGTCCCGCATGACGGCCACGGACGCGCCGTGTTCGTCCCGCCAACCGTGAGCAGCGCCTGCTCGCGCGACGTCCGCTCGCGATCTTCGGATGCCGCGTATGCCAGCATCGCCGCCATGGTCGCGTTCTGCTTCAGGTCATCGAACACGATCTTGTCAAACGTGTCGCGATTGGTGTGCCACGTGTACTGCCGATACTCCGTATACGGCGACTGCAGTCGGAACGCCGGTGCACCGCGGCACAGAAACGACGTATGGTCGCTCCCAGAATTGGCCTGCGCCCCGGGAAGCTGCAAGCGCACACTATCGGTCATCTCCGCCGGTAACTGCGCGACCCATCGCGCGAGATTGCTGCTTGCTTTCAGGAACCCCTGGCCCTCAAGGATCTCCACACGCCAGGTACCGTTGTCCTGATTGAATGCTGCTTGCAGGCCGTCAATAACGTCTTTATGGTCTTCGTTGAACGCCTTTGACCCAATGGTGCCCTGCTCTTCACCGCCCCAGTGACCTGCAATGATGGTGCGGCGCGGGTTGGGATAGGTCTCCTTCAGGATCCTCATGGCCTCCAGCATCGTGAGCGTCCCCGTGCCATTGTCGGTGGCACCGGTCGCGCCGTGCCAGCTATCGAGGTGTGCCGAAAGCACGACATACTCGTTGGGCAGCTCCGTGCCAGTGATCTGCGCTACGACATTGAACATCGGAACGTCTGCGGGCGTTGCCTGCGCCTCAACGACGAACCGGATACGTGGGCCCTGTTTATTGGACGCCAGGCGATGGACGAGCCCGTAGTCCTCGCATGAGAGATCGAGCGACGGCACCCGTTCCGACACGGCACCGAAGATCTTGTTGACGCCCCATCCGCCAGACCAATTCGTGGTGCCGATGCCAATGACACCGGCTGAGTCGAGCCGTCGGACCACGGCGTTCTGTCGTTCGCCAGCCGCCGTACCGGCTGGCACCAACGCGTTCAGTCGATCAGCGGAAAGACGTCGCGCTTCGGCGCGCTGCGCGGTGAGCTTGGTGATGGTGGATGGGCGGGCGAAGCGCTCCAATTCCTGTGGCGCGCGACACATGACTTCGGGCGCGGAGATGAGCACAAACTTGCCTTTGACCG
This sequence comes from Gemmatimonadaceae bacterium, assembly GCA_031421995.1. Taxonomy (GTDB): domain Bacteria; phylum Gemmatimonadota; class Gemmatimonadetes; order Gemmatimonadales; family Gemmatimonadaceae; genus Gemmatimonas. Next base: position 14,050 of record JANOPS010000058.1, read on the forward strand.
ACTTGAGCCATTGCGTTCCTGCGGCGGAGTCGGCGAGCGCCGGAATCACGACGGCTTCGCCTTCCACGGCGTTGCCCTTCGGCGTGCCCGGGCTCCACGCCAACAGCTCGACTTCGAGATTTTGCACGCGCGGCGCCGTGAGCTGCATATTCACGGTGCCCTGTTGCCACCCGCGCCACGTGCCGTACTGCTCGCGCCGCGCGGCGATGCCGAGTCCTTTGTACGTGTTCTCCAGCCATGTTACGGCGCTGGCGAACCCCGGCGTGCCGGAGAGTCGAGGGCCAATGGAATCGATCAACACCTGCGCGGTACGCTCAAGCTGCGACTGGTCAATACCCACTTGCCACATGCGCTTGATCATCGGATCGGCCGATCGGAAGGTCTGGGCGTTGCTGCGCGTGGTAATGGACAGGGCAGATATGATGGAGAGGACGACGAACGAACGCATGGGCGACTCGGGACTGGCGGGGGAAAGATCGTACTGGGGAGTATCCGTTACAGCGCAATCGACAGCGAAAACTCGGCGCGGGCACTGTCGTCGTCCATCCCCATCGGATAATTCGTCAGCATATCGGTCATGCACCCGCGCATCAATCGCGGCGCCGAACTTGCCAGCGCGATCAATCGCGGCGCCGTACTATTGTGCGTCGGTATTGCACCGGGCACTGTGTCGCCTTCCCGCCACCTGCTTGCCATGTCACGTCGCTCTCTCGTGCTTGCCCTGAGTTCCGCTCTGAGTCTCTCCGCCTGCCGGACGCCGTCGCCACGCCTGTTTCCCAGTAATTCCATGTCCTACGCGCTGGGCACGATTGGCGGCTTCAGTGAACTCGTCAACGCTGGGGTGAAAACGCTGGCCCTCAGCGAGGTGCTGCCATCAAGCGAGATGGACAAACTGCTTCCGGAGGCCCAGCGCGTGGCCGGGCGCCATAGCGTGCTGCTGTTTCGTGAGGCAGATCTGCTGGTCACCGATCTGTTTCCGGCCGATGTGGCAAAGGGTAAAGAGGTGCTGTTGATGTATCAGGGCGCCACGAAAGAGGAATACCTTCGGCTCAAGGCCGATAAGGCGGCGCTGGAAAAGGCGGGCGCGTATTCCGGGGCAGCGCGCGAAATGATCGCGCGGCGATTTGGTCGACTGCTGAGCTATCCCACGTGGCGCATCAATCAATTGCTCGCCGAACAGACCACCTTTCGGACACTGCGTGATTTTGGCGTCCGTGCAAGCAACCTCTTCTTGTACTACAAGGACCTCGATCGCGCGACGACGTTCTATCAGCACACGCTGGGCATGGAGCTGGTCGCCGACTACGACATGGCGCGCATTTTCCGCATGACCGCCGACTCCTATCTTATTCTGGTCGACGCCACGAAAGGCATGCACACAGCCGACGAGCCGAAGTCGGTTGCGCTCGCGCTGTTGACCGACCAACTGACGGAGTGGCACGCGTATCTGGCGACGAAGGGCATCGCGCCCCGCTCCCCATTCTCGCTCAAGCCGGGTCGCGCGCACGATGGGTTTGTGATTGCGGACCCTGAAGGGTATCTGTTGGAGTTTGAGCGCTTCAATCCGCACCCGGAGAACGAGAAGTTCTTGCCGCTTATGACGGGGACCACCACGGTGCGCTCGCCGAGCAGCACGGTACCCGGTGGTCTTGGCTTTCAGGCGACCGTCACGTGGCTGTACTACAAAGACCTGCCGATGATGGAGACGTTCTACGAAGAAGTGATGGGATTCCGGCAGGTGATCGATCAGGGCTGGGCCAAGGTGTATCAGGGGTCGCGCACCGGATTTGTTGGTCTGGTGGACGAGCGGCGCGGCATGCACAAGTGGTCGGAGAAGAAGGCCGTCAACGTCTCCTTCGTCATTGACGACATCGACGGGTGGTTCGGGTACGTGAAACAACGGGGCTCGTTTCCGCTGCGCAGCGCAACCGTAAACAACGATGATGCTCGACGGTACCGGGCCTTCGTCGGGTATGATCCGGAGGGGTACTTCATGGAGTTCGACCTGTTTCGCGACCACGCCTTGAATGCGAAACTGATGCCCTACTTGAAAAATGCTCGCCCGCTCAAGTAACTGGCGCGCGTTGCTCGTAGCATCGTTTGGCGTCCTGGTGTCTGCGCTCGTCCTGGCGGCGGCATTGCCGCCGACGCTCGACTCGACACCAACCATTGTGCGCACCGAGTATGGCGTGCCGCACATTGTCGCGTCGGACTTCCGCGGCATTGGCATCGGCTTGGGCTACGCACAGACAGAGGACTACGGCGAGCGCGTGGTGCGTGGCCTGCTGCGCGACAAGGCATGGATGGGTCGCACCTTTGGCAAAGACAGCATGAACTCGGATTTTGCCGCTCAGCTCGTGCACACGCGCGTTCAGGAGACGTATCACCTGCTGGACGCCGACACGCGCGCCATGTACGAGGGTTTCGCCGAGGGTGTGAACAGGTTCATTCGCGCCAATCCCTCGCGGTTGCCGTCGTGGGCGCAACCGGTATTCACCGGACATGACGTGGCCGCTGGCGACATCGGTACGGCGAACATCGCCGCCGCCCAACGACTCGTGCTTCGACGACTGCAGCCCGACACCACGCGCCGAGACGAGCACGCGGAGGCGTTGGCATCGCACGCCTACAACGATGACGGGTCGAATGCGTGGGCGCTCGCGCCCAGCCGCACCACGTCCGGTCGCGCCATCCTGTTGCGCAATCCGCATCTCGCATGGACGGCCGGGTATTGGGAGGCGCACGTGACGGTGCCGGGGAAGCTCGACTTCTACGGGGATTTCCGCATTGGCGGCGCCTTCTCCGTGGTGGGTGGTTTCAACAAGGATCTTGGCTGGGCGACGACGAACAACGCCCCAGACCTTGATGAGGTTTATGAGTTGGATCTCGACGCTGCCGCGCCCGACCACTATCTGTTCGACGGTGTGTCCGTACCGATTCGAGCACTTTCGGTCGTTGTGCCGTACCGCACCACCGGAGGAGTCGCGATGGAGACGCGCCAGTTCGCAACGACCGCACTTGGTCCAGTGGTCCATCGCACGGCCAACAAACTGTACATCGTGCGTGCCGGACCGGACGGCGAGTATCGCGCGGGTGCGCAATTTCTTGCGATGATGCGAGCGCGGAATCTGGCCGAATGGAAGCGTGCGTTGGCGATGCGTGCGCGGGCGACCTCCAACCTCACGTATGCCGACCGGGCCGGCAACATTCTCACCATGTGGATGGCCAGCCTACCGCACATTCCGCATCGAGCCACCGGCGATTCCCTCTTCACGCCTGCACGCACGTCGGCTGATATCTGGACATCGTTGCTGCCACTCGATCAGCTGCCGCAGACACTCAATCCGCGCGGTGGCTACGTGCACAACGAAAATGACGCGCCGCACTACGCGAATCTGAAGGCCCTGCTCGACACGGCGAACTACCCTGACAATGTGGAACGCGGCGAGCTCCGCTTGCGCAGCCAGCATGCGTTGCAGTTGATCGCCAACTCACGAAAGTTGTCGTTGGGCGACGTGATCGTGATGAAGCACAGCATGCGCATGTTGCTGACTGATCGCGTCAAGCCTGATCTTTTGCAAGCGGTACGCACGGTCGGCCCCACGACGAGCGCATCACGCGAGACGCTGCAAGACGCGGTGCGTGTGCTGTCCGCGTGGGACAACACCGTCGCGCCGACCAGCAAGGGCGGTGTGCTCTTCGATTCGTGGTGGCGGCGTTATACCAGTCTCGCGCGCGACTCGGCGTTCGCTGAGCGGTGGAGCCCGGCGCGCCTCACGCAAACGCCCCGCGGTGTGGGCAAACCGGTGGCTGCCGTTGAAGCGCTCGCGTGGGCCATGAACGATGTCACCACACGCTACGGGGCCGCCAATATCGCGTGGGGCGACGTGCATCGCGTACGTCGTGGGGCGGTGGATGTTCCGGTGGGTGGATGCAGTGGAGCCCTTGGCTGTTTTCGCGTACTGGCATACGAGCAGATGGCGGGTGGGAAACGGATCGCGAATTCTGGAGACGGCTGGGTCCTGGCGGTGGAGTTTGGCGCCAAGCGCCCGCGCGCATATTCCATTCTCGCGTATGGCCAAAGCGCTGACAGCACGTCTCCACACTTTGCCGATCAAGCGGCGATGTTTGCTCGCGGCACGTTCAAGCCCGTGTGGTGGACAGGGGCGGAGGTTCGTGCGCATGCCATCAGGGAGTACCGCGTTCCTGATTCCGCGCGGTAGTGCCGCCCGAGTGGCGCGATGCCCTCAACCCACCGCCGCAGGCAACGGTTCATGCTCTACAAACCACGCCAGCACGTCATCCCACAAACCAACCGCGCTCGGCCGAAAGTACCCCATGTGACCAATGGGGCCCGTGCGCTGCGCGGCCGGGTCGATGTCAATCCCCACCCAGTTCGTGTTGCGGTACGCCACCATGAACGCGTCGCGCGAGCGCGGTGGTGCCCAACGATCATCCACCGCATTGGCCGCAATGATTGGCGTGCGGACGGCCGCGAATTGCTCGGCCACATGCGACATGGCAGGGTCGTCGAAGAAGTACTGCGGATATCGACACCAGTGACGCCATTGCAGGAATACGTTTCGCGGAAGGTCTTCGCCCATGCCGAGTGCGTTCCACGCCAAGTATCCCTTGCGGCGCACGATCAGTGGACCGACAACTCGCCAGAGTGCAAGGACGCGTACCCGTTCGAGCAGCGGCATCCACCCGTGCCAACCAGCACCCGTGGCAAAGGTGTAAAAGCGCGAGATACGCGCGTGATTGGGCAAGAGACCGAACGCGTGCCCGCCGAACGAATGCCCGACCATGAACAGAGGAACGGTAGTGCTCGTCATGGCGTCCACGGCCGCAGCGAGATCGCGGGTGGCCCAGTCGAGATAGTTCATTTCAAATCCGACCAGCGAGGATGGACGCGACAGGCCGATGCCGCGATAGTCCACGGTGAGCGTGGCAAACCCGTTGGCGCTGGCGTGTTCTGCGAAGCGCCGATAAAAGCGCTGCGGCACGCCGGTGGCGCCGGCCACGATAATGTTTCCGCGTAGCGGCGCGCGCGACGGATACCGCAACGCGGCGAGGGTGAATCCGTCCGACGCGATGAGGGGCATCGCCTCGGCACGAGCAACGCGTGCCGCTTCATTCGGCGCGGCGCTCATCGTTCGCCCCGTCGCAAGAGATGGATGGTGGCGTTGTGCATGCGTGAAGTTTCGCGAACCGCGCATGGGTCGGCAACCGCGTCCGCCCGTCGTTGTGTATCTTGGACCATGAACACACCCGCCCACCTGATCGTTGGTGCGGCCGCCTTTGGGCGCCGAGCGCAGCCACGCATCACGATCGCAGCGATCATTGGCGCCCTTGTTCCCGACGTCTCGCTGTATGTACTCAGTGCGTGGTTCATTGGGGTGAAGGGCGTGTCGGCGCAGGTCGTATTCAACGAGTTGTACTTCTCCGATGCGTGGCAGTCGATCTTCGCCATCGACAACAGTTTCCTCTTATGGGGCGCACTGCTCGGCGTCGCCGTTGGCAGGCGCTCGGGTGTTGGTATCGCGTTCACTGGCGCCGGCTTGCTTCACCTGCTCACAGACTTTCTCCTCCATCACGAAGACGCACGCCAGATGTTCTGGCCTTTGTCCACTTGGGTGTTTCGCAGCCCGGTAAGCTATTGGGACCGACGGCACTACGGGCAGATCTTTGGCCCAATTGAAGTCGCGGTATCACTCGTCCTCTGCGCGGTGTTGTGGCGACGTGAACGTGACCGGCGTCTGCGAATGGTGGTGGTGCTCCTCGCGCTCGCCGAGGTCGTACCGGGTGTGGTATTCGCGATGGGTTCGTTTTGAGCGAGCGGCTTGGCCACCCGTCGCGAACGCGATATCAGTGATGCAGAAGCGCGCCTCGTGGCGCCCTTGGCCGGCGCGGACCGTTCGGCGTTTACGAGGGATCTCCGCACAGTGCTAACGACCGCCCCCGACCTCTCACGCGAAGTCGCGCATCGCGTAGCTTCCCCCCATGCGTTTTCGCGGAACTGCGTCCGCGATCCGCGGTTCTCGAGCCCTTTTCCTCGGTAGCCCTTGCATGGACATCACCGTCTACCTCATCAAGCGCTGTGAGATGCGTCCGAGTGTCCTCGATTCGATGCGCGACGAACTCATCGCCCATTTTGCGAGTGTACGGAGTCGGAATCCCCGATGGAGCGCCGACTACACCATCGCGGTACGCGTCCAGCGAACATGCCCATCAACAACGTCCCACGCCGACCTCATCGTGTACCTCGTCCAGAATACCGCCGACTCAGTATTCACACGATTCGGCGCAGATGCGCACCCATCGGGGCATGGCGGACGAACGTGCTTGGATATCCCAGAGCGCTTGCGCGCCTCTGAAGTGTACGTACGAAGCGAATTCGGCTCGTTGTTGGCGAAAGTGATCTTCCACGAAATACTCCACAACAAAACCGGTTGGAGTAACAGCCGGTTGCACGGCCATCATCACGGGGGTGTGTCCGCCGAAGCCATCCGTGCAGACACCCTCGTGACCGATGAAGACCTTGATCTTATGGGAACGCACCTCGGTGCTGCCCATCCGCAATGGACCGGTGGCTGCACGCCCTGAAGGACAGACGTCGTCCTAGCGTGGCGGTGGTGGCGGCGGCCCTCGCCCGTCTCGCGGTGGCGGCGGGCGAAATGGATCCGGCAATTCCTTCACCACCCGCGTTAAGCGCGCACGTTGCGCTTGGTCCAACATCGGCGCGAGCGTCGTGGACATCGTGTCCAGCAGGGAACGCAGCTGCATCTTCGCGGCATCGATCACCCGCTGGTTCGCATCGGCGGTCGACTCAACCACTGGAAGCACCGTCGCGCGTTGCTCGGCCCGCAGTTGCAGCACCTCCTGCATGTGGAACACGAAGCCCACCCTCCGCGACGGAGGAGATCCACCAAGCGCTCGCGCCCGCTGCAAGGCCCCTTGCCCCAACAGGCCAATGACGATGCCTAGCAGGAGCGTCGCCCCTAAAATGATTGACGACTTCACGGCCGTTTTCATGGCTCACGACCCCACGCGCTCAGGTCGCCATCAAACGCATACGTGTCGGCGACCGTCTCCCCCGACAGTCCGAGCAGTCGATCAACAAGGGGCTGGTTGCCGGACGACGTGCCAAGCAGGTTGAACGTCGATAGCACCACAGTGGCGGCGATGGCGAGTGGCGTGAGACGCCAAAACCTCGTCTGCAGTTCGTCTAATAGACGGCGCGGCGATTCTACACGCACCATCACACGGTCCGCGAACCCGGCGTCGAAGTCCACCGGACCGCGCATCGCACGAACCCGCGACATCAGCGCGTCCACATCCGCCGGCCCCTGCTCGTCCTCACGCATCAGTTCCCCCAGTGATATAGGGCGACAGCAGGCGCTCAAGTTCAGCCATACCGCGCGCCAGTCTGCTCATGACGGTACCCGGCGGTAACTGCAATATGGCCGCCGTTTCGTTCGTTGACAGTTCTTGCAGCATCCGCAACACGACCACGGGCCGCTGCTTCTCGCCCAGTTGTGAGACTGCCCGATGCACCAGGTCGCGCCGCTCTCCCACTTCCAGATCGTGGGGCTCGACGCTCGGTTCCGCCATGGGCGCTGGGGACGCGTCTCGACTGACCAACCGTAGCTGAACGCGCTTCCGTTGTTTGAGCGCATTGAGCGACAGATTCATCGCGATGC
>JANOPS010000059.1:0-1656 GCA_031421995.1 Gemmatimonadaceae bacterium
CACCCGCGCCATTGCGCCCGTCAGGGCGATCCTGCGGCGCACGGCGGCCCCACAACGCCGCGCAAGCAGCCTGCGGCACTCGTCACAGCACACTTCCCGGCGTTCTGACGCGCGCCGCGATGACAAAACAGAGAAAATCCATCACCTCACGTACTTTTTCAGCGACCTGCTAGGCAATAGACGAAGTGCGGCACTCTTGTGCCGTGCACGCTACCAAACAGGCCTACCCGATGGCACGTGGTCACCAGAGCGGCGATGTAGGTTCCTGGAAATGACAAACTGTCATGCGGCTCGATTGCCGTGTCCATCAAATCATGTAAGAACGCCCCTACAGCCCCCTCGGAGAGACTACCGTTTCCGCCTGGGTAGTTGGCATTGTTTTCAAAATCCGTTTCTTGCGCCGTTTCGCTTCCCGGCAATGTTGCCAAGGCGAAGAAGTTGGCGAAGCCCTCCGCCCACGCGCAGTCCATGTTGTACGCGCCATTGAGCAGGTGGGGGTCTGGACACGTCCCCCCCGTATAGCCACCAAGCGATGCGAAGTGCAGGGCGTGCCCGTATTCGTGCGCCATAACGAAGTGGCCATAGGGCGTATGGAGAAAGGCGTTTGCCGAGGCCAGTTTCATGCTATTGGGACCAGTGAAATCGGAAGCTGTATGAGCACCTGACACTGAGACGTAAACAATCGAGCGTGTTCTTCCGAAGACCGTGTAGGCGCTACTGACCACGCGCTCTAGCGTCTTCATGGCGATGCCCTCGTTGGAGTCGATGACGAAGTCTCCGTCGATGCCACTCGGGTGGCAGTCATTTCCGCGGTACTGACCCGCGGCAATCGCGCCGTTGTTGATCGATATCGAGAAACTCTGGATGGCGAAGTACAAGTCGTGTCGCTTGCCGAAGTCGTTGGGGTCCGGGCATGCGAACGCGAACGACCCGTCGGCGCCCGTAAGCCCGAAGTTCGAGCCCAGATACTGATTCTCGTAGTCGTCCCAGATGTAGTACGTATACAGCAGCGACACGCCTTCAAAAAGGTTCGTGAGGGGGCTGTAGTATCCGACTCGACCGGAAACCATGCCCGGTGTGGAGATGGAGGCAGCCATTGTAGCGACGTCTCTGACGCCGACGGCGGTCGCCGGAACGCTGCTCGTTGATTCCCGCGGTCCAGACACCGACAACGCATCCGTGCGAGAGCGACTCCGGGGCGCGTCGAACCGAGACGCTGGCACCTCGCCGATTTTCGATTCACGTAGTCGACGAACCCCCGGCTGCGGAAAGACCGAGTCCGGAAGGATCGCATCGCGTAATTGCTCCGTTACCCTCGCGCCGTTCTCATCAATCCAGATCCATCGCTCCACGGCGACGAAGTTCTGCACCAGGTGGCCATCCACGAAGGACTTTGGCTCGTCTTGCGCATGCGCCACAACCGTGACGCGGTACAACCCAGCCACCGGAATCACGGCTGTCACGCTACTGGTGTAGACCTGCCCGCTCGCAAATACCCGCATTTCATCTTGCAAAACAGGGATCTGTTCGCCGAAGGGCACGCGTCCGCGTTTCCAGCTGTTTCGCTTTGCAACTTCCAAGTCCGGCATCCGAACTGAAACCAGTGCAGGAGAAGCCGACTGCAAATGAGACGTTACCGTTGCCCGCAGTTCGAAC
>JANOPS010000060.1:0-2736 GCA_031421995.1 Gemmatimonadaceae bacterium
GCGCTGCGGTCCCTGAATACCCCAATGGTTGATCGGACGCGTCACCGTTTTCTTGAAACGAGGCTCGTCCCAGATGCGCGGATTATCCGGAGGGGTGGTGCGCAGCTCCACCTGCTTCGGACCGTCATAGCGAAGATCCCAGGTGAGCCGGTTCACACCCGCCCGGGCGACGGTCTTCACACTGCGGACAACAGTGCCGGCGGCATCGAGGATTTCGAAAGTCAGTGAGTCTTTCGGCGCCGTCTTCAACGCGTAAGTGAAATCTGCAGACCCGTTGCGCGCCAGACGCACGCCATCGCGCGGCTCATACATGAACACCGGCGCATCGGCCACCACCTTGTCGGCTTGCTCCATCATGGTGATGTCGCGCAGCACATACAGGCCGCGGCCATACGTGGACACGACGACGTCGTGCGTGAGCTTCGGGATCACGATCCACGTCACCGGCGACGCAGGCAGTCCAGCCTTCACCGCGGTCCACGTCGCGCCGTCGTTCATCGAGGAATACAGCGCGTTGCCCGTGCCGGCAAACAACATGCCTTTGCGGTTCGGGTTCTCGGCGATCGACATCGCGTAGGACAGCGGATGATCTTGCGGCAAACCGTCGCTGATGCGCGACCAGCTCTTGCCCATGTCCGACGTCTTGTAGATGTACGGCTTGCGATCGTCCATCATGTGCATGTCTACCACGACGTACGCCGTCGCGGCATCAAACCGCGACGGCTCGATCTTGCGAATGGTGCCCCACGTCGGCATGCCCGTCACGTTCTTCGTGAGGTCGCTCCACTTCCCACCACCATCGGTGGTGAGCCACAGTTTGCCGTCATTGGTGCCGGCCCAGATCATGCCGCGTTTGATCTCCGACGGCGCGATGGCAAACACGACTTCCCCGTAGAACTGGCCAAGATTGTCGCCAATGATGCCGCCGGAACTCACGATGCGAGACGTGTCGTTCGTGGAGAGATCTGGACTGATCACTTTCCAGTCCTGCCCCGCATTCGCCGTTTTGAAGATCACCTGACATCCGTAGTACACCGTGTTGGGATCGAACGGGTCGATGGCCAAGGGCGCGGTCCAGTGACACCGATACTTGAGCTTGTTCGGCTCCGAATCGAGCGTGTGCCGCCACGGACTCACCGAGCGTGCTTGATTGGACTTCGCATCGTAGCGCGTCACCTTGTTGCCGTAACACGTCGCCCAGACGATGTCGGGATTGCCCGGAGTGGGCAACGTGAACCCTGATTCGCAGCCACCAAGCGTTTGCGTCCACGCACCATTCGCAGCGCCACCACCACCACCGAATCCGCCACCGCCGCCCCCTCCTCCCGGGCCACCGCGACCACCAGCGCCGGCGGCGGCACCAGGCAGCACCACGTTCGCGATCTGCGCGGGTTGGTTGTTGGGGCCGCGCGACGTGGAGGCGTCCTGACGATTGCCGTAGATCCAGTACGGCACTTGGTCATCAATCGCGACGTGATACATCTGGCCGATCGGCAAGGCGAATTGCGTAAACGACTGCCCGTGATTGCGGGTGATGCCTGCGCCCGCATCACCAGTTACCACCCAATGCGCCGGATTGCGCGGGTCCATCCAGATATCGTGACAATCGCCGCATCCGCCGCCGACAAGCGGGAACGTCATGCCGCCGTCAAGCGAGCGATGAAAGCTGCTGTTGGTGACCAAGACTTCGAGATCGTTCTCCGGGTTGACGGCCACGCGAATGTAGTAGCCAGCGCGCCCAATGAGTGCGCGATCCCAGCTCACGACTTTCCACTGCTCACCGCCGTCGTCTGATCGCCACAGCGATCCTTGATCGGGAGTCTGGATCAATGCGTAGACCCGCTTGGAATTTGACGGAGCGACGGCCACATCAATTTTCCCAACAGGAGACTTGGGCAAGCCGTCATCCATGATGCGTGCCCACGTGCTCCCGCTATCGCGCGAGACATACACACCACTGCCCGCACCGCCCCCGAACATCGCCCACGTGTGCATCACCACTTCCCACGTGCCAGCGAACAACACCTTCGGGTCACTGGCGTCAATCGAAATGCCCGAGCAGCCGGTGTTTTCGTTCACGAACAGCACGCGCTCCCACGTGGTGCCGCCGTCGCGTGTGCGATACACCCCGCGCTCTTGTTGTGGTCCCGTCGCGCGGCCGAGCGCACAGACGAACACCATGTTGGCGTTGGTCGGATGCACAATGATCTTGCCGATGCGCCCCACGTCCTTGAGTCCCATGTTGGTCCACGTTGCGCCGGCGTCGATCGACTTGTACACGCCGTCACCCATCACATCAGCGTCGCGGATCGCCCACCCTTCGCCCGTACCAGCCCACACGGTGCGCGGACTTGATGGGGCAACGGCAAGCGCCCCGATTGCTTGCACCGGTTGGTCGTCGAAGATCGGCGTGAACGTACGCGCACCATCGGTGGTTTTCCAGATGCCACCTGATGCGGCGCCCATGTAATAGGTTGTCGTGTCACCGGGGATGCCGGCAACCGCAGATATCCGTCCACCAGCGGCAGGGCCGACGTACTGAAAGCGCGGCGGTGGGACCGCGGGCACCCGTTGGCTGTCGGGTTGTGCGCCGCGCTGGGCGCCAGCGATGGTTGAAGCGAGCATCGAAACGAGCGGCAGCAGGAGCAGGGCAGTGACACGACGACGCATCAGGTACTCAGGGTTGAGGTATACAGAGAGCGTAGCACCGGAGACCCCTGTACGTCCAGACGTGGT
>JANOPS010000061.1:0-3458 GCA_031421995.1 Gemmatimonadaceae bacterium
TCGGGGCGCTGCTGGCGATCTGGGCGGCCCTTGACGGGGCGATCGCGGCGGCGGCGTTGCTGTGCATCGTCACCGCGGTGTTTGCGGGCTTTACGTTGATGGATACGGGGCGCGCGGCGGGGACGTGGGCGCGGGCGGTGAGGGCGGTGCGGGAGCAGGCGGCGGTGAAGCCATGAGCCTGGTGCGGCGAGCGGCGCCCAGGTTACCGCTGCCTCACCGATGCTCCCGAGCATTGCACTTTCTGTTTGCGACGACACCATGAATGCCGATCGGTCAAGACGTCCTGCTGTCTCATACCGCGCGTTCGAGGATCGCGATGTGCCGGGCCTTCTGGCGTTGTGGGAAGCGGAGAGTGGATGGGGGCAGTTGACCGAGGCGCAGTGGCGCTCGTGGTATGTGGATTCTCCCTACGGTCCTGCCATCATCGCCGTTGCTGAAGACGAGCACGGGGCGATTGCCGGCCAGGCGATGTTTGCGCGCGCCCGCGTGTTGGTTGATGGCAGAATAGTGCCGGCTGTTCGCCTCACGGCACCGATACTTCGCGCCGACCTGCGATCGGCGGCATTGCGCAGTCGGGACCATCCCGTGATCGGACTCTACTTTGCAGGTATCGCGATGGCGCGCGACGCGGGCGTGGAAGTAGTGTTCGCCCATCCGGCGGAGACGTTTCGAGGGGCCTTTCGCGCATTGCAGCATTCGATGCCATGGTCTCCTGTGGCGCAGGAGTTCGGTCCCCGGGTGGTTGAACGGCTCGAGTGTGTGGAACGCGCGGCGGATGCGGTGCCGGTGCCGATGCCATCGGGCATGACGGTGGACGTTGCGGTCGCGGATCACGAGTTCGATGACCTGTGGCGCTGTGCGTCCCACAGCTTGCCCGTGCACTGCGGCGTCGTGCGCGACGCGACGTTCCTGAAGTTCAGCAATGGGCGCTTCCGCACGTATGGCACGCGTTCGGCCTCCGGTGAGCTGGTTGGATACGTCTCTGTAGACCTCAAGGCCCGGCTCATCGTGGATTGCCTCGCGGTGAGCCTCCATGCTATGGATCAGTCCATTCGGGCAGTGACGCACGCCGTGCTGCACGAGAGCCCGGGCGTGCTCAAGGCCATGGAGACGCCCGCGTTGGCCAACGTGCTGAAGGAACTGGAGTTCGTTCCCCACGACTTCCGGTTCCTGATGGTGTGCGAATGGAACGACGGCGCGTCCGATGTGTCCCGCCTCGCACTTGAACGATGGCATCTTGGCGTGCATGACTGAGGGAGATGAGAGCTTCGCACACCAAGGCTGTTTACCGGGCCAGGCGGCTCTGGCAGCGGGTGCGTACATGGGTGCGTACGCATGAATCGCCTGCGGATTGTTGTTGGCGGATTCGCCGGACTCATGCCGGCCGGCGGCGTGTCTTGGGATTACCTGCAATACCCGCTGGGCTTCTTGGCCATGGGGCACGACGTGTTTTACATCGAGGACACGCGCCTCTGGCCAAACTATCAGGTGTCTGCAAACGGACATCCCGATTGCTCTCCGAACGTCGCCTATCTCGATCGCGTGTGCCGGCAGTTCGGTCTTGCCGACCGCTGGAGTTACCGCGATGAAGTGACGGGCGCGTGGTTCGGTGTGTCGGAGTCGCGGGTGGCTGAGGTGCTTCGCACCGCCGACGTGTTGATCAACGTCTCGGCGGCGACGTCGCTGAACGAAGGCTATCTCAGGATCCCGGTGCGCGTAATGATCGACTCGGATCCGATGTTCACGCAAATTCAGTATGTCAATGCGGAAGGGTTCACGCCCGAGGCATCGGGAATGCGATCCGCCATCGAGAGCCATACGCATCACTTCACCTTCGGCGAGGCCATTGGTCGGCCGGAGTGTCGCATTCCATCAGCAGGCGTCAACTGGCACGCCACCCGGCAGCCCATTTGCCTCGACCAGTGGACGCCGACACCGCCGCCGGGTGGCGAGGCCGGCTTCACGACCGTCATGAACTGGAGTGCCGCGCGTAAGCTGGAGTGGGGCGGAGAGACGTGGGGACAGAAGGACATCGAGTTCGAGAAGGTGATGGCGCTTCCCGCACGTTTTGTGCGACGATCGCTTTCGGTCGCGATGGCGCAAACCGGTGGACACCGGTTCCCGGTGGAACGCCTGACCGCGAACGGATGGCGAATCCTCGATCCGGAATTGCTTGCACCGACTCCGGATGCCTATCGCAATTTCATCTCGTGCTCGCTTGGTGAATTCTCCGTGGCGAAGGAGACGTATGTGAAGGCGAACACCGGGTGGTTTTCCTGCCGCTCAGCGTGCTACCTTGCATCGGGTCGGCCAGTCGTCGCGCAAGACACGGGTTGGAGTGCGCTGTTGCCTTCGGGCGAGGGGTTGATGGCTTTCACCAGCCTTGCAGAAGCCGCGGCGGCCTTGGAGCAGGTGTCCGCAAACCCGCCTTATCACGGACGGCGCGCGCGAGAGATTGCGGAGGAGTTCTTCAACAGCCATGTGGTGCTGGGCAACCTGCTGCGCACCGTTGGTGCCTCGGCCTGACGTGCCTATGCAGAGAACAACCCCGTTCCTCATGTCGCTGCACATCCCGAGGAGATCGCCATGACTGACCTGGAACGTGCGCCGCGTTTCCATGTGTTGCAGCCCGGCCTGTCGATACCTGGCGACTGGTTCTCGGGACGTATTCCGAACAACATCGTGGTCGGGCCGAACTGTGTGATAGATTCATCGTTCTGCTTCAAGCATTTCTATTCAACGCTTCCGGTGGGACTGCGCGTTGGTCGTGACGTCACGCTGTGGCGGACGTCGGTGGCAGTCGAAGAGGGAGGACTGCTAGAGATCGGAGACGGCACGTATGTCGGCAACGCGTCGCTGGTGTGTTCGCAGCGCATTTCCATCGGCGCGCGAGTCATGATTGCGGGCGGTGTCACCATCGCCGATTCGGATTTTCATCCCCTGGAGCCCGCCGCTCGGCTGGCCGATACAATCGCCCTCAGTCCGAGAGGCGATCGCCACCACCGGCCGAGCGTCACGGCAAAAGAGGTCGTGATCGAAGACGACGTATGGATCGGGTGGAATGCGACCATCTTGAAGGGCATTCGTGTTGGGGCAGCCGCCGTCATCGAGCCGGGCGCTGTGGTGACGCGAGATGTTGCGGCCGGAACGACCGTAAGCGGCAACCCGGCCCGGGTGGCCACGCCATGAGCGCCTCGCGCCATGCGTTGCCGTATGATTGGTTCGGCCGGGGCATTCCTGACAACGTGCGACTGGGCGCGGACGTGTATGTCGACAGTTCATACGGCTTCGACGGCGTCGTGTCGCGGGAGCCGGTCGCCATCGAGCTGGGTGACGCGACTGGCGCGTATGATCGCGCCGCCTTCGTGGTCGGTGAGCACGGAAAAGTCGTGGTGGGCAAGTACACGGTACTCAACGCATGCTACCTGATCTGCGAATCGCGCATCACCATTGGCGAT
>JANOPS010000062.1:0-10744 GCA_031421995.1 Gemmatimonadaceae bacterium
AGCTCGGTGAACAAGACCGCCACCAACACGGGCGATCAGGCCATCGACTACGAAGTGCGCGTGCAGCTGCTCAACCCGCCCACTGATACGCGCCCGGACTTCTCGGCGACGGCGCGCATCGTGACGGCGTCGCGCACCAAAGTCCTGTCCATTCCGATTATCGCGCTCACGGTGCGAGAGAACGAGAATCTGCCGAATGCGGACACCGCGGTCACGGTCGGGCGCGCCCAGCCGGCCAAGGAAGTCGGCAAGCGCGACATCGAAGGCGTCTTCGTCGTTGGAAAAGACAACAAAGTGAGCTTCCGGAACGTTAAGGTGGGTATCGCCGGCGAGCGGCACTTCGAAGTGCTTGAAGGGCTCAAGGCCGGCGAGACTATCGTTGCCGGTACGTACCAAGCCATCCGTGAGCTGAAAGACGGTGCCTTGATCAAGGTGGCGAAACCAGAAGACAAAAAGACACCGGCCACGGGAAAGAAATCGTGAGTAAGACGCTGGACGACATTGGCATGAGCACCACGGGTGAGCGCCGTGCGGTGGTCTCGTCTGCCGGGGCTGCCCCGGAGAAGGACTGGGTCATCGTGACGCGGCAGCTCACACGCCAGTACGATATGGGCGGCGAGATCGTGCGTGCGCTCCGCGGTGTCGATCTCGCGATCCGGCGCAATGAGTATGTGGCCATCATGGGCCCGTCGGGCTCCGGCAAGTCCACACTCATGAACTTGATCGGGTGCCTCGACACACCAAACGGCGGCGAGTATTGGCTGAACGGTATGCTGGTGTCGGAGATGTCCGACGACGCACTGGCGCGCGTGCGCAACAAGGAAATCGGCTTCGTCTTCCAGACGTTCAACTTGCTGCCGCGTGCATCGGCGCTGCAGAACGTGGAGTTGCCGTTGGTATACGCCGGCGTCTCTGCCGACGAACGAAAGAAGCGCGCGACCGAAGCCTTGGAGCGTGTACAGCTTGGCGGGCGTATCAGTCATCGCCCCAATGAACTCTCCGGTGGTCAGCGGCAACGCGTGGCAATCGCGCGTGCGCTGGTGAATCGGCCGTCGATCCTGCTGGCCGACGAACCGACCGGTAACTTGGACTCGCAAACGTCTGAAGAGATCATGCGCGTGTTCGAAGAGCTGGCGGCGCAGGGCCAGACGGTCGTGATGGTCACGCACGAACCTGACATTGCTGTGCATGCGAAGCGCGTCATCGTGCTGCGCGACGGCGTGATTTCGAGCGATGAGAGCAGTGCGCAGTATGCGCTCAAGATCGGATCGGAGCGGATTCACTAGTCGTCCGGCACAGTACGCGACGAGGCACGAGGAGGGCGCTCTTCAGGTCGATGGGCGCCTTTCTCGTGTGCGACTCTTGTCCCTCGTTCGAAACTCCGCGGCGCGCCTCCCGTACCTCCTCGCAGACCCTTCCGTCGCGCGAGGCGCGCCCCATGCAATTCTTCGAAGCGATCCGGCTGGCCCTCAACACCATCCGTGTCCAAAAACTCAAAAGCGCGTTCACGCTCCTTGGCGTGTGCATCGGCGTCATGTTCCTGATCTCGGTCGTGTCGATCGTCGAAGGGATGAGCAAGTATCTCGAGAACGACCTCATCGGTAAGCTCATCGGCGTCAACACGTTCGAGCTACGTCATCGTCCCAATATCAATATCGGCGACGTTGATGAAGCCACCTGGGAGGAGTACCGTCGTCGCAAGCGTTTGGAGATCACCGACCTGGCCCCGGTGGTTCGCGACCTGCCGAGTGATGTGAAGTGGTACATCACCAGCGAAGATCAGGTGCAGATGACGTCGGCGACCAGCCCAAAGCCGCGACAGGTACGCGTGAACGCCGTCGACGGGGCGTTTTTCGACGTGAAGAAGATGGCCGTGACCAGTGGTCGGCTGCTGTCGGACCAAGAGTTGGCGCGGGGTGAAAAATCAGTCGTGATGGGCATTGATGCCGCCGATCGGCTGTTCCCTGGACTGGATCCGATCGGCCGCGAAGTGAAGATGGGCGGCGTCCCGTACCGCGTGGTGGGGATTGCCGAATCACAGGGCAAGGTGTTCGGGATGTCGTTCGATAATTTCGTGATCGCGTCGTGGCGGTCGCCTGCCCGTCGCTTGCTCAACAGTCGACCGAACATCATCGATGCCGTCGCCATTCAAGCGCCGAGTGACATGGCGATGAAAGAAACGATGGAAATCGTGCGGGCCAGCATGCGCGGCGCCCACCGGCTACGGCCGGGTCAGAAAGATGACTTCTCGCTCCAAACCGCCGACTCGGCGCTGGAGTTCTGGAATAAGATCAAGCGCTACCTCGTGCTGGCCGGCATCGCGCTGCCGTCGATCGGGTTGGTGGTCGGGTCGATCGTGATCATGAACATCATGCTTGTCGCAGTATCGGAACGCACGCGTGAGATCGGTATTCGCAAGGCATTGGGCGCCAAGCGTCGCGACATCATGTCGCAATTCCTGATTGAGGCCGCGACGCTGGGCACGGTGGGTTCGGCGATTGGTGTTGCACTCGGTATTTTGCTCGCGCAGCTGTTGGCGGCAACCACCCCGTTGCCGGCGAGTGTTGCGCCGTGGTCGATTGTCGTGGGCGTCGCGCTCGGCGCTGGCGTGGGCATTATCTCTGGCGTGTACCCGGCCAGTCGTGCGTCGCGTCTCGACCCCATCACCGCGCTGCGGCAGGAGTAGCTCATGGCAATTGGTGCGTTTCGTCTGTTCGCGGTATCTGAAGGCGTGCGGATCGCGATCGACGCCTGCCGTGCCAACAAGGTGCGGGCCGGCCTTACCATTCTCGGGATCGCCGTCGGCGTCTTCGTGGTGGTCGTCATGTCGGCCGCCATTCACGGCATCAATCAGTCAGTCGCCCGCGACTTTGCCAGCACGGGCCCGACGACGTTCTTCCTCTCGCGGTATCCGATCTCGTTCGAGGCGTGCGATGGATCGGAGAACACGTGCGCCTGGCTGCGGAATCCGCCCATTCGGCCGAATGAAGTCGAGGCGCTGCGTCGCCTGAGTTCGATCGAAGCGGTCGGTGAGCGACTGGATTGGTCGGCGGCGGCGAAGTACCGCGACCGCGCGCTGTCGGGCGCATCGATTGAAGGCTACTCGGCAGAGTGGTCCACGATCAACGCACCGGAGGTCTACCCTGGGCGCGCGTTCACGACCAGCGAAGCGCGAACCGGAGCGCGCGTCGCGGTGCTGTCTACGCTGATGGCGGAGCGCCTGCTTGGCGAGTCGGACCCACTCGGCAAGATGGTCACGTTGAATGGCGTGCCCTTCGAGGTGATCGGGGTGTACAAGGACAACTCCAGTTTTCTGTCTGGCGGCGAGCGACCGAAAGCGGTGATTCCGGTGCAGGCGTTGATACGGAACCTCGGCGCCCGCGCTGGCAACGTCGGGTTGGCGGTCAAGCCCCGCGACGGTGCCGTGCAAACCGAGGTACTCGACGACGTGACCGCGGCACTGCGCGGCCTACGCGGTCTGCGCCCGCGCGAGGAGTCCTCGTTCGCCATTATCACGCAGGACAAACTCCTCGAGACTTACAACAGCATCTTTGGTCTCTTTTTTCTGGTCATGCTGGCGCTGTCTGCGGTGGGGTTGATTGTGGGCGGGGTTGGCGTCGTGGCCATCATGATGATTTCGGTCACCGAGCGGACGCGTGAGATTGGCGTGCGCAAGGCACTTGGCGCGACGCGGGGCACGATCCTCTGGCAGTTTCTGGTGGAAGCGGCAACCCTGACCGGAATCGGCGGCGCCATCGGGCTGTTTGTCGGCTGGCTGGCCGCGGTGGCGATCCGCAGCTTCTCACCGGTTGAGGCGTCCATTCCCCCACTCGCCGTTGTGGCCGCCCTCGGCGCCAGCGCCTTCACGGGCATCCTCTTCGGCTTGCTCCCGGCATCCCGGGCGGCCAAGCTGGATCCGGTTGAAGCGCTCCGCTACGAGTAGGATGAGGGTGAGGGCCAGAGCGCCCTCCCCCCAACGCCCTGCGCCAATTGTTGGTCGCAGTTATCTTGAGTTGTGAAGATACGTGATGCCGTTGGCTTGGCCCTGTCCCAGCTTCGCGTGCAGAAGCTGAAGAGCGCATTCACCCTGCTTGGTGTGACGATTGGCGTGATGTTCTTGATCGCCGTCGTGTCCATCGTTGAAGGGATGGGACGCTATGTCGAAGAAGATTTTGCCGCCCGCTTGATCGGCAGCAACACGTTTACGTTGCGACGGTTCAACAACGTGGGGCCGGGCGGCAATCGCGGATTCGATGCGCGCTCCGCGCAGCGTCGACCATTGATCAGCATGAGCGATGTCGAGGCCGTGCGCGCGGCCATTCCGGCGAACATGAAGTCGAGTATCGCCAACGAATCGTTCAAGTACGCCTCGGCGGTTGGCGCGCGGCCCAAGCAGGTGCAAACCGTTGCGACCGACGCGAACTATTTCGAAATCAAGAAGTTCGCGATCGAGAAAGGGCGTGCCTTCACCGATCAGGAAGTCCGTGCCGGCGCGCCCGTTATGGTGATCGGCGTCGAGGTCGCGGAGGCTTTCTTCCCTGACCTCAATCCGCTGGGGCGCGAGATTCGCGTGGCGGGCTTGCCATTCACCGTCATCGGCGTGGTGGAGAAGCAGGGTTCGGTGTTTGGCTTCTCGCTGGACCGATTGGCGATCGCGCCATATACGTCGCCGATGGGTCGTATTCTTCGGCCGCAGAAAGATGTGTCGTCGTTGATTGTGCAGGCGCCGCGCATGGAGGATCTACCCGATGGGATCGAAGCAGCGCGCGGAGCGCTGCGTGGCATGCGTGGACTCCGCGCCAGCGAGCCGGACAATTTCGGACTCGTCACACAAGACGCGGCCTTTGGTTTCATCAAGGAATTGAAGGGACGCCTGGTGTTGTTCGGCACCGCGCTCCCGGCGATCAGCCTCGTGGTTGGCGCGATGGTCATCATGAACATCATGCTCGTCGCCGTCGCCGAACGCACGCGCGAGATCGGTGTGCGCAAGGCGCTCGGCGCCAAGCGCAGTGACATTCTGTCGCAGTTTCTCGTCGAGGCCACCACGCTCAGCATCATTGGGGCCGCCATCGGCATTGCCCTGGGCATCGCGTTGGCCCAGCTCATTGCCGCGCTTACGCCGCTGCCGGCCGCCGTCGCGCCGTGGTCGATCGCCGCAGCGCTCTTCACGGGCGCTGGTGTCGGTATCGCCGCGGGCATGTATCCGGCCAGTCGTGCTTCGAAGCTTGATCCCATCACTGCACTACGACAGGAATAGCCGATGAATCGTTTGCTGCTGGTGTTCGAGGGTGTCGGCATGGCGATTGAGGCCATTCGCACCAACAAAGTGCGCGCCGCCCTGACCATCGCTGGCGTGGCAATCGGCGTGTTCGTGGTCGTGGCGATGGGCGCCGTCGTGAACGGCATCCGACAGTCATTCCAAAAGGATTTGGAAGAGATCGGTGCAACCACATTTATCGTGCAGCGTCGCAGCAGCGGTATCAACGCCTGCGACGGGACCGACGAAAAATGTCCTGACAGGCGCAATCCGCCGATCTCGTTCGCCGAATGGAACATGATCGAGCGCATTCCCGGTGTCTCGAATGTGATCGGGGTGCTTGGTGGCAGTGGAAACTTTGCGTACAAGAATGTGCGGCTCGACAACGTCGGCTACGACGCGTACAGCACCGATTGGCCGCAAGTTGACGCCAGCGACATTGATCCTGGGCGTAACTTCACGCGGACGGAGTACGAGGCGGGAGCTCCGGTGGTACTCGTCAACGACACACTCAAGTCGCAACTCTTTGGCACGTCGGAGCCGATCGGCAAGCCCATCATGATCAGTGGCCGACAGTTCACCGTCATCGGCATCTACAAACCCAAAGCGGGATTCCTCAAGTCGCTCGAGGGGAAGGGACCCGACACGCCGCGGGCAATTATCCCGTTGCAAGGCGCGGTCCGCACCTTGGACCTCTGGAAAGGCGGATTGACCTTGCTTGTTCGACCGTTTGCGACGAGTTCTCAAAGCGAAGTGATGGACGAAGTGATGGCCGCCATGCGCGCCCGTCGGGGATTGAAGCCCGGCGCCAGATCGACCTTCTATCTGGTCGAGCAGGATCGCATTCAAGAAACGTTTGATTCGCTGTTCGGTGCAATCTTCGCCGTGGGCCTGGCGCTCTCCGCGGTGGCCTTGCTGGTCGGTGGCGTGGGCGTGGTCGCGATCATGATGATCTCGGTGACCGAACGCACGCGAGAGATTGGCGTTCGGAAGGCCCTCGGCGCGACGGCCGGAACCATTCGCTGGCAGTTTCTCGTTGAGGCTGCAACGCTGACGAGTATCGGCGCCCTGATCGGCCTTGGCATTGGCGCGGTGTTGGCGTGGGTCATTCGCAGCAATACCAGTATCCCCGCGTCATTGCCGCTCAGTATTGTGGCCACGGCGCTTGGTGCCAGCGCAATCACCGGCGTCGCCTTCGGCATGCTGCCCGCACTGCGCGCCTCTCGACTGGATCCTGTCGAGGCACTCCGACACGAGTAACGCACGATGGCCATGCGGTCGAGTGATGTGATAACCATGTCGATCCGTCAGCTGGTGGTGAATCCGCTGCGGACCGCGTTTACTCTGCTTGGGATCGTGGTATCGGTGGGATTTCTGGTGGCGGTCGTGGCGATCATCCAGGGGATGAACGCGTACGTGAAAGAGAACATCGCCGACGCCATGATCGGCATGAACACCTTTCAGGTTCGACGACTGCCGCTCAGTCTCGGATTGTTCAACGACACCGAGACGCGACTGCTCCGGCGGCGGCCGCGGGTGGATGAACGTGATGCAGAGGCGGTGACGGCTGCCCTTCCCGACGCCAAGGCCATCGGCCTGCAGTCTGGATGGCCAACGCCCCGCTCCGACATGATATGGCGGAACCGCACGCTGGGCAGCGTGAACGTCTTTGGCGTGACGGCAGGATATCAAACCGTGCAGGACTATGTCTTCACGTCCGGCAGGCCACTCACCGATATCGACGTGCGCGAGCGGCGTCGGGTGATCGTGATCGGCGCAGACGTCGCGAGCACGTTGTTCGACAATGGCAATGCCATCGATCAGGAAGTGCGTCTGGTAGGTGAGCGCTTCACCGTTGTTGGGGTGGTGGGCCGAAAGGGGCGAGTGCTGGGTCAGTCATTTGATGGCTTTGCCTTGATGCCACTCACGGCCTTCGAAGCGGTCTATGGACGACGACAAGCCACCACGATCTCCGTCAAGATGTCGACGGCCGAAGCGATTGCCCCGGCAATGGCTCGCGCCGAAGAAGCCATGCGCGTGTCGCGCGGACTGCGCCCCGGTGAAGCCGACAACTTTGACGTCGGCACCGCCGACGCGCTCGTCGACTTCTGGAAGAACCTGACACGCGTACTGTTCGCGGTGGTGCCCGCCGTGGTGGCCATTGGCGTGGTGGTAGGCGGCATCGTGATCATGAACATCATGCTGATGGCCGTGACCGAGCGTACCCACGAGATCGGGTTGCGCAAAGCGATGGGTGCGACGGCGCGCGATGTGCGTCGACAGTTTCTGGCCGAGTCGATTGCGCTCGCCGTGTTGGGCGGTGCACTCGGGGTCGCCGCTGGCTGGGGACTGGCCACCGTCATCGCTACGGTCTCGCCGCTTCCGGCTCGCGTGAGCATGTGGTCCGTGGCCTTGGCGCTCTCGCTCGGCGCGGGCATTGGCGTGTTGTTCGGCGTCTACCCGGCGGCGCGCGCAGCCCAACTGGATCCGATCACCGCCATGCGCGCCGAGACCTAGCGTGTCGCTACAACTGCGCGTTGATGCACTGGGTGAGAACGTCCGCATCGCCTTGGATACCCTGCGGGTGAACAAGCTGCGGTCGTCGCTCACCATTCTCGGCGTGGTGATCGGCGTCGCGACGGTGATGGCGATGGCAGCGATTGTTCAGGGCATTCGCGACCAAATTGTGAACGCAATTGAAGTTGCCGGACCCAGCACGTTCTACGTGCTCAAGAAGTTCTCGCAGACCCCGCTCAATCCGGATAACCTGCCCAAGGATGTGCGGATACGCCCCGATATCAACGAGCGCGAGGCCGAGCGCATTCGCCGGTTGCCGGAGGTGGGATACGCGGCAGTCTGGGCGCAGATTCTGGCACGCATTGAAGTTGACGGTGCTCGCTCTCAGTCGATGGCCGTCTTCGGTGCGGACGACGGATTTCCGCTCGTGCAAGGTGGCGAGCTGCTTGAGGGGCGCTGGTTCACGCGCTCTGAACTGTTGTCGGGTGCAGCCGTTGTTGTGTTGCAGGAGCGTGCCGCGACGCGACTGTTCGGCCGCGAAACGAGCATTGGGCGTTGGGTACGCGTGGGAGGGCGATCGGCGCAGGTGATTGGACTGTGGATTGAGCCGGCGAACATCTTTGCGCCACCGGGGCAAGAAGTGGGCGCCGTGGTGCCCTACCGCATGCTGGATCATCAGTTCGACATTGATCGCACGAACGCGCTGTGGATTCCGGTGAAGCCGAAAGAGGGCGTGAGCGTAGCCGATGCGCAGAGCGCGGTCACGATGGCGCTGCGCGAAATGCGCGGGCTTCGCCCTGCGGACGGCAATACCTTCGACCTCGTGACGCAGGATCAGGTCCTCGACACCTTCAACAGCATCACGGGGGTGTTCTTCCTCGTGATGATCGTGTTGTCCGGCGTGGCGTTGCTTGTTGGCGGCATTGGGGTCATGGCGATCATGACGGTGTCGGTGACCAGCCGCACGCGCGAAATTGGCGTGCGCAAGGCGCTTGGCGCAACGCGCCGAGATATCCGTCAGCAGTTCCTGATTGAGGCGGCCACGCTGACGAGCATTGGTGGGGCGATTGGGATTCTGGTGGGTTTGGCATTCGGACGCATCGCATCGTTGGCGCTCAACGTTGACGCGCCGGTCCCGATCATGTTTACGGTGATTGCGGTGTGCGTGTCGGTGAGTATTGGCATCATCTTCGGGATGATCCCGGCGCAGCGGGCGTCACGGCTGGACCCGATCGAGGCGCTGCGACACGAGTGACCGTTCTTCAGCGACGGCCAGCACGCGGCCCTACTGCATTACGAGCACGCGGGCATACGCAGTCGCCTACCGATACCAAACATTAGGCCACCAACCTCCGTGGTCTCCGTGTCCTCCGCGATTCAACACATCGCTGTTTTTGTGTTTTGAACCACGAAGGACACGGAGAACACGGAGGTGCATGGCCGCTGTTTGTGGCGCGTGCCGTTCGCTCAGTAGCCACGCAGTGCGAGGAACCAATCCCACAACGCGAGGTTGACGGGCGCGCCGAGGACCGCCAGCTCTAACACGCCGAGGCCACCAAGCACTGTCAAGAGCATCATGGCCTGACGTCGCATCGGTGTCGCATCGCGAATCGCATGAATGCCCACGCGCAGGGTGAAGGCCAACACCAGCGCAATGGTGACGGGAAGCGCCCACGAGTTTCGCTGCGGACCGAAGTACGACTCCAAGAACGTCGTACCCTCTGGGAAGAACCCGCGACCGGGATTTTCGACGCCGAGAAAGATGTTGATGCTGGCGGCTTGATGGGTGAGCCAGAATGTGAGCAGCGCCCACCAGGCGATACGATTGGGACGTCGCGAAACACCCCATGCGACAACGCCAAGCACAGCCAGCATCGCCAGCTGATACCACAGCATCGCGATGACTGCTCGCACGGCCAGCGACCATGAGGGCGGCTCGGCGGGAATCGGCACGGCCAGCGACGCGGGCCCGATGAACCACCCGCCGTAGAACAGCACCTGCACCCACGTCCATAAAAACGACGCGCCCAAGAACCCGCGGCGTACCGCCGATGGTGATTCGCGATCGCGTTCCACGACGACGAGCCACAGTCCCCAGATGGCCAAGAGCGACGCCAAGAGTAATCCGGCCGTGCGCGTCGCCGCGCCGCGCTCAAGCGCGAAGATGACACCCGTCGCGCTCCACCAGAACAACACCACCACAAAGACCGAGCGCATGAACACCCGCGCGGTCGTTTCGCGTGTGGCGATGTCCGTTCCTTCCAACTGCGATGCCCGGCGCCATCGCAGCAGAGCCAGCGCCGTGTTGGTCATGTGGCGCACCTCACGTGAGCTCCTTGGCCACACGCACCAGGTTGCCTAGCGCCTTCGCATCGGCCGACGGCAAGAATACGTATCGTGCGCGCATAGCCTCGGCTAACCGCCGCGCGATCGGCTCGCCGCGCGGTGACGTATCGACAAACATCGCCGGGATGCCGAGCTGCGCAAACGCGCGCGACGCCAACATGGCATCACGCTCCGCGCCCGCACGACCGGGAGTGCCGTCCCGTTGAATGTTGCCACGACCGTCGCTCAAGATCACCACTAACGGTGCACTGCCGCCGCGCCGCGTGGCAAGCGCTTGCTGCGCGGCGGCGTCGATCGCCGTGGCCATCGGTGTGCCGCCACCGCCGGGAAGTGCCGCCAATACGCGTTTGGCCCGCGCCAGCGCCCGCGTTGGGGGCAGCAGGATCTCCGTGCCGGTCCCCCGGAACGCCATCAGACTTACGCGATCGCGGCGGGCGTAGCTTTCGGCCAGCAGCAATTCCACCGCGCCTTTCGCTTCGCCTAGGCGGTAGACCGCAGCCGAACCCGATGCGTCGACAATGAAGTGCACCGTGGTGCCGGTCTTCTCGACGAAGCGCCGAATGCGAAAGTCCTCTCGCCTCACTGACACACGCGATTTTTTCGTCGACGACGTGGTAGGCGACG
>JANOPS010000063.1:0-23304 GCA_031421995.1 Gemmatimonadaceae bacterium
GTGAAGTGCCACGTGTGCGGGTTTAGTGAGTGTGGGTGAGGGTTGAGCTATAAGGCTGAGGGCGCCGCTTTGGCGCCCTCAGCGCGTGCTGCCAGTGGAATGCGGGAACTCCGATACGGCGGGCGAGTACGACGCTATGACGCCAAGCCGTGAATCAAGTCATGGAACAGAGGCAAGTGATATGAATTTCGCTTCACGCTTCACGCTTCACGCTTGGGAATTTTGGCATTCTTGGCCCTCTCTGCCTGTGATGCGCCGCTCGACCGCCCTACCGCGCCTACGCAGTCGGAGAACCAGAGCCCGCTGACTGCGCTTACCTGTAGTGGTAGCTGCCCAGAGTCGGGCGACCCCATCAATGCGTCGGATCCGGGTTACGTGTCGTACCAGACCCCTGGTCCCGGATCGCGTGGTGGCTACGAGCCAACGGCGATCGGCGGTGCCTTTGCTGAGCCGACGTTTGTGCACGCGCGAGCAACAGGCATCGTCACGAAGACGTTTGCCAACTCGTGGGTGTGGCCCGTGGCGGTCCGTGGCACCGCGTCATTTCCGCTCGACCCAAATGGCCGCGTGTGGGGAAGCGCGTATCAATGCGTGGGCAATCTGGAGATCACGTACATCAAGCCCAGCGGTGCTCCTAGCATCAATGCGTTCTGCACACGCAATTCGACGAACCTGATTGACTCGCCGTTGCGCACTCCGTTTGACACGACGTTCGTGATCGACGGATCGAACGGAACGGCGCGACGTTTGAATTCGATCGATACAGGCCCTAATTGCGGCTATGCGTCTTATCCCGAGTGCTTCGACTGGGCGGGCGCGCAGACGATCGAGCTGGTGCCATATCGCAAGACGCTTCGAGTCAACGCCGATCGTGACTCGGTAACGTATGGCGACTCGGTGACGTTCGCCGTTTCAGCGACCGGCGGCGCCGTGACGTTGCGCTCGTGGCGCTGGTCCGCCACGAGCGGCGGACTGACGCAGGTACCGTGTAGTCTCACGGCCACAACGTGCAAGTTCGCGCCGCATACGACGGGGCGCCTGTACGTGGTTGGCAAGGTGGGTAACAATCCATTTGTGGAGCAGGCGCGGTCCGTGCTGATCCAAGTGTCGAAACGGCCAGAGCTTGAATGTGAGAGTCCCACGGCGTGGGGCGGTGCTATCAATTGTAAGGTGCGGAACGCCAAGGAAGGACGGGACTACGTGTGGCGGTTCAACGCCGATCCGGGCCTGCAAGTTGACAAGGTGGGCGACACCCTGTGGGTGGGGCCGGGAGTGATTAGCGGGAAGGTCACGCTGTCCTTCGTGTTTGGCGACAACGTACCGGGTACTGACTCGGCCATGGTCGTGGTGCCGCGGCGGACGGGGTGGACGTGGGCAGACTCGGTTCTCAACGCGAGGGGAGCGCCGGGAACACCTGGCCAACTTGATGACTGCTTCGAAGACTCAAGCGTTAAGGGACTCACGGCGCCGCTGAACTGCCTTGCGCTCGGGCCAACACGAGTAGTGAGTCGAACCTCAGGTGGCTTGAACAACAACAACGGCGTGAAATTCGATACCGTTGCGACAGGTCCCAATCAGCGGTTCTGGTATGTAAAGAGTGGTCATGCCGCCACATATCTCTTGATGCAGGTCTCGAAGCGATGGCGCAGCGAGTTCTTGCGCGTGCCTGTGACCGCCGAACTCTGCGCCGGCGATACCACGACCCTACGAAACATGTTCGATGTGAACACGTTGGCTGCGTGCCAAGGAGAGGGCGTGACCACGTTCACGGCGATGGTAAACACCGTTTGGCTCCATGAGCAGCGGCATGCAGACACTGTGAGGGTCGCGGCGCTTGAGCCGGGTAACGACGTCCATACACTGTGGGAGCCGCTGGTGAGGTCAACCGAAGCGAACTTACTGTTAGCCGTTCGCGACGAGTACAACGCAGCCAACTCACGTCTGTACGACCGCTCGAAAAGGCTGGACAGTCCTGGATTCTATCAACCGAAGACCTTTGGTTTTTGGGAGTATGTGTTCAGCTGGTCCTTCACCGCGATTTCCATCCGTAAATAGGGAGAACAGCTAGCATGAGAACTCAGACTGCAGTGATCATTCTCCTGTCGTCGCTCGCTTTTGGGCCAACGCAGGCGCGCGCGCAGACCGCGACAACGGACTCCGTCGTGAGGGCCTTCACCAAGGAAAAAGGTCTGGCGCGCGTGGGTCTGGCGATGCGGCTTCTCCAACAGTCAAGCGCGTCGTACCCGAGGGCAACGCTAGACGCCATCGGTGATTCGCTGGTCGCGCTGGTACTGACCAGCAACCGACCCTCGGAAGAGCAGCGCTTGCTACAGTCGTCCGCGCTCGAAGCGCTGGCAATATCCGGCTCGAGCCACGCCAAGGTGCCCTACGCTGGGGCGGGGCAGAGGCTGTATCGCCTTGCGATGGAGTCAGAATATCACCGTGGGGGCGCGATCTATTTGATCACCATTCTGGCGGACTCCACTGAAGCGCTGTCAGTCCTGAGGCGCATCGCGGTCTCGGAGAACGCCATCGCCCTGTTCGCGGTCGCAGAACTT
This sequence comes from Gemmatimonadaceae bacterium, assembly GCA_031421995.1. Lineage (GTDB taxonomy): Bacteria > Gemmatimonadota > Gemmatimonadetes > Gemmatimonadales > Gemmatimonadaceae > Gemmatimonas. Next base: position 2,559 of record JANOPS010000063.1, read on the forward strand.
GGGGAATCGATGCGGAACAAAGGGGGCCTTCAAGTTCTCCGCGAACTTTCGCGGACCGGTGAGGCGAAGGACTCGACCGCCCGAAAAGAGATCACTCGGCTAGTTCGCAGATTTTCCGCGGCGAAGTCTCCGTAGCGAGGCGCTCGCAGCGAGCCATTCCAACCGCGTCATTTCTGAGGATTGCCTCGCGGATCAAGGCAGTCGCCAAGCTTGGGACGGGATGGCCGACCGGGGCGGCGTGGAGGTGCTCCGGAAACTCTACACAGCGGCGCAGTCACGGAGGTGGACGCTGTGCGAGGGTCGGCGTTCGCCGCGAAGAAGTACGGATTTCGCAAGTGATGATCGAAGGATCGCGCGAAACGATGATGCGTCGAAGGTACTTTCCGATCCGCGGTCGCGATTGGCCGCTGAAGGACGGTGGTGTACCCCGCGCGATGCGTCTCGCCGTCGCGGTAGCTATCCATCGCGCCGCCGTGTGCTGGCGAACACTGTGGGCATGCGCAGCGCGTAGCGCGATGTGAGCGCAACCGGTGAAGCGAGGCAGAGGCACGTCGGCCAACGCGCGCGAGCCGCGCCCAGATGAAGCACACGGCGACGTCGAGCAGCGTTTTGGTCGCCATAGAATCGCTGCATCCCCAATCATCGGAATGCACTTGTTGGTTGGGCCATGTCACGAAGCCACGGCGCGTGGAATCGATCGCGTAGCGGAACGACCTGTTGCGGCCGCGCCTATCGCGCGGGTCGTCGCGTAGATTCCATCCTTGTCTTCGGCCCCGCGCCAACCGAACTTTCGTCGTCCGGCGTCGCAGTTCCCCCCCGTTCTGGTCCCCGTGAGAGGCTTCGTCCCGACCCCAACGCACGTTGTCGATCTGATGGTCGGGAAGCTCTTTGCTGAGGGCCCGCCGGCCCTCGGCGCGCGCCTGCTCGACTGTGGTTGCGGTGACGGCGTATTCATCGCTGGCGTGCTGCGTCGCTGCCGAGCGCAGGGATGGCACGCGCCAGAGATCGTCGGAGTGGAACTCGACCCGCTCCGCGCGGGCGCCGCGCGGGATGCCTTTCGGGGACACGCCAACGTGACGATCTGCCAGCAGGACTTCCTGTCGCAGCGAACAGATCACTTCGACTATGTCATCGGGAATCCGCCGTATGTGTCAATTCTCGAGCTCAGTCCTGCCGAACGGCTAGTCTACCGGGCGGCATTCCAGACGGCCCGCGGGCGATTTGATCTGTATGCGTTGTTCTTCGAGCAAGCGATGCGACTGCTTCGGCCAAACGGGCGGCTGGTGTTTATCACGCCAGAGAAGTTCTTGTATGTCGAGACGGCACGGCCGTTACGTGAGCTTATGCGGTCTATGCACGTTGAGGAGTTTTCGTTCCTTGACGAAGACACGTTTCCCGACCGTGTTGTTTATCCGCTCATCACGACGCTGGTGCATCGAACGCCTCGTGGCCGCACGCGCGTACGTCGACGTGACGGGACGCACACCACCCTGACCATCGCATCAGCAGATTCCTTGATGGCAAGCGTGCAAGGATTCACTTCGGCACAGTCACAGACCACGTTGGCCGACATCTCGCTCCGCATCAGTTGCGGGGTCGCGACGGGCGCCGATTCGGAATTTGTTGTGCCCACGCGTTCACTTCCTGATGCACTGCGAGAGTATGCGCATCCGACGGTCGCCGGCCGGCAAATCCTGCCATCGGGCGAGATGATTGCGCCGTCCAGCATGCTAGCACCTTACGACCAATCGGGGGCGCTCCTACCGGAACACCGGCTCGGCGCACTTGGCGACTACCTACGTGAGCCAGATCGTCGGGCGCGTCTCGCAGCACGAAGCTGTACGCGACTAAAACCATGGTACGCATTTCATGACTCCTTTCCCCTTGAGGCGATGCGACGTCCCAAGCTCCTCTGCAAGGATATTACAGAGTCGCCTTTTTTCGTCACCGATTCCGTTGGACTTTTTGTGCCGAGGCACTCGGTCTACTACATCGTGCCAAACAACCCAAGCGATATCGCCGTCCTTGCGGAGTACCTGAATAGCGAGGCCGCGGTGAGTTGGCTGCGGGCCCACTGTCAGCGTGCTGCCGGCGGCTTTCTACGCCTCCAGAGTCATGTGCTGAAACAACTGCCTGTGCCGGAGCATCTCGCGGGCGAGCTCGCGCGGCAGCGTGCGAATGCACCGCTCCTTGAGCTACTGCCCGCGTGACAACCCCATTTGATTCGGCTGTCTCGGCGATCGCTGCGGCTGGTTATCACAATCATCGCTTGGAATCGCATAGCGACATCGTGTCGCGCGGCATCGTGGACGATCTGAAGCGTGCCTGTCCGGCGTTTCGCGCAGACTTGGATGCAGGGGTCGTACGAACCTGGATGAACGTCGCATCGCCGGGCGATCGCGAACGGCGCGTCGACCTGTTCGTCGGTGAGCCCAATGCGAATGGCGAGCCTGAGATCAAGAAGGTACGGGTCGCCATTGAGAACAAGTCTGTGATCACCGCGCACCGCAACGCGACGAATCGATTCGACGACCTGAAGAAAGTGGTGTCAGCGGTGCAGGGGAGTCGCCCCGACGCACTGTTGATCGCGACCGTGATGATCGGGCTCGCCCCCCCGTGTGCTGAATATTCCCGACCAAGTGCACAAATTCTACCGCGATCGGGAAGAAGAGTTTGCCCGCGACGTGTTACCTCGCCTGTCCTCCGGCGACGAGTCGCTATGGAGTGAATTTTCGTGGGCCATCAGCAAGAACCGCCCGGCCGATGCTGCGAACACACTGCAGCTCTTTCGGTCGCTACCGGTCAGAGGACCCGCACAGACCTATCAGGTCGCGTACGATTCCGTGTTGCTCGTTCCGGTGCACATCGACAACGTGTCGCCTCCAACACTCCCGCGTCCGAACGGGCTGGGCGTCGACGTTGATGCCGAGTACCGAGAGTTCATCATCCGCACGTGCAACGCCTATACGGCCAGGTGGCATATGTAACGACGTCGAAGGCCCCTGCCGTCTGGTCTATCGGTGCTTCGCCTTCACCGCCCCGCTCCGGGCACCCGCGATAGCCCCCAACGGCGTGAGACCGTCATAGTCCGGATGCGGTGCGTTCGCCCACGCTTGCTGCCGCTCGACGATGAATGCCAACACGTCCCCCGGCAGTGGCAGCCCTGCGCGCAACGCGTCGTCACGTGTTGCCAACCACAGTCGGTGGGCTTCTCGACTCAGCAGCAGCTCCACATCGTTGATCGGTGGGGCAATGCCAAACGGGACGCCCATCTGCTCTGGACTGTGCGGGATGAGCAGCCGCACGGCAAGGTTGATGGTATTGCCGGTGCGCCAGAGCTCGACGTCCTCCTCGTCGTCAAAGCCTGGCGGAAGGCTTTCATAGCGCGTGTCCATCGTTGCGACGTCGCCGAGGATGGGCCACGCCCACGGGCATCGCACGTCGTCGGACTCCTCCAGAAAGGTGAAGAACCGCGCCAACTCTTTCAGGTGCGCGCGCGCCGCCTTTCCCGAGGTGGCTTCGTTGCGCGGATACCAATCGTACAGGTACTGCCGAAGATCGTACTCATTCACCGCACTGATGGGTTTGAAACTGGCATACATGCATGACTCGACGAACTCACGCGCACCGTTCACATACTTCTGCACGGTGGCAGCAGACGGTGCTTTCCCGCTCTTGGGCGCGCGAAGCCACTCTCCATATCGCAAAAGTGTTTCCAGCGCGGCGTCTGGCGTGCTGAGCACGGAGATAGTGGCCAGCGGCTGCGCACCCGTGCCTTCTGCGCCTGCGAGTTGCAACTCTACGATCGGCGCCGTGAAGTCGTGCAGCGAGCCCTCGTCGACCTCCACTCGGCAGGTCACCCCAGTGTCGGCGTCAGTCCACGAGAGGTGCTCGTTGTGCACGATACCTGTCATGAGCACGTCGAGGTGTTCGTCGATAAAGCGCGGGATGGCGTGCAACACGGCGATGAGCTCGTCAAAGTGCTGCGCCCGAACGCCGCCGCCAACCGTGTTCAGCGCCACGAGCATCGGATACGCATTTGTTGCGGCTACCTCCCACCGAGCCGACTTGATTTCGTCGCGCATGCGCTTGGGCAATTCGGTGCGTTTGTTGAAAATCACCGCCAACGTCTCGCCGCGCATCGCGTTCGTCAGGGCGCTCGGGTCGTGATGGTCCACGTTGGACATGCGAGCGAGATCCGACAGATCATGATACAGTGACAGACCGGTCTGCTCGCCGGCGGCGCCGAGCACGACCGCGGCCCACTCGTGACCACCGTGGCGCGAGACGAAGATGGGTAGCTCGCCAAGACCCTTGTCCCACGGCGCCGCCCGGTGGAACGCAGCGGCTGCCTCGAACATCTGCGCAACACGTTCGCTCGGCATGTCCCAGCCGGCCCACGTTTCCGGTTCCGAACGTAATATCTCGACCGATGGGAGCCCGCCAAAGGCGTGGGTCAGCAGGCCGTACACGGCATCCATGACACCATTGAGCAGGGGTTGCAGCGACACCGCAATCCCATGCGAGCGCAGCGCGTCGGCCATCGAATCAAGGAGCGACGCATGGCGTATCGCGATACGCGACGGCGCGACGCCGCTCTTTTTCACGGCAAGCAGGACTTCCTGCGTGAGCCGATCGGCGATGTCCTGCGGTTCCGCCGAAAGGCGGTTGGCCATTTCACAGGTCAGCACGAACGGCGGCGCGACCACCATGAGGGCGACGAGGCGGGCGGCGGGATCGCCGCCGAGCCCTGCAGGGATTGGCACGACATCGACCTCCCACACCCGATTGAGTTGGCCGGCGGGTGGAACGCCAAGCTGGCGGCCGCCCGCGGCCTTTGAGGCGCCACCGAGTAGGCGAATACCTGATGATCTGGCCGCCTCACGATCGGGCGACTCGTGGCAGTGCTTGTACTTCTTCCCCGAGCCGCAGGGGCAGGGATCGTTTCGTCCTGGTGTGTGGATCATGCGGGCAATCTCCAGTCGCGGAGTTACAAGAGGCAACGCTGGCGTGCCTGTCTCGCCTGCAATGTACGGTGGCACGCGAAGGACACGGAAGCCCGCTCTCGCGGGGCAATCCTTTGCATTCGGACGGTCAGCCGCTCGCGTGTCTGAAGGGGTTTGGCCGACTTGCGGGGTACGGCAGTCTGCACCATCGTTGGCGGACGTTGCGTGCAAGGTCGCGAGGCCGGAAATTGGCTGGGCCGCCGAATGCTCGACAGCCGTAACTAAACCACTTGAGGGAACGTTGCATGGCCAACCTCATGCTCGCCGTGGCGGTCGTAGGACTTCTTCTCGCATGGCGCCGGACGTCATTCCGAGTGCCGTTACACATACGCACCGCTCTGCGTTCGCCGTTCAGGATCGCGACGCTCGCAGGCTTCGCGGTGGTGCTCCTCACGTTGGGGTACTCGGGCGGCGACGTACTCGGTGGTCGTACTCAAGTAAGCAAGAACCCGGTGCAATACGCGACACGGCTGCACGGCGCGGACGCGCACCATCACGATCTCGTCGACGCGGGGCGCTTTTGGCGCCAGGTGCTGTCCCAAACCGGCGCCGGGCTCACGGTCGGTGCGGCGCTCATCGCATTAAGTCGCCTGCGGAAGAACCCTGCGCCGCAGCGAGCATGATCGGACTTGTCCCACGCACAATGCACCGCTGATGCTTGACGTTGAGGCGACATCGGAGAGAACTCGTTTGAACGACTGAAAGGCCCACCATTTCCTGATTGGGATCCACGAACGAAGCGGTGCGCCCCGCGTAGGTCCGCGACAGCACGCTGGTGTCGGCAAACGAAATCAACGCCACCGACAGCCCGCCGAGCAGCAGCACGGGCACGCCGGCGCTCGCGACAAGGTCCAACTGTGTGACGATGAGTGTCGCGCCCACGACGACCATGAGGACGATCGGCACACGCGGTCGGCGCCGGAATAGCAGGATCGCCACGAGTGAGGCGGTGCCGATGGCGAGTGCGCGAAGATTCGATTGGCCGCTCGCCACCGCGAGGCCGAATTGGCGCGACTCGTCCAGCAGGCCATGAGCCTGCACGCTGAAGCCGAATAACGCCGGCAGCTGGCTCGCGATCACGGTCAGCGCGATGCCGTTCATGTAGCCGTAGCGGATCGGCTTGGAGAGCAGCTCCGGAGGAACCCCAACTTCGCGGCGCCGGCCCCGATGCAGAGCGCACCGGACACGAGGGCCATCATGCCGGCCAGCGTGACGGCGCGCGGCGCGTTGCCCGCCGCGAGCGGGAGCACGACGGTCAGGATGAGCGCGGCCAGCGAGGAGTCCGGCCCCAGCACGAGGATGCGGCTCGGGCCGAAGATCGCGTAGGCCAGCAACCCGGCCATGGTGGCATAGAGGCCGTTGATGCCGGGCACGCCTGAAGCCACGGCGAAGGCAATGCCGACCGGAACCAGCACGGCGGTGAGCGCCAGACCGGCCATGACGTCGTGCGCCAGCCACGCGGGCTCGTAGTGGCGCACGAGGTGCCCTCCAAGGAGCCAGCGCAGCCACCCGGTCTGGTCCTTCGCCAGCGCAGGGCGCGGGATTTGCCCGGTCTCCTGAGCGCCGGGATGCTGCGCCGAATCGTTCATCGGGGCTTGGTTCGACGGAGGCAGGCTTCCGCGATGCGCGGAGGCGTTCGATTAAACGTTCACCCTGCGCCGACCAATTGGACAGAGGGAACTGCCACGCACCATCGTGCGACGCGCGCCGACGGCATCGAGGCGTTCATATTCAGTGCAGTGACGACATCCCGCGAAGCACCCGACCCCACCGACGCGCCTCAGGTTCGACGACGCGCCCTCGTGATCCTCGCGGTGTGCGTGGTTCTCGCGGTGCTCGCGTCGGTGCCGGTGCTGCACGACCAGCTCGTGCGCGCAAACGCCGTGGTCGAGGGCGTCATGCGCCGCAGTCAGTGGCTGGGCGCGCCGCTCTTCGTGCTGTTGTCGGCGCTCTCCGCTATGGTCGCCTTCTTCTCAAGCGCGCTCCTCGTGCCGGCGGCTGTGACCACGTGGGGCGAGCCGATCACGGTTCTCCTCCTCTGGATCGGTTGGACCGTGGGAGGCGCGACGGCCTATGGCTTGAGCCGTGCCTTCGGCCGTCCGCTGGTGCAGAAGCTGGCGAGCGGCGGCTGGCTCGAGCGCGTGGAACAGCGCGTGGGACCGGACACGCCCTGGCACATGGTCCTGCTGTTGCAATTGGCGATGCCCTCCGAGCTGCCCGGCTACCTCATGGGGCTCGTGCGCTACCGGTTCGTGAAGTACCTGGCCGCGCTCATGGTGGCGGAGCTGCCGTTCGCGATCGGCACCGTGATGGTCGGCACGAGCGTCATCGAGAGCCGCGGCATGGTGATCGTGGGGTTTGGGCTCGCGGCAGTAGGGGTGAGCTGGTTCGCGTGGCGCGCCTTTCATCGGCGTGGCAATGACGACACGCGGTCCGCTCGCAGCGGAAGCCAGCGTTGAGCCTGAAAAAAGCCTCTACGCCTCCACGACGGGCAGCAGGGGCTAGAATCCGCTTCGGCCACGCTGTGTACCGCTAGAGGGTTACACCGCCAGCACGACCACGTCGTACGCACCGATGACCGGATCGCGCGTGGCGATGCGCAGCCCATGACCGATCGCCTGCGCGACGAGCAGCCGGTCAAACGGATCGCTGTGATGCCACGGCAGACGCGCACTGTTCCGCGCATCGCTGGCCGTGATGGGCAGCTGCAGAAAGCCAGTCTCCTCGGCGGCCGCCAGCCAGTCGTCCGGCAGGGTCAACTTGCCTTTGGCTGCCTTGATCTCGAGTTCCCACGCGGAGGCCGCGCTAAAGTAGACGGCGTGGCGCGAGTCACTGATCGCGGCGCGCGCCGCAGGGGCCAACCGCTCGGGATCGTGCAACGCCCACAACAACGCGTGCGAGTCAAGCAGCAGATTCACCGTGCACGTCGGCCTGAGCGCTTCACTTCAGGCTCCGCCACGCGGCGGACGGGAGTCGGCTCGAGCTGACTCCCGTAGAATAGGGCGTCGATCTCGGGGTCGTGATCCCAGCAGTTGTTGGCCTCCACCACGCGACCCGCGAGCTGCCCCAGCGGACGCGGTCCGACTGTCGCCGCCATCGCCACCAATCGGACCAGTGGCTTCCCCGCTTTGGCGATCACCACCTCGTCTCCGGCTACGACCTCTGCGATCAGTCGAGACAGCTGGGTTTTCGCTTCGTGAATATTGACGGTTTTCATGGTGAACTAAGTCTAGTCTAGGGTGTAAGTCCCACAAGACCGAAAAGGTATCGACTACCGACGCCAGGGGCACGAAACCCAAGGTGTGCGCTGAGCAGTGTCAGCTACACCACCTCTACTGCGGCCGCGAGCCCCGGCGCGCGCGCGAGCCGTTCGTCACGCGTCATCAGCACCGCTCCCAGCCCCTCCGCCAGGGCCACGTACGTGGCGTCGTACGCCGAGAGGTTGGCACGCAGCTGCCAGCACCGTCGCTGTAGCGCGCCGTGTGCGTGTCGAGTGATCGGCAGGGATTCAAGCAGTCGCAGCGCCTGTTCCGCGCGCTGTGGGGTGAGCTGCTCGCGCGACCGTGCGCGCCGCAACACGTGCAGCACTTCCACATCCAACAGTTCGGGCGCGTGCAACACCGCCTGTGCGGTCACGAGCCGCCCCATGGCGCCTGCGCCTGCTGGCGACGCCATGAGGAGCTCCACCACCACCGACGCGTCGAGAACGAACGCCGTCGGCCGAGTGACCTCGGGCGGCGGCGCGATCACCGCGCGTCCCGTGCCTGCCGCAGGATGTCGACGACCGACTCATCGAGCTCGACCGGCTCGAGTGCTCTCAGGCGCGTGGCGATCTGCGTGAGCGTGGGGCGCGCAGCCATCTGCTCCAGTTCCAGCTTGATGTAGTCAGACAAGGTCATATCGGCCTCCGCGGCGCGGATTTTGAGTTTGCGGTGCAGCACGTCGGGGACGTGTCGGATCTGGATCATCTTTGACATGTTGGTAACATGCGTGCATGTTACCAACATGTCAACTGGCTTTGGTGCCGGAGACGTTGGATAGGCGTCGCGTTCAGTCCCTACATCACGATGATGGCGAGTCGATCGCCCTGCCGGACGCGAAGTCCCTGTGTTGTCACGGAGGCGCCGCCGCCGAGACGTGCGAAAATGCGGATAGGCGCTTTGGACGACGTGAGCGATTGAGGTACCCGGAGCGTCTCCGAGCGCTTCGCGTCGACCTCGCCCAGTCGCATAAACGTCAGCCCCTGTTCAGCGTATACCGTCACGCTGCGATCGCGTTGGTTCTCAATTGTGACGGTCGCCGTGTTGGCGGCGCTGACGGGCAGCGACACGAACATGCTGTCGCCCAACGGCAGTCCCTCCGCCGGTGGAATGAGCAGGCCGTATCGGCGGTCTTCACCGAGTGGCACCGCATAGGTCGCAATGGCTTTCGCGTCGCGATCCACGCGCGCCACCATTTTCACGGTTGTTTGGCCGCGTATCGCCCACTCCGGTAACGGCATGGTCGAGGTTGCGCCCGCAGCGACGGTGCCGATGGCGCGATCGATGCGGCCCGCGTCGAGGTACAGCGTCACTGGTGTCTTTCGGTCGTTCTGCACGGTGATGGACTTGCCGCTTTCACCAACAACGGTCGTTGCGGGGAGGCGCGCGGGGGGTTGCGCGCCAGTCTGGGCACCGGTCTGTGCGCCCGCCGTTGTTGCGCAGACGCAGACGATTGCGATGGCGCGGAGCGCCTTTGCGGAGCGAGACATAAAGCGAATCTCCAAGGGAAGGGAGCGTGAGGCTGCTTGCGTGCAGGTAGCCGCTTGATCCCACCGCGGCCTGTGAAAGCTCCGCCCTTGTCATACGTCATGCTGTAGGGGTTCTCACGAACGCGGTGAGCGTGTTTCCCTGATTCCCTCGCGACCCACTTTGCTCGGGTGCCTGTGATCGGCCGGCCTGGAATATCCGGGATCCCCTCAACCTCGATGTTCATGGAGCCGACAAGTGCGGCGCGGCTACGCGAAACATCCTGGTCGTTGCGCGGTGGGAGTTCGTGCGCTTCATCAAAGTGCGCCAACAGTTGATGTCGTTTGGCGTGATGATTGTCCTCGGCGTTGGCGGTGGTTTGTCGGTCGGGCTATCGGGAAGACCAGGTCCAAACCGGTGACGGTCGCCATCGTGGGCGCCGAGCGTTTCGGTGGCGCGTTGCCGGCGCCGGATCGCGTGGTGTGGAAGCAGAGCGCAACGGACGAAGCGTCCCTTCGTGCTCAGGTGAACGCCTGCTGGCGGAGTTGAACATCACCCGGCGGTGCTGGCATCTCTGAGTGCGCAGATCTCACGTCGTATGCCGTGCTACCATCCGCCTCGCCATCACGTCGACGGCGTGGTGGGAGTTCCCAGTGGCCGTGCTCCTGCTGGTCGTTACGATGGGCGTCTTCCGGCGCATTGCCGGGAAGGTGTTTGCGGTCGGGGTGCAGCCGTACGGGAAAGAACCGTCGTGGGGGGAGATGTGGAGGGCTGTTCTGCGCTAGATTCGGCGTATGACTCCTCCTGTCACAACCCGCGTACTGCATCTGCTGGCGGTCGTGTTCGTGGTCGGCTGTCGGGCGACGCAGCACACGGCGTCTCCTACCGTGCCGGCGCAGAGGGCACAACCAACGCCGTTCTGGGTTGACCGCCCCGTTGGTGCTCGACACGCCTTGTTGCCCACGCCCACAACGGTGGTGTACGGCGGCTACGACCCGGCTGCCGCACCCGTGCTGCGGGTTGCGTCCGGCGACGAGGTCGAGATCTCGGCCGTATCCACCTGCGGCGCGCGGTTGCTGCAGCCGGGCATGGACTCTGGCACCGTAGAGCCGGCCTATCGCGCCATCGTTGCGGCGGTACGCGACTCGACGCTGCGTCGCGGGCCTGGCGGACATATCCTGACTGGGCCGGTGTATGTGAATGGTGCCGAGCCTGGTGATGTGCTGGAGGTGCGCATCAAGGATGTGGACCTGGCGATTCCGTTTGCGTGCAACTCGTTCGGACCACGCAGTGGGTTTTTGCCCGAAGATTTTCCTGGAACATCAAAGAGTCGCATCGTGCCGCTGGATCGCGCGCGCATGATTGGCCGATTCTCCGATTCACTCGGCATTGAGATTCCGCTGCGGCCGTTCTTTGGCAGCATGGGTGTTGCGCCGCCGCCGGTGCGTGGTCGCGTGAATAGTGCGCCGCCCGATATTCATGCGGGCAATCTGGACAACAAGGAGCTGGTTGCCGGCACGATTCTGTACATCCCCGTGCACGTACGTGGTGCGTTGTTTCAGGCCGGCGATGGGCACGCGGCGCAAGGTGATGGCGAAGTGGATATCACGGCACTTGAGACCGCGTTGCGTGGACGCTTTCAGCTCATCGTGCGGAAAGACATGAAGCTCACCTGGCCGCGCGGGGAGACGGCCACGCACTGGATCGCGATGGGGACGGACACGAGCTTGACGGTGGCTGCCAAAGTCGCCGTGCGTGAGGCGATCGCGTTGCTGGTTGACGTCAAGCGTATGACCCGGGAAGACGCGTACATGCTGGTGAGCACGGCCTGTGACGTACGGATCACGCAGCTCGTCGACGGCACGATGGGTGTCCATGTGATGATTCCGAAACGGCTGTTCACCGCGCCGTGAGTTCCGCAATTCCGCCCTCGACGCCAACGCGCACAAAACTGTTGCTGCGCGTGGTTGCGGTGGTGCTGTTTGCTCTGATTGCTGTGGCCGTGGTTCGCGGCCTCCGTACCGACGGACCAGCGGCGTTGGCCGCGTGGCAGGCTGCGGATGTGCAATGGCTGTGGGTTGTCGCGGCCACGGCACTCGCGCTCGTGGCGAACTTTATTTGGGTTCTGGGATGGCGTCGGCTGCTGTCCGACTTGGCGGTCCCCACGGCACTGATCGATTTGCTGCGCATCTTTCTGATCGGCAACCTCGGTCGGTATTTGCCCGGCGGGAAGGCGTGGCAGATGGGTCTCGTTGGCGTGCTGGCCACCGAACGGGGGCTGCCCGCGGCGGTGCTGGCCGGCACGTCGCTGGCGCACGGTGCGATTGGGATGATTGTCGGTGCGGTGCTGCTTGCGGCCACGGGCGGCGCATCCTTGGGGCTGTCTCCCGGTTGGATGGCGTTGCCGATACTCGGCATTGTCGGACTCCTCGCCACGCCAAGTATTCTGCGGATGTGGCCGGCGTTGCGCGCACTTGTCGCGCGATTTCTTCCGAGCATTGACACGGTGACCGTGAGCACGATGGGCGTGCTGATTCTCACGGCGGTGGCCAGCTGGCTCGGGTGGGGCGCCGCCTTGTACGCCTTGGCGAGGGCGTTGCTGCCCGATCCCGTTGCGTCGCTGACGACGTACCTCGCTGCGTGGATTGGTCCTGGGCTCGCCGGGTTGGTCGCAGTCATGGCGCCCGCGGGCTTAGGCGTGCGCGATGCGCTCATGCAAACCACACTCACGGCCGCGGGATTGGGCGCCGCGCAAGCGATCGTGATTGCGGTGGTCTCGCGCGTGTGGGCCACACTTGTTGAAGTGGTCCCGGCGCTGGTGTTGCTGGCGATTCGTCGCGGACGTGGTGCGGCGAAGGGCGGCGCCGAGTCTACCGCGCACAGCTAATCCAAAACCACAAAAGCCATTTTGAATCACGGGGGACACGGGGGACACGGAGGTTGCCAATCGCTACCCTCCGTACCCTCCGTATCCCCGTGATTCAAATAATTGTTGGCATTCTCTGTGATCGATTGATGACTGGAGAGCGATCACGCACGGAATGGCAGCCGACACCGCGCAACCATTTCGGCGAATCCGACATCCTATCCCCAGCGCCACCACTCAACGTCTTGGGGATTTCATGGCTTTCCTTCACAGTGTAGCCCACGCCTTTTCGCGCAGCGCTCGCTGGCACTCGCGTAGTTCCAGGACCGTCGTGATGCTTGGTCTGCTTACTGGCTGTGGAGCGTCTGAACGCCCATCGGCCGCGTCGGCCAGCATTGATACGTTGCCGGGTGGGATCGTCCGCGTGTCAAACCTCTCTCCCGCGGACAGCGGTCGTTGGTCACTGGTGCTGGAGCGCACCGTACAGCCGGCCGACGAGAGTGCGGGTGCGCTGCGCAATCCTGACGACATCCTGTTGCTTGACGATGGGTCGTTGATTGTCTCGGATACGAAGCCGGCCTCCGTGATGCGGTTTGATCCGTCGGGCCACTTCGGTGGCACGATTGGACGAGAAGGCGGCGGGCCGGGCGAGTATCGTTCGGCGTATGTGGCCGCGCACGGCGATACGCTTGTTATCCACGACCCGACCGCCGCCCGCGCGACGATGTTTTCGCTGACCAACAACGCGGTGCAGACCCAGCGTGCGACGACGCCGCGCTACTATTCCACCATTCGCATCGACGGATCGGGACGTGTCGTGACGCCGACGCTGAGCGACGACGACTCCGTGCGCGGCCCGCGACAAGGGTATCTGCGATTTTCGCTGAACGGCGCCACCGTTGACACCGCGATGATCCCTGAACGCAAAAAGGGCGATCGGCGATGGATCGTGCGCGATGCCAAGCGGATCATCTTCGAGACCCTCGTGCCCTTTCAACCGCGGGACATTCACACGCCCGACCCACTGGGCGGCTTCGTGACCGGGTGGAGCGGCGAGTACGCGTTACGCGCGACGCGGAACGGCGCGGACACGGTGCGCGTGATTCGCCGTATGCGTTCCAATGAGCCGGTCAACAATACGGAGAAGGCGGCGATGGTCGAGGCGAAGGTCGCCGAGATGAAGTCCTTCACCTCGGAGGCGCTGCTGCGATCGGGAATGGTGGCGTCGGCGATTCCGGATACGCGCCCGTCGTTTGATCAGATCGCGGTCGACCCCGCGGGGCGGATTTGGGTGAGGCTTTCGCAGCGCGACAGCACCACCGTGCGGTTTGATCTCTTCGATCACGACGGCCGCTGGCTGGATACGATCACGGTGCCGCAAGCAGGCTGGAATCGAGACTGGTGGCATCCCGTCTCGTACACGCGCGATCGCGTCGCGGTGATTCACGAAGACGAAGAGGGCAAGCCGGCGATCTTGGTATACAAAATCGTGCGGCGCGACAAGTAGTCCGCGCCGTACGAGAGGTGCCTACCGTCAGCGCTTACCGCGACGCCTACGCCTTTGCCGCATCGGCGACCGCGGCGGCTGCCTGACGTGCCTGCCACATGCCTTTCAGGCGCGCACGCCGCTTGGCCATCTCCTCTTCGGCGTTGGGCATCGACATCACTAACGCCTCTACATGCAACAGCACCAACGGACTGATACGGGCACGGATCTCGGTCAGGAACGGATGTGCCTTGGCGAACGCGCCAATGACCTCGGTGTGTGCGGCGAGAAACATGTCGCGATCAATCGCGCCGTGCGACACCATCGATGCCGCCATGTCCCAGTAGCCGATCACCATGCGCATCCACGCATTCTTGTCGCTGCCCATCGCCGCGAAGTAGTCGTCGATGCTTTCCGGGTGGAACTCGGTAATAAACCAACTGCGTGCGCGCCGCAGTTCGGGCTCTCGGCGCATATCGAAGAGCTTGAGATTGAGCGTCGCAGATTCGTAGGGCGTCGGCATGGGCTGGTGTGGTGGAGAGCGTTGGGAAGCGTTGGTCGCCAAAGCATAACGTCGAATCATCTCCGGTGCACATGCCGGTGCACATGCTGAGCGTGCCTAGCCCTCGGTGCACGGCAACACCGCGCCTTCCGCGTACCACGTCTTGATCCGCACCAACGGCAGGTCCGTGCTGCGCCAGTCGGCGCCACTCGAGCGCGATGCGGCCAACTGCACTCCCCAGCCGCTGCGCAGCGAATCGGCGAGTACTTTGCAGTTCGCGGCATCAAGGCGAGGGGCAATGGCGCGCAGCGCCGGCAGGGCGTCGGCCGAAAGTGCGGCGTGGTACGTGGCATCAAATGGCTTACCCGCTGCGGCACGCGCCGCGTTGGAGCGCACCACAATCGCTTCCGGGTTGACGATGTTGAGCATGGCAACCCACCCCACGGTCGCAACCAGTGCGGTGGGCGCGAAGCGATCGGCGCGTCCCCGGACTGTCGTCAGGGCGAACGTCGCGAGCGCGCAGAGTACCCATACGATCATCGCGTAGGCGAAGAAGCGATCCACGCTCATGCCATAGACATTCACATAGATGGTGAGGCGTGTGACCGCAGAGCCCACGAGGACGGTCACGAGGCTAAGAAGGACAATCGCGGCTGCGCGAAAATGTTTCCTGCCGCGGGTATCGTCAGGCGCGAGCACCCACTCGGTCGTGACCAAGGTGGCCAAGACGACCAGTGAGGCCGCAATCAGCTGGAAGAATCCCTCCCGAGCGTAGCTGGCGGCGGTCAGTCCCGCGGTGCGCAACAGGAATGTGGCGCCACCAAACATCATGCCCATCTGCGTGGCCAGAAAGAGCGCGAGGAGTGCGCCCAGCAAGTAGATCGGAACGCCCACGGTCGCGAACGAGACTCGTGGCGCCTGCACGCGCGGGATGATCTCCAGTGCCTGATCACCGACCGCGGCCCGCAACCATCCAGCCGCAAGCCATGCGAACACCAGGGAGACGAAGAGATGTTCTGAACCCAACGTCCCGACACGATCGGCGGCGATGGACATCAGGTTGCCGAATACGTCGTCTGAGGACGACAGCAACGAGCCCACAACAATGAGTGGCGGGACCGACAAGACTCCGCCCAATGCGACGGCGCGTCCGCGGCTGGCGAGCGCGGGTGTGCTGCCGATCGCATCGGTGGTATCACGCACCACCCCAGCGGCGCCCCCGAGCGTGTTTACGGCGGCCAGCCCAGCGGCGCGGATGGATTCCACGACGGTCAGCTGGGCGAGTGATGCGCCGGTCCCATGCCACACCAACAGCGCACCAACGCACAGCAGTGAGAGGACATCGATGGCATAGAGCAACGGCGAGTCTCGCCACACCAAGCCGAAGACGGCGAACACTATGCCAGTCAGCAACAGATGCCGTTGACTGCGGCCGTTGGAAGCGGCGCTCTCGAGGTCGATGACGAGCACCGCGCACACCAACGTGACGACCCAGAGGGCCAGTCCCATTCGCATGGTGCCGCCGCGCAGCAGCGTGTCGGCGGATACGCCAGCGATAACGGCGGCGCCAGCGATTGATCGGGCATGGCGTCGCATCAGGCGCTCACGCGGTGCACGGGGATTTCGTGCACTGTCTGTTCGCGGCCAGCGGGGACGGCGCCAAATCGTCGATCGCGTGCGGCGAAATCGACAAACGCGGCATCCAGATCATCGGCAATGAAATCGGGCCACAGCACGTCCAAAAACAGCAACTCGGCGTATGCACACTCCCAGAGCAGGAAGTCAGAGAGCCGTCGTTCGCCGCCGGTGCGAATCAGCAGATCCACGGGCGGCAGCAACGTGCTGAGCGCGTCGGTGTCGTGCTCGGCAGCGCGATGCGTATCCATGGTGAGGTGACGGAGCCGTGTGCGTCGCGCCACGCGCGCTGGCGGTCTGGCCTGCTGAATGGCGGCCCGACTTGAGTAATCGATCGCAATACGCAAGTGCATACCCGTTCCGTCCGCAGTCAGCTGTTCCACATCTTCCATGGCCGCGCGCAATGCCAACGGAAGCCGCGTGCGACGTCCAATCACGGTGACGCGAAGACCGGCGTGGGCGAGTGTCTTGCCTTCGGAGGCGAAGTGCATCGCGAACAGATCGAGCAGCGCATGCACTTCGGCGGCTGGCCGTTTCCAGTTGTCGCTGGAAAACGCGTAGAGCGTGAGTTGCTCCACGCCAACCGTGGCGCAATGTTCGATGGCGTGGCGCATGGCCCATGAGCCGGCGATATGGCCGACGGCGCGTGGGAGTCCGTCGCGTTCGGCCCACCGTCCGTTGCCGTCCATGATGATGGCGACGTGGCCGGGGATACGCAGAGTGCTTTGTTTCATAAAGTGTAACTCCGTAAGAAAGGCGCTCGAAAGCGCCACGTTGCTCTGAGTCCGGTTGTCGAGCATCGACACCGGGACGATGTGCTCCCGTTACCCGTGATCGCTAACGCGTCGAATGAGCGCCTCCATGTGTGACAGGTAGCGCTCCAGCGCCTGTCGTCCGCTGGCGGTGAGTCGATACTCGGTCCGCGGAATCCGACCGTCGAAGCCCTTTTTGCACGACAGATAGTTGGCGTCTTCGAGCTTCCGCGCGTGCACGGACAAGTTACCGTCGGTCGTTTCGAGCAGCGCCTTGAGTTCGTTGAACGTGAGCATCTGATGCACGGCCAGCGCGCTGACAATGGCCAGCCTTACGCGCTCGTGAATAAGTCGGTCGAGGTCGAGTGGTGAACGATCATCGCCATCCACGGCCGTCAGGGGTTTGGACGGTGACGGCGATTCGCGCATCGGCGATGTCGGTGATTTCGCGGCGAGTGCATTCTTCTTAGCCACCGTGCCTCCTCGCAATCCACACGCCAAATGCGGCTTGCCACGCACCGAAGCCGATCGCCAGCAGCAGATCTCCCGACACGCTCGTCACGAAGAGTGCTGCGGTGCCCAGCGCAATAAAGCCGGCACCCATCAGTGGCACCGCGCGCACCGAGAACGCACCGGCCGTCGTGACGCCGACGCCATAGAGCACCAACCACAGGCCGGGCAGCAGGCGAAGGGAAGCACGCGGGGCATTCCACACGCTCGTCACATCAATAAGCGCGAAGGTGAGAATCGCGCCGGCCAGAATCGCGGGCCAAAACCCAAACAGAAATTTGCGCGCGGGCACGCTCAGGAGCGGGGCGTCGGCACTGCGCACACGCCGGCGCATCTTGCGCCACATCATCGCGCCGCCAAGGAGTCCACCAACGACGGCTTCACTCATCCAGACGCCAAGCCAGCGCCCTGCCGTGTCCTGCGTAGCCGCCGTTGCCGCAGCACCGATGGCTGTCATGCCGATCGCGACCAATCCCCATCCTGGGACATCGGTAAACGACGAGGCCCCTTCCATGGTTTGTCGAATGAACGACAGATCCTGGAAGGCGCGATCGTGCAGGGCGGGTGGTTGGGCCGCCGCGGGGCGCGGTGGTTGGCGGAGTGAGGAGGGCATCTGCGGTGAAGCATAGCACGAGCGATCACGTGTCGTCAAGTACTTTGTAGTGCAAAGCTTGTAATGCGGACGGCCTGGAGTTTGTCAAAAAAATGACTATACTAAGATGACTATACATTTACGGAGGCATCATGACAGACCCCAAGAAAAAGGCCCCATCGGTCGTTCGCGAAACCGCGCACTTACCGACGGCATGGCCCATGGTGTCGGCGAGCCTGTTCAAGGCGACCTGTCTCGAGCTCATGGACGATGTGGCCAAACGCCAGGCACCACTGATCGTGACGAAGCATGGCAAGCCGATGGTGAAGGTTGGACCTGCTGATGATACGCCCTCATCACCGATCGGTTTTCTTCGCGGCACGGTCATTGTGCACGACGACATTGTGTCGCCGGACCATGCGGCGTGGGCGATGTCGGATAGCGATCCACTTGGCGGCGTGGCGTGGTAGAGCGGCGTCCGCGTGCTGTGGCCGCGCGCGTCTCGAAGCGTGTGGCTGAGCGTGTGCCTTCGTATCCAGAGACGCCGTTGCTCTGGCGCGCCTCGAAGTCGCCTGCGCGCACGGACGCGCTGTTGCTCGACACGCACGCGTGGATTTGGACGCTGCACAATATGCGCGACCAGATGTCTCGCGGCGCGTGGACGCACATCGACGCAGCGGCGCGGGAACGGCGGCTGTTCGTGAGCGATATCTCCTATTGGGAGGTCTCGCTCAAGGCGGCCAAGGGGCAGCTTACCCTGCCAACCCATCCCACTTTGTGGCTTGGGCAAGCGGCCGGTGCCCCGGGCATTCAGGCATTGGCCATCACGCGTGATGTGTTGGTGCAAAGCACGTTGCTCGCCGGCACCCCGCATGCAGATCCGGCAGATCGCCTGCTGATCGCGCACGCGCAACTTTCGAGCCTGTCGCTGCTCACATGTGACGCGCGTATCATCGAATATGCGTCGCGGCAGCCAGGGGTTCCGGTGTGCGACGCGCGCCCGTAAAGTCGCGCGCGCACGTCGATGGACTAGGGCTTTACTCGCGTGCCGGTGATGGGCTGCGCGCCCATGGTGGCCATGCCGGGGATCTCGCTTGCTAGCGAGCCCGTGAGCGTGTCACCCGAGGGTTCGAACACATAGGTGTTGGTCGCCATGACCTGCTGCATCTCACCACCGATGTTCACCTGGGCTTCGCGTTGGGCGGTGAAGGTGGTCTTCCCCGCTGCGATTTTCGCCGCCAAGCGCGAAGGCGGACGCGCCGGTCGGCCTTCCAGCGGCTCCATCGTGAGTGTCGCGATGATCGAGTCACCGACCACTTTCACGTTCATGATGCCTTTGTTGCGTATGATCGTCTGCTCGCCATTCTCGATCTTCATGCCGGCGGCCATGGAGACGGACCAATCGCCGACCAGCGGATGCGCTTGGGCATGCACCACGTGCGGAGCGACAGCAACGGTCAAAGCGATCAGCGTACGCGTGAGTGTTCGAATCATGGGAAGAGAGAGTTTGGGTGGTCGAGAAAGCATTGCAGAGAGCCCAGCAGGCCGGTGTGCACGATGCACGGCCTCCCTCGTACTGGGTCACGCCGTGCCAGCAAAGGGTTGTTGCCTTTCGAGATTGCCTTTCGGGGTTGCGTTACGGCGGCGACGGCAGCGGGGCGGGTGTTGGCGTCGTCTTGGTGTTCGTCTTCGCGGCTGGAGCGACGGGAGGTTTTGCTTTCGCTTTGCGGGCGGCACTGTCGGCGGCGGCCTTGGCGGCCCGTTGTGCCGCGGCCGCTTCCTCTTTCAGAAAATCCGCCGCCGAGAGCAGGCGGGTCAACCCCGGGTCGGTGACGAACCCGGTGCCAGTGGTCGGCCGCGCCGTCTTGCCTGCGCGAATCGAGTACGCACTGTCGCCGCGCAGTCGATTCTTGATGAGGTCAAAGACGACCTCCGGCGACTGCAGTTGACGTCCGCTGGCGCTCGTGACCTCGACGGTCCCGCGTAACGTGATCCGAGAATCTACCAGCGTCACCACACCTTCTTTCGAGGTGATCGCGCCCAGAGACAACCCTGTCGGCCCTTCCAACGTCGCGCTGACGCCTCGCAACTCCAAGCGCATCCCTTCTTCGAACACGAACGCGCTGTCCGCACGCAGAATGCCGCGTGTCACGCCGTTATGCGTCATCGGCGCGTGTAGGCCGTAGAGTTTCTGGCTGGCTGAGTCGGCGCGCGTGCGCTTCACTGCGGCGGGCGCCACAGGAGGGCGCGAGCAGGCGGACGCAGTAAACGCCAACCAAAGCAGGGTGCCAACACGCCTGAAGCGGGGAACGGAGACAGCACGGCGAAACACGAAATCGTTCATATGGCACGAAGGTAGTCAGTCGATGGGCTCGGCGCATGGTTGGAGGATGGCGCCGCAGGATCGACGCGTGGGCTCAGTCATCCAGGGCGTCCTACCCCGGAGGTGACGCGGGGGTCGCTTGCCGTGAGGTGGTACTGAGCTGGTACTGAGGTGGTACTGAGGATTGCTGAGAGATCGACATCGCCGCATCGTATGCCGAGCGTTCTCGCGTCCGGCCCGACGTTCGATCGCCGACCTCCTTCTTTTCTCCGACCCACTCGTCGTGCTCGCCATTCGGTTCACACGCCTCGCCTTCGCCCCATCGCTCGCGCTGCTCGCCGCTGTCG
>JANOPS010000064.1:0-2488 GCA_031421995.1 Gemmatimonadaceae bacterium
AGCTACACCACGATTCTCGAACCGACCGCCGTGGGCAATCTCGTGCAGCTCATTGCCGGCGCTATGCAGGCACGCGCGGCCGATGAAGGGCGGTCGTTCTTTTCCAAGGCCGGCGGCGGCAACAAGATCGGGCTCAAGGTCGTCGACGAGCGTGTGACGCTTCTGACGGACCCGGAGGATGCGCCGAGCAGCAGCGGCGGATTCGATGGAAGCGGGTTGCCATTGGAGAAGGTGACATGGATCGAGAACGGCGTGGTGAAGACGCTGAGTTACGATCGCTTCTGGGCGGAGAAACAGAAGGTGCAACCAACGCGCGTTGGTGGTGGCTTCGGCCCGCGTGCGCTGCGCATGATGGGCGGCACCACGTCTATCGCCGACATGGTCAAGAGTACCGAGCGCGGAGTGTTGGTGACGCGCTTCTGGTACATCCGTGCCGTCGATCCGCGCACGATTTTGTATACCGGACTGACGCGTGACGGCACGTTCTTGATCGAGAACGGCAAGGTTACCCGTCCGATCAAGAATTTCCGGTTCAACGAATCGCCGATCTTCTTCTTGAACAACTTGCAGGCGATGGGGCCGACGGTGCGCATCAACGCGTCGGAGAATCTTGGTGCAGGCGGCGCGGTCTACATGCCGCCGATCAAGGTGCGCGATTTTACATTTTCAAGCTTGTCAGACGCCGTGTAGTCGGCGTCTGGCGCGGTCCGCTGTCATTCGCAACAGTGGACCGCGTGCACGGCGCGCTAGGATGCGGCGACGAACGCACAGCCGTGGTGCTGGGCGAGGGCAACGCCGAAGATGCCATTGGGCTGCAGCATCACGCCGGGCACGAGCATGGTGAGCGCCTTGGCGCGGGCTTCGGGAAACTTGAGCTTGTCCTTCTGGGCCACCAACGACACCATGCCACTGAACGCGGTGTTGCAGGCCAAGACGATGCTGCCCCGCTCAATTTGTTTGTTCAGCGTCATCGCGGCGAAGTTCGCGGGCATCTGGTCGTCTTCCACGGTCATCAGCACCGGATTCCGGCGGGTTTTCTTGTCCGTCATGGGATGCGTCACTTTGTTCTTCTTGGCCACATCATACGTATCCCAGAACTCGTGATTCATCGCCAAGGGAATGCCGGCGTGACGAATCACGATCACGCTGCTGATGTCGGTGGCATCGACCTTCAGCACATCGCGCAGATGGTTGGACCACATCGCAGCACGCCAGACCCCGCCACCGCTGGTGATCTCCGGAACGTCGAAGACGGTCTTGAATTTGCCGGTGAGTTTCGACGGCCAACTGGTGTCATAGGCCGGTGCCGCTGGTGGTTGTTGCATGGCCAGCCACTCGTCATACATCGTCGCGGACGACGCGCCCTGTGATCGCGGCTCGTCGGCGTGCATCGACGCGGGGAGTGCGCTGAACGCGACACCGCTCAGCGCGAGGCGATGCAGGAATTCACGGCGGTCGGTCGACATACAGCTCCAGGAAAGGGTCGACGGTAATCTACGTCGATTGCCAACGTTTGTCCCCTGAAGTCCACTGATTCGCGCGCACCTGCGTACCGGGCGTCGGCTTGTTCATGGCAGGCCGTCTTTATACTTGCGCAGCATCTTGAGGCGCACGCCGGTGGAAAGCACCACGAGATAATCCCCATCGGGCTGCACGCGCAACTCCGCGATGCGCTCGATGTTGACGATGGCGGAGCGATGAATACGCGCAAACTGACGGGGATCGAGTTCGTCGGTCAGCTGTCGGATCGCTCGCCGCAGGAGGTGCGATTTGGATCCGGTATGCAAGCGGACGTAGTTGCCGTCGGCCTCAATCCAGTCGACATCGGTCAAGCGAACATAGTAGATCCGATCACCGAGCCGAATGGCCACGCGCTCCAGCCAGGGTGGGGTGGCCCGTAGCTCCGCCAACATGGCGCGCCAGTCGGCCGGCGTCCGCTCCGGCGTCGTGTCCATGCGTGCGTGCATGCGCTGCGCGTGTGCGAGTGCCGCGAAAAGCCGCTCCGGTTCGAACGGCTTCAGCACGTAATCCACCGCGTGGACCTCGAACGCCCGGATGGCATGTTGGTCGTATGCCGTCACGAAGATGATGATGGGAGACGGATCTGAGAGCCGCTCGGCGACGCGGATCCCATCCATACCCGGCATCTGGATGTCGAGCAACACAACATCAGGCGCGTGCGTGCTGACGGCCGCCACCGCCGATGGGCCGTCTTCGGCGTCGCCAACCACGATGATGTCGGCGCGGGTTGACAACACATCGCGAAGTCGCTGACGCGCCAACGGCTCGTCGTCCACGATCAGCAGCCGCAATAAATCACTGTTCGACATAGGGGATTTCCAGACGGACACGCGTGCCACCGTTGACACGTCGCGCAAGCTGCAACGCGAATCGGTCGGCGTACAACGTGGTGAGCCGGGCTCGCGTGTTTCGCAATCCCGTACCCTCAACAACGACATCTGGCAGCCCCTCGCCACTGTCATCAATG